>JAZNVS010000132.1:0-10276 GCA_045592965.1 Bacteroidales bacterium | reverse complement strand
AGAAGGCATGACAAGAATAGTCATCACCAACGCATTAGGACAAGTCATGTATGACCAGTCAGTCGACACAGACAACAAGGTCATCAACATGTCAGAATACGAAGGCGGCGTTTACATGGTACGCATCGTTACAGAAAACGGCGTAGCAACAGAACGCGTGACAGTTGTCAAATAAATTTAGAATCCTAGGATTTTAAAAACTCGAGAGGGCTGCCAGAAATGGTAGCCCTCTTTTTTATAGAATTTAATTCTATTATTGCTCTTATTGATAATTATTATTACTCTTGGATGTGTTAAACCAATAAAAAATTACAATTATGAAAAAGATGGTTCTTTAAGTGATGTTAAAGTTATGAGAAGTCTCGGTAGTGGATGCGATGAAGAAGCAGTTAGAGTTATTAATTCAATGCCAAAGTGGAAACCTGGAAAAAATAGTGATAAGGAAGTAAGAACAAAAATGTTAGTTCCTATTACGTTTTGATTAATATAAACATGCATTCGTGATTGTCATGATGATAGTTCTCTTGATAGCAGGATTAATTCAGTGTATCTTCTAAACAGAAACAGGTTGAATAAGTGGCTAAACTTTAATATTAAAAATAGTATTTTATCCTCGAAAAAATGTAATTTTGCACTCTCAATCAAGAATGAATTTTAAAGATGATTTGATATGATAATAGTTGATAACGTTATAGTATCTGACGAGTTCATCAATGCTCGTTTCTGCTGTCATCTTGCAAGATGCAAAGGCGAATGTTGTATTGCTGGTGATGCCGGTGCTCCTCTCGAGCCTGATGAAGTCGGACTTATTGAGGAATATATAGAAGAGATAAAACCTTATATGCGTCCGGAAGGAATTGAGGCTGTTGAGAATGACGACGTTTACGACTATGACGAAAAAGGCGCTCTCGTGACACGTCTTATCAATGGTGAGGAATGTGCCTTCGTTTATTTTCATGAAAATGGCACTGCTTTATGTGCTATCGAGAAAGCATATCTCGAAGGTAAGATAGATTTCTGGAAACCTATAAGCTGTCATCTTTATCCAATCCGTCTTGAAGAGAAAAACGGTTTCATTTATGTCAATTACCATGAATGGAGCGTATGTGTTCCCGCAAAGAGAAAAGGCGAGAAAGAAGGAATCCCCTTGTATAAATTCCTCAAAGGCCCTATGATCCGTCGTTTCGGTGAAGATTGGTATGAGAGATTCGTCAAACAGATTAATAAATGACTACAGGCAACGGACAACAAATCTTGAATATGCAATTTTGTTGAATAGAATATGGACAAAAACTGTTGACTGTTGTCAGTAGTCTGTTGACTAAAAAAATATCATGAAATTCAAAGATTTTCTTAAAAAGAAAGAAGTTAATATTACGGCGAAGGCATACTTTCTCGATGCTCTCGGAGCAATGGCTTTCGGTCTCTTCGCCTCATTGCTTATAGGAACTATCTTCACCACTTTAGGCGACAAACTCAATATCCCCATTTTGTTAGAAATCGCTGCTTATGCGAAACAGGCAACTGGGGCCGCAATAGGCGTCGCTATTGCTTATTCGCTCCATGCGCCTTCATTAGTACTCTTCTCTGCAACAGTATGCGGTATTGCTGGTAACACCCTCGGCGGTCCCGTCGGAGCATACATCGCTGCTGTGATAAGCACCGAACTTGGCAAGTTAGTCTCCAAAGAAACAAAAGTCGACATCCTCGTCACTCCATCTGTGGTGATAATAAGCGGAGTGCTTCTGGCGATGTTCGTAGGCCCAGGCATCAACGCTTTTATGGAAGCTTTCGGACGTTTCATCGAGAACGCCACCGAGATGCGGCCTCTCATCATGGGAATAATAGTGTCGGTATCTGTTGGAGTCGCCTTGACACTTCCTATCAGCAGCGCCGCTTTGTGTATAGCCATCGGCTTATCTGGAATAGCGGCTGGTGCTGCCACTGCAGGATGCTGCGCTCAGATGGTAGGCTTCGCCGTGATGTCGTTTAAAGAAAACCGTTGGGGCGGACTCATCTCACAAGGTCTAGGAACTTCTATGTTACAGATGCCTAACATCATCAAAAATCCTCTCGTCTGGATACCGCCAACTCTCGTAGCAGCCATCACCGGTCCAATATCAACATGTATATTTCAACTTGAGAATGTCCCTATCGGAGCCGGTATGGGAACATGCGGCCTCGTCGGTCCTCTCGGAGTAATAACAGCCATGCCCGATGGAGAAACCAATATGTGGCTCGGAATATTGCTTGTCTGCTTCGTGCTGCCAGCAATACTCACTTGGATTTTCGGAGAGATATTCAGAAAGATGGGATGGATTAAAGAAGGGGACTTGAAAATTGAAAATTGAAAATTGAAAATTGAAAGTTGAAAGTTGAAAATTGACACTGACTTTGACTTGGTCGTTGAGTTTGTCGAAACGAAATTGACTTTATGATACTGCATAACGACATAATCATACCTATTGAAGTCAAGGCTGATGTCAATGTCATTTTAAAAAAATAGAAAAAACCACTTGACAAAATTTCGTTCTTGTATTATATTTGTCGTTTCGCGAAAATTCAATATAAAAATCATTATAAATGAAGTTATCACAATTTAAATTCAACCTTCCTTCAAATCTCATCGCTAGCTATCCTGCTAAGAACAGAGATGAGTCTCGTTTGATGGTCGTTAACCGTAAAGATGGCTCTATCGAACATCTTATCTTTAAAGATATTTTGAACTTTGTCAATGCAGGTGATGTCTTTGTACTCAACAACACAAAAGTTTTCCCTGCTCGTCTCTATGGCGAAAAAGAAAAGACAGGTGCTAAGATAGAAGTCATGCTTCTTCGTGAGTTAAACCACGAAAGCCGTCTCTGGGACGTGCTCGTCGACCCGGCTCGTAAGATTCGTATTGGTAACAAACTCTACTTCGGAGAAAACGACGAACTCGTGGCTGAAGTCATAGACAACACCACATCACGCGGAAGAACATTACGTTTCTTGTTCGATGGAACGCCAGAAGAATTTAAGAAAACTATCACCGACCTCGGCAACACCCCATTGCCTCCAGAGATAGCTCGCCCAGTAGAACCAGAAGACGCCGAAAACTATCAGACCGTATTCGCTAAACACGAAGGCGCTGTGGCTGCTCCAACGGCAGGCATGCACTTCAGCAAGTCGCTTATGAAACATCTCGAACTCCGCGATGTAGTGTTCGCTGAGCTTACTCTACACACCGGCGTGGGTAACTTCCGCGACATTGAAGTGGAAGACCTCACAAAACATAAAACCGACTCCGAAGAGATGGAGATAACTCAGGAAGCCTGCGACATCATCAACAACGCTAAAGCTGAGAAAAATAAAATCTTCGCAGTGGGAACGACATCTCTCAAAGCCTTGGAGACAGCAGTGGCTATTACAGGTCAGGTGAATCCTTTCAAAGGATGGACCAACAAATTCATCTTCCCTCACTACGACTTCAACACCGCCGACGCTCTCATTACCAATTTCCATCTCCCAAAATCTCCTATGATGATGGAAGTGGCAGCCTTCGCTGGTTACGACCTCCTTATGAAAGCTTATAAGGTGGCTGTGGAAGAGAAATATCATTTCTTCACCTACGGCGACGCGATGCTTATTTTATAATTAACAATTAACAATTAACAATTGACAATTAACAATGAGCAATTGACAATTAACAATTAACAATTAACAATTGTCAATTGACAATGTCTGTTGACTTTAATAAAAAACAAAATGAATCAAGAAGAATTTTTCAAGAAGATAACATCTCATGCTAAGGAATACGGTTTCGTATTTCCTTCAAGTGATATTTATGACGGACTTTCTGCTGTTTATGACTATGGTCAGAATGGCGTCGAACTTAAAAACAACATCCGTCAATATTGGTGGAAAGCCATGGTGCAGATGCACGAAAACATCGTTGGCGTTGATGCAGCTATCTTTATGCATCCAACAGTATGGAAAGCCTCTGGTCACGTCGATGCTTTCAACGACCCTATGATCGACAACAAAGACAGCAAGAAACGCTATCGTGCCGACGTGCTCGTCGAAGACTATATCGCTAAGATAGAAGAGAAGATTAACAAAGAAGTGGAGAAAGCTAAGAAACGTTTCGGCGACGCTTTCGATAAAGAACAATTCGTCAGCACTAATGCCCGCGTCTTAGATTATAAGAAAGAGATTGAAGAAGTAGGTCACCGTCTTTATGCTGCTATGGAAGCTAACGACCTCGCCGGCATCAAACAACTCATTGAGGACCTCGGCATCGTTTGCCCTATCTCTGGCAGCCGCAACTGGACCGACGTACGTCAGTTCAACCTTATGTTTGCTACACAGATGGGCTCCGTGGCAGAAGGAGCTAACGAGATTTACTTACGTCCTGAGACAGCACAGGGTATATTCGTAAACTACCTCAACATTCAAAAGACTGGCAGAATGAAGGTGCCTTTCGGCATAGCACAGACAGGTAAAGCCTTCCGTAACGAAATCGTGGCTCGTCAGTTTATATTCAGAATGAGAGAGTTTGAACAGATGGAGATGCAGTTCTTCGTACGTCCTGGCACTGAACTCGAATGGTTCAAACACTGGAAAGAAGAACGCCTCAACTGGCATCTCTCATTAGGTATCCCAGCAGAGAAATATCGTTATCACGACCATGAGAAACTCGCCCATTATGCAAACGCTGCCACCGACATAGAGTTTGAATTCCCATTCGGTTTCAAAGAACTCGAAGGTATCCACAGCCGCACCGACTTCGACCTCGGAAGCCATTCTAAATATTCGGGCAAGAAACTCCAATATTTCGACCCAGAGACAAACGAAAGCTATACTCCTTATGTCATAGAGACATCTATCGGTCTCGACCGTATGTTCCTCGCTATGTTAAGCTATGCCTACACAGAAGAGAAACTCGACGACGGCTCTGAACGCGTGGTGATGAAGTTCCCAGCAGCTCTCGCACCTTATAAAGTGGCCATACTCCCTCTCGTCAAAAAAGACGGACTCCCAGAGAAAGCTCGCGAGATAATGAACCAACTCATGCCTGACTTCATGTGCCAATATGAGGAGAAAGACTCCATCGGAAAACGCTACAGACGGCAAGACGCTATTGGAACACCATTGTGCGTCACCATCGACAACCAGACTTTGGAAGACAACACTGTGACAGTCCGCGACCGCGACACTATGGAACAGATACGCGTCAATGCTGATGAACTCTATAACATCATCAGAAAGAAAGTAAGCGGAAAGTGAAGATACGGTTTACAATTAACAATTAACAATTAAGAGGCGTAACTCGCCTCTTTTTTTTATTAATTTTTTTTAACAAAAATTAAAAAAATTATTGTACCTTTGCACCGCTTTTTGAAAAACTATTTTATTTCTGATTTACAACTACATAAACACTACCAGACACTGGCTTTCTCGGCTGTTACATTGCATTTTTACATTTTATTTTTGTTGATTTTCGAAATTTATTAACGTAAAAAATATTATTAACAACTTAAATTAAAATTAAACACTTATGAAGAGAAAATTTATCTTTTTTACAATGTTACTCCTAACCTTAATAGGGGGGGTGAAATTTAATGTGCTTAATGCAGAAGGAACTCAAACTATTACAATTGGTGAAGGTGGAACGCTGAATTATGGATATAATCCAATGGCTTCAAATTATAATTATTCAGTTTCACAACAGATTTATACAAAGTCAGAATTGAGTAATGGACTAGCGGGAGTAATTTCAGATATCACTCTTTATGTCTCTGGAGTATATGATGCAAATAGAAATATAGAGATTTGGTTGATGAACACAGATAAAACAGTCTTTGATAATAACAGTGATTGGTTGGATCTTCCTGCTGAAAATAAAGTCTTTGATTCTAATGTAAGTCTTACAACAGGTGCTTTTACTTTTGATATTAGCGATTTTACATATACAGGAGGTAATCTTTTGTTATGTATGTTCGATAAAACAGGAAAATGCCCTAATTATAGTCCAAATACTTTCGTCCATTTCGATGCAGAAGGTGTAAAAAATGTGTTGACGGTTTATAGTGATGCATCCTCATCCTTAAATAATTTTAACCCTACTAATATTAATGTATCTGGCTATTTTACAGGTAATTCATATAGTCCTTATATAAAAACAAAAGTTTCTTTCACTATTACTCCTATAGCTGTTGAACCTTCCGTTACTGTAACTCCAGAAAGCATAGCTCTCGGTACTGTAAAAGTAGGTGGAGAATACTGGACTGAAAAACCTTTCGCTCCTCAAGCTGTAAACGTTAAGGCTCAAGGTGGCGCTGTTATCAGTTCAGTGACAACAACAAATAGTTTCTTTACTTTCAGCGAAGAATATACCGGAGGTGATAACTTTGACTTCACAGTAGGTTATAACAAAAACGGCGACGCAGGAACTCAAGCAGGTAATATCGTTGTGGCATACGATGAAACAACAAAAGAAGTTCCTATGACAGCAACAGCTTACGTCCCAGCAACCGGCGACGTTAAAGAAAAAGTTATTACAGCTAACCTTACAAGCGGTTCTTATTCTCATAAAGCATCTGGTATGCACGACGACTATATCCTCCCAGATGAAGAAAATGACGGTAACAATGGCGACGCTGTCTATACATTCACTTTGGCAAAAGAATCTCTTATAACAGCAAGCGTAACAGGTACCCACCCTATAGTGGCTATCTATAACGAAGACTTCGGCGAGAAAGAAGGTCCTTCTTCTGATAATAATTACGAAGGTGTATCTAACGAACCTGCAGCACCATCTGCTCCAACAACATTCTTCTATGACTTTGATGATGGCAGTTTAGAAGATTTCAATTTGATAGATGCAGATGGTGATGGTAATAATTGGGAAACAATGAAAGTATATGGTAAGGAGGATTATATTGCCATATCTTATTCATGGAAATCTGGTGTTGGCGCTATTAGACCTAACAACTATCTGATTACAAAGAATAAATATTATATTACTGAAAACTCAAAAATATTATTTAAAGTTAATGCTGTTAACAATTGTCCTGAAAATTATTCTGTCGTCATTGCTACAGATGTTAACAACATAGATAACTATATAAGTGTTTACGAAGGTAGTTGTAGTAATAGCACCCCTGCAGAAATTGTTGTAGAGTTAAATGAATATACAGGCACTGAACTTTATATTGGTATACGTCATTACAACTCTTATAATCAGTATAACCTATCAATTAATGATCTCCAGCTCACCGACGGCTCTGCAAAATCGAGAAGCGTGGCTCAGACAAGAAGCACTAACCAAATAGACCGCGTGCTTTATCCTGCTGGTACTTACTACTTGGTGGCTGCAGCTGAAGGCGACTTCACACTTAATCTTTCAACAAGCGAACTCTCTGCTCCTGCAGCAGCAACTCTCACAGCTCCTGCTAACGAAGCAACAGAACAAAACAACCCATTGCTTACTTGGACATTGGATAAGTTCGCAGAAGAATATCAATTGTTGCTCGGTACAACAAATACTCTAACAGATGATGATGTTGTCGTAGATTGGTCAGCTCCTGCAACTTCATATCAAACTGAAGGCTTGGCAAACAATACAGTTTATTATTGGCAGGTGAAATCTAAAAACTCAGTGGGTGAATCTTCAAGTGAAGTATTTTCTTTCGTAACACCATTGAACAAGCCAACAAATGTTACAGCTTCTAAGACAAATCTTTATCCTGGTGATGAAACAACAATCAGCTGGACAGAAGCAGCTGGCGCAATAAGCTATAATGTTTATGTCAATGGTACTGTAAAAGATGTTGTAAGTGCTAGTGATAATGAATACAGAATAAGCAATCCTGAATATAATATGACAAATAATAATAATTTAGGCGATTGTGTTCAGATTGCGGCTGTTCATGAAATAGAAGGTGAAGAGAGAGAATCAGTTCTTTCATCTGAATGTTATTTCAAAGTCACAGGCTATGGTTCATTTGAAGCTACTGTTAACGTAGAAGGTGCTACAATAAGACTTGAAGGTACCGATGAATTTGGCGAAGCTCAAACATACACAATAGTTGCTGATGAAAATGGCAGCTATGCATCAGATGAAGTTTTGGCAGGTTCTTACACAGCTACAGCTTCTGCATTCGGCTACAACGATGCAACAGCGACTGTTACTGTAGAATATAATGTAGATGCAAACTATGAATTCGTTATGACAGAAAAACCAACGGCTCCAGAAAATCTTTTGAAAGATGTTGCAGTTGCAGAAGAATACGGTGCAGCAAAGGTTACATGGACAGGTGCTTACAACAATACACAGATGTATAACATCTACAGAAAGAACGTAGAAACTGGTGTTGTTGAATTGGTAGATGAAGATCAAAATGGTACTTATAGTATTAGCAAGTCATATACAGATGCAGATTATGCAGAATTAGAAGACGGTACATACCAATATGGTGTGACAACAATGGTTGAGCAAAATATAGGTTTTACGCAAGGTTTTGAAGATGGAAAGTTGCCGGAAGGATGGACTGTATATTCTAATATTCCTAGCACATATTACGATTGGACAGTATTATCTGGGTATAACTATTCTTCATATTATTATCCTAAGACTGGTAATTATGCAGTGTATAGTAAAACAAATAATACAACTTCTGGTAGTGACTATGCTATATATTTAATTACTCCCAATGTTGAATGGACCAGCAACTCTAAGTTGGAATTTTATTACTTAAATCCTTATGGAAGTTTTGGATCGAGCTGGTCTAATACTTTAAAAGTAATGGTTAAGTTATCTTCAGATAATAATGATGAATGGCAAATTGTGGAAACATATGGATATGCAACGACATGGACAAAGAAAGAATTGCAAGATCAGTTAAAATCGTATGAAGGTAAGAATATAAACATTGCTTTTGTGACAAATGCATATTGTAGTAATTGTATAGTTATAGATGATATAACAGTTGCTGGAACAAAATTACAAGAATCAGCCCCAGTTTGGTCAAACACAATCAAGAAGGGTGGTATAGTATTTACTAACAACAATGGTGAAGGTGATGGCAAATGGGAAACAGCATCTAACTGGAGCAATGGTGAAGTTCCTGCAAACGATGGTACAGCTGAAGTTACAATCAAGGCTGCTGCTACAATTTCTTCAGAGGTTAATGTAAAATATTTAGCTATCAACGGCGGTAGCTTAACTCTCGAAAGCACTGCAGTTCTTACAGCAAACGAGATTGTAAATGACGACGAATATTCATTCATTATCAAAGATGGCGCACAGTTGTTCCATAATAGCGATAATGTCAAGGCTTCATTTACTATGGGTATTGTCAATCCAAAAGGAGAATGGAACGAGAATAATAAGACTGGCTGGCAGTTTATCGCATCTCCATTCACAGAAGCATATGTAAGTACATTCGTTCCTGCTCAAGGAAATAATTACGACTTGTATAGATATGCAGGAAGTGCAGACAAAGAATGGGATAATCATAAAGATAATTACAATGATCAGTCATGGTGGTACTTCAATCAAGGAGAAGGCTACTTGGCATCATACGAAAAATTAGAAGAAGCAACATTAAGTGGTACTCTTAACAGTGGTCTTACATATTCATGGGATAACTTAACATATGATAATAGTAAAGACCTCGCTAACTTCCACTTAGTCGGCAACCCATTCACATTCGATATGGATATTACAAAAGCAACATTTACTAACATGGTTAATGGCGTTGCTATCGTTACAGCAGAAGGCGGATACGATTACTCACAAACAACTATCCCAGTTGGTGACGGTTTCTTCGTACAAGCAACAAATGAAAATCCTTCAATGTCCTATAATCATAATGCTTCTGTATCAAAAAGAGGATCTGAGTCTAACAACTCACTCAACATCACAGCTACCGGTAATGCAGGTGAAGACAATGTCATTATCAACCTCGCTGGTAAGAGTGAAGGCTTCAACAAACTCCAAAACTTCAACGATGCTATCGCTACAGTATATGTACAAAACGAAGGAACTAACTATGGTATCTTCAACTGCGACGAAGACGTACAAGAAATTGAACTCTGCTTCAACGCTAACCAAATGGGTAACTATACAATCAGCATCGAGCCTAACGGCAAATTCCAAAGCGTCACTTTGGTAGACCGTTTCACAGGCATCGAGACAAATATGTTGGTTGAAGACTACCACTTCACAGCAATGAGCAACGTAAACAATAACCGTTTCATCATTAAGATGGTCAACGGTCAACAGACAACAGAC
>JAZNVS010000131.1:0-9086 GCA_045592965.1 Bacteroidales bacterium | reverse complement strand
CCAAATATATAAGCCCCACCATCGCATGAGCGTTCAGAATCTCAACAAGTTTACCTCTGCTCTTTTTAGATCTGACAGAATCATCTTCCTCCAGCATATAAATAACCTTATAGAAATTCTCGCATGCGGGCACCAAGCTGTCCTGTTCAAACAAAGTCAGTGCATAATCAAACCGCGCCTTAGAACTCAACGTATCGATTCTCTCTTGAGCATTGACGGCAAGCTGCCAAAATATAAGGAATGATATTACAATCGATTTAGCTTTCATAGTTCTGCAAAGATAAGAAAAAGTCTAAAGACTAAAGATTTTTCTGAATCTGAATTCTAATTTTTAAGACACACGTCCGTGTGCCTCTACAAGAGAGACGCAGTTCTCAATTCATAATTCATAATTCACAATTCATAATTATTTTGACTATGCATTATGAATTAAAAAAACTCTGAAACCTTAAAAACATAATTCCAAAGTTCCAAAATTCTTAAATTCTATTCAATCCACTTCCCCTCTTCAACTTTCAATTTTCAATTTTCAACTTTCAACTTTCAATTTGTCAAAATCCTTCAAGACTCATCGTTACTGTAGGAATCAATAATATTCCTCCTATTATGATAAGCAATAGGATGAACTTCCAAACCCATTTGAACCATTTCTGATACGGCACTCTTGCAACTCCAAGCGCAGCGATGAGAACTCCGGATGTCGGCGTTATCATATTGGTAAAGCCATCGCCGAACTGGAACGCCATCACCGTGGCTTGACGGCAGACTCCTATCAAGTCGCTGAACGGCGCCATGATAGGCATCGTTATCGCCGCTTTCGCCGAACCTGATGGAATAACGACGTTGACAATAGTCTGTATTGCATACATAATCTCTACCGATGCTATCTTGCCTAAGTCGGTCATCGATTTTGAAAGTCCGTATAAAATAGTGTCGATGATGCCTCCTTCTTGTAATATTATCACGATGCCGCCCGCGAGACCCACCACTACAGCCGCCGACAGAATATCGCTCATGCCTTCTATAAACAGCTTAGCTATCTCGTTGGCAGTCTTACCTATCGCCAAACCACTTGCTATTCCCATCACTAAGAACAAAGTCGCAATCTCCATCACATACCAGCCGTAACCCATAACGCCGACTATAAGATAAAGAATAGTGTAAAGTAAAATTAACAATATGAAGTTATGTACTGTCTTTCTCATGGAAAGCGGTCCGAGTATCGCGAACAAAGCTGTCAGTATTGGAATTATCGGTGCAGTAAAAGAAGCGTTGCCTACTTCTAAAGTCGTTGTCGGATAACAGAAAGAGAATATCGTCATCGCGATAAGAAGGCCGGCATAGACATACCTAGCACGTTTACATTTTATCGGTTCATATTCCTGCTGTCCTTCGATATTATGTGTTCTCCAATAAGCGTCTTCTTCATACATGATTGATGACTTCGGATTTTTCTTTACCTTCTTAGCATAAAGCAAGACGAAAGTTATCAGCACTATATTAAGTACAAACCAGCAGAAAACTCTGTAACCTATTCCTGAGAAGAGAGGCACTTCCGCGATTCCTTGGGCGATGCCGATAGTGAAAGGATTCAATATCGCGCCGGCGAAACCGACATGAGCCGCCACATAAACCATGCAGACTCCGACTATGGAGTCGTAGCCCATCGATATTGCTAACGGAATTATTATGATGATAAATGCGATACATTCTTCGCTCATCCCGAACACCGCTCCGAACAAACTGAAGAGCAGCATTATCAACACGATGATGATATTATCGACGCCGAGGAATTTAAATAATTTATAATTCTCTAATTTCTTCGTGAATTTCAGGAAAGAGAATATTCCCATATCGATGGCGTGGCTTTTATTCATGATCCAAAACGCTCCGCCGATGATGAGAATGAAAACTATTATTGAACTTTGTTTCTCGAAGCCTTTAAATAAAGCCGAGAATATCTGCCATGTCTGAGGTTCGGAATCATATTCGTCTTGATATTCTGCGGGAAGTTCGTCTTGATAATAGAAGTTCATCTCCGTTGTTTCCGTTCCATCAACGACGACATTTTCCTTGATATAAAATCCGGGTTCCACGAACCACGTCATCATCGCAGCGACAATGATGATGAAGAATACTATTACAAATGTATGCGGTACTTTTTTCTGTGCCATAAATTCTTTTTTTTGCAAAAATAATGGTTTTATATAAATATCTAACAAAATCGTTGAAAATATAACAAAAATAGGCATTCATAGCAATATTATTGTATTTTTGCAGTTGCTTATTATAAATACTCAAAAATAAAAATATGACAAAAAACGCACTAACAACATCAGACATCATGGACCTTATCTCGGACTACAAATCTGAGATTAGGAAGTTATCTGCGAAGATAACATTTTGTGAAAACAGAATTTATGAATTGGAAGATATGTTAAGCCAAAACAACTCTGCCAGCACAAGTATCGACCAACCCAAACAAATTAAATCATTCAGGAAGAAGGAGTCAAACCGTAGACCTTATCCACTTTCCGATTGGGACCGTATAATTTTAGGCATCATTAACGAAGCAGGCAAACCACAATTAAGCAAGGATATTTATGACAAGGCTTTCGTTAGAGCAAAGGATGCAGGTATCTTCCTCGATGATGAGAAGAGCAGCGCCAAGATTAACCAATGTCTAGTAAAGTTAACGAACCGACGCAGCGATTTGGCGAAGGTGAGATATGGAGGACGCGGCTATGCTTATTGTCTCCCTGAATGGATTGATGATAACGGCGTATTAAAAAGTGAATATAGAGTCTTTGAATAATTTTTACTTCTTATTATAAAAAAATCGCGCTTCGGAGACCGGAGCGCGATTTTCATTTTGTATGATAAGATATTATCCAATCACTACTAATACAGCACCTTGAAGTACGTTATCGCCGACTTTTACTCTAATGTCTTTGATTTCTCCATCTACATCAGCTGTCAAGTTGTTTTCCATCTTCATTGCTTCGTACATCAAAATCTTGTCGCCGCGTTTGACTTGGTCGCCAATGTTGACGAAGATCTGCATGATAGTACCTGGAAGTGGAGCGAGTGATTTATGTCCGTCGACGTTACCTGATGCTGCTTGAGGAGCGTCAGATTTAGGAGCTGCTGCTGGACGTGGAGCGATGACAGGTTTTACAACCTCTTCTTTTTCACGCTCTACTTCAACTTCGTATTGTGCGCCGTTGACAACAACCTGAGCTTTGTCACCTTCGAAGCTTTGTACTTCTACTTCATATTTGTTTTCACCGATTGTGAACTTAAATTTCTTCATATTAATATCTGTTTAAATTATTCATTCCAAAAACTTTAGAGCTCCATGGAGAATAACGGCATTGTGTTCTCTTGATAGTAAGTTTGCCTGACTCCTCATCATGGACTTCCATCGACATTGATAATGCCAAGCCTATAGCGACGATGACATCATCTTGAATAGCGTTATTTTTCTTAGATGTACTCATGTCTTAATTTTTTAGAGCGGGATATTACAATGTTTCTTAGGAGGATTGGTATCTCTCTTTGTTTCCAATGCTTGTAAAGCTCTGATGATGCGGAAACGTGTGTTACGTGGTTCGATAACGTCGTCGATGTAACCGAATTTAGCTGCATCGTATGGGTTAGCGAATTTGTTGCGATAGTCTTGTTCTTTCTTAGCTACGAGTTCAGCGCGTTCTGCTGGATCTGTGATAGCAGCGATTTCTTTACCGTCGAGGACTTCAACAGCGCCTGATGGACCCATAACTGCGATTTCTGCTGATGGCCATGCGTAGTTGATGTCTGCTCTGAGTTGTTTACAACCCATAACCAAGTGTGAACCACCGTAAGATTTACGTACTGTTACAGTGACTTTTGGAACTGTAGCCTCGCCATAAGCGAACAACATCTTAGCACCGTGAGAGATGATGCCACCATATTCTTGTACTGTACCAGGCAAGAAACCAGGAACGTCAACTAAAGTTACGATTGGAATATTGAAAGCGTCGCAGAAACGAACGAAACGAGCACCTTTACGTGAAGCGTTGATGTCGAGAACACCAGCGAAGAATGCTGGGTTGTTAGCCACGATACCTACTGGCATACCATTGAAGTGAGCGAAACCTACGATTAAGTTTCTTGCGAAGTCTTTGTGTACTTCTAAGAACTTGCCATCGTCAACGATTGAGTGGATGATGCGTTGCATATCGTAAGGTTTATTTGGATTATCAGGTATAATCTCATTCAAAGCGTCGTCTTTACGATCGATTGGGTCTTCTGTTGGTCTGTATGGAGGTTCTTCTAAATTGTTTTGTGGGAGGTATGAGACGAGATCTCTAATCATTTGGAGACCTTCTTCTTCTGTTGCTGCCATAAATTGGCTGACGCCTGATTTTTGGTTATGAACTAAAGCACCGCCTAAGTCTTCTGTGCTTACGTCTTCACCTGTAACAGTCTTAACAACTTTTGGTCCTGTCAAGAACATGTAGCTGTTTTGTTCTGTCATCAAGATGAAGTCGGTCAATGCAGGTGAGTAAACAGCACCGCCGGCGCAAGGTCCGAAGATAGCTGAGATTTGTGGGATAACACCTGAAGCATCGATATTACGTTGGAAGATTTCTGCGTAACCTGCGAGACTTCTTGAACCTTCTTGGATACGAGCACCACCTGAGTCGCAGATACCGATAACAGGAGCGCCAACTTTCATAGCTTGGTCCATGACCTTGCAGATTTTCTTTGACATTGTTTCTGACAATGAACCGCCGAAAACTGTGAAGTCTTGTGCGTAGACATAAACAACGCGGCCTTCGATTGTACCATAGCCAGTGACAACGCCGTCGCCGAGATATTGTTGTTTGTCAAGACCGAAGTCAGTTGTACGATGTGTCAAGAACATGTCAAATTCTTCAAAGCTACCTTCGTCGAGCAACATATTGATTCGTTCGCGAGCGGTATATTTTCCTTTGGCATGTTGTGAGTCAATACGCTTCTGACCGCCACCGAGACGAGCCTGAGCGCGTTTATCTAACAATTCTTGAATTTTTTGTTCAATTACCATAATATTAAGGAATTTAATTGTTTACTATTATATTATTTGTTTTTGTCTTCACAGAGTTCTGTCAAAACACCGCATGTTGATTTTGGGTGTAAGAAAGCGATGCTGAGACCTTCAGCGCCACCGCGAGGAGCCTTGTCGATGAGACGGATGCCAGCTGCTTCAGCTTCTGCCAACTGACCTTCGATGTTTTCTACTGCAAATGCGATGTGGTGCATCCCACCTTTGCCGTTGTTCTTTTCAATGAATGATGCGATTGTGCTTTCTGGTGATGTAGGTTCCAACAATTCTATCTTGGTTTGTCCTATCTTGAAAAATGCTGTTTTAACTTTTTGGTCTACAACTTCTTCAATGTTATAACATTTGGTTCCGAGGAGTTGCTCAAAAAATGGAATAGATTCTTCTAAACTTGTCACTGCTATTCCAATGTGTTCAATATGTGTTGGATTCATAACAACTGTTTTTATTTTAAATTTTTAATTTTGGGTACAAAAATAAACTTTTTTTTCTACAATACAAAACCTTTTAGATAACTTATTTTTTAACACGTACGGACGTGGCTTGCCGCTTCCCTACATATTTATTTCACAATCCTTTTTCTAAAGATTTCCAACAAAGTTCCTGTCGGACATAAATAGTTGCACCACGGCTTTCTGATAAATATGGAAGTGACAACGATGACTGCTACAAATATCGCCAGACCAAATCCTATCGACTGATAATTAAAAACAGGGAAAGGCTCCACAACCGACAGGTCTAATCCTACTCCGAATGCAACTAATGCCAATAAAACCAACAATATAATTCTTCTTAACAAAGAGAATATTTTAAATACAGTATTTACCATGGACGAAGTCTGTTGTCTGTTGTCTGTTGTCTGTTGTCTTTTATTTGGTATCATACCTACAAATTCCTGAACTGCTCCGAAAGGACATAAGTATTGACAATAGAAAGACTTCTTTGCAAACATAGGCAGCAATATCGCGAATGCTGCAATGATTAATATAGGTATCTGCATCGACAAGGAGATGCCGTTTGTTATCCAGTTATAAAATAAGGCTAAAGAAAGAAGCGAGTTGGTCCAGAATCCTAATATCGCTATTGAAAGAATCAATGTCACATATCGTAGTATCTTTGTCTTCTTATGATTAAAGAAACATATCAAAGATAAAATCGTGACTATCAAAACGCTGAGCTGCCGTACAAACAGCTTATTATCCCATGAACGAAGCCTGACTTCATGGTCGGTCATATTTTGCATTCTTGCTTGCAGCGACTTACTCACAGCGAGCGAAGTGAACGTACATCCGCTCACAGCATCGACTTGCTGAGCGAGCGCTTCTTCCGGCGTCAGTCCGTCCCACGAATCGAAAAATCCGCTGCTGATGACTCTTCGCAGATAACCCATGCTTTCTCTATTTTCGCAAATCTCCACCTCGAAGATTCTGTTTTCTGTGTCGAGACAAATTGTTAGCGGCGTCCTGCCATTATATCCAAAAACCTCATCACTGTATGGAGAAGTATTGACAATCGTTCCTATATGTTTTTTCTCCTTAAAGACATTGTAAAGAGCTACATCATCTAAAGCGATACTGTCGGCTTCAGGAAAATATTTCCTTGCGTCATCTAATGTGAGATTCATCTCATATTTAGGATTCTGCAGTTTCTGCTTTTCTTGATAAGTCACGTAAAGACTTTTCCCTATCATAAAAAATAAAGTCAAGACAATTAAAACATTAAACAGTTTGTTTATTTTCGACATAACATAATTTTTTTACAAAAACACACTCATTGATTAGTTTGCAAAGTAAATAAAAATAATCGAGAAATTATAAAAAATTAAAATTACACTATAAGCATTTCATTTCTTATCAAATGATTTTTTAACTTTGTGGCTCTAAAAAATTATGATTATGGGCAAGATTCAAGAAGACAACAAACTATATTCTTTCTTAAGACCTTACGTCGATTATCATGTAAGAAAGTCATTCCGTCGTTATAAAGTCGTTGGTTATGACAAGATTCCAAAGAACGCCGCTTGTATCTTCGCAGCAAACCACACCAACACTTTGATGGACGCTTTGGTATTGCTCAGCATGACTCACGAGAAGAAAGTCTTCATCGCAAGAGGTGATATGTTCAAGAAACAATTCATCGCCAAGATTATGCATTTCCTTAGGATTCTTCCGATTTATCGTATCCGCGACGGATTTAAAAGCGTGAAAGACAACAACGCAGAAATAATAGAAAAAGCTGCTGATGTCGTCCACGACGAGGTAAAACTCTTCCTTTATCCGGAAGCTACTCACAGAACAAAACACTCGTTACGTCAGTTGAGCAAAGGTATCTTCCATATCGCACTTAAAGCAAACGCCGATTTCGGTCATGAGAAACCTGTTTATATCGTTCCGACTGGAATAGAATACGGCGACTATTTCCGCTATCGCTCCACTGCACTCGTCAGTTTCGGCGAGCCTATCAACGTGACAGAATACGTCAAACAACATAAAGACGATATTGAAGCTGTGATAATGAACGGACTGCGTGAAATGCTGACAGAACGTATGTCGAAGCTAATCTCATTCATTCCTGATAATGAAGAAAACTACGAAGCCATCTGGGAAATGACGAAGATAAAATCCGGATTGAAAGGCAGTTTAGAGGAACGTCTTGAAAATAACCAGAAGACGATAAAAGAGATTTTGGAGTGGAAAGAAAAAGAGCCTGAGAAGGCGAAAGAGACATTCGAGAAAGTCGATAAGTTCATAAAGAAACGTAAGAAGAAAGGCATCTCTGTCACTTCCGTCACCAAGAAAAATATTTTCGGAACAGTGCTGTGGAAGACCTTAGTCGCCATCTTAGGGCTTCCTTTATATGCAGCTTCAACTGTTGCCACCTTACCAACTTGGGCAGTCACCATGTTACTCAAAAAAAGTTTCAAAGACAAAGCTTGGGGCAACACCATCAGTTTCGCTGTAGAAGCAATTCTACATTCATTGTTAATGACCTTATGTGTTATCCTAACATTCTGCAAGTTACCTTGGGAGATAGCGACAGCATCAAGCATCTTCTACTTCATCAGCTACATGTACTTCGTCGATTTCGGCGAGTTTTTAAGACGATGGATTTCTGATGTTAAGTGGATGTTTAATCATAAAAAAATGAGGCGTTTTTAAAAACGCCTCATTTTTTTATCAAAACATCGGTAATTGATAAATGAATCCTACCGAAACACGATTTGTGCTGTAGTCTTCATGACCGACAGCGCGTTCTTCAAACATATAATGACGTCCTACGTATGTGAGGAAGAAATGTAAGTTACTTTCCATCGGATAATATTCGATACCACCGAGATAACCTAATGATGTGCGATATTTACCTTTTTCAAATACTAGCGTAACATCTTCTATTTCATTATATTTTTTATAAAGCGATGCAGTCTCATACATGCCTTTTACAAAGACATTCCATTTCTCAGCAAAACGATAGTTCAATTTTGTAACAATAGAGAAATATGATGCGTCCAAAATATTATGACCATTTTGTGTTCCAACAATATTTGTCACAATTCCGCCTCTGTCGATGGCATCGTTAGAATACATAAAGTCTAAGTACATATTGAATTTACCGAGTGTCAATTCATTACCGAGAGCGAAGTAATATAAGTTCTTGCCTTCAGCCTGACTCATGATAGATGCCGACCAACGTGTCTTATAAACATTAGCGAAGTTACCGTTCCAGTTCAAAGTATAAACCAAAGGAAGTTTTGAAGGAATAGCATCTATATATTCACCGAAGCAACCCATCACTGGATTGAACTCGCCATACATGCTATAAAAATCGCCGTTCAAGCTGTTCAAGATTTGGAAATTGAGTTGATGTCCTTTAGCGAAGTCGTAACCGATATTGATACCTGTCAAGAAGTTGCTCATGTATTCGATCATGTCGCTGTATTCATAAATCTCGATTGGGTTAGCGTCGAATTCGAAACCGCCGTAAGCAGCACATTGTTTACCTA
>JAZNVS010000130.1:0-2582 GCA_045592965.1 Bacteroidales bacterium | reverse complement strand
AGAAACAATAAAAGAATGATTCATTACTGCATTACTAAAAAAATAAAAGAGTAGTCGAAATGCCCTCTATACCATTGGATCGTATCAACTACTCTTTAAAAGATGTTGCAAAGATATGAATATTTTTTTAATCATCAAGATGGAGATATGATTTTTTAATTCATAATTGGTAGGGATAAAAATCTCTCACTGATTGGCACTGGTTGGCACGGATAGGTTCTGTGAATATCAGTGGAATCAGCGGGATTTTTTGTGGACACATAATGTGTCCGTACTGTTACAACCTTTTGACTCATTGTCTTATTGACTTATACAAACTTCAGCACTCCATAACATCATAACTAAAAAAATCATCGATGCGTCTCTCCTCGGTGGCTTATTATCCTTTATAAAGGAAAAAAGAATATTATTTCTATCCTTTATAAAGGATAATTGTTATATTTGCAAAAAAATACTATGGATAAAAATATTCTAAAGAGAATAATAATAGAATATCAGAATATAACTTCTGAAGTAACATTGACAAGAAGAGATTTTAATTTTTCATCTAAGTCTAATGATGTTCTTGTTGGATTGAGACGTTCAGGAAAATCGTATATGATGTTTCAGAAGATACAGCAACTGATAGAGGAAGGTCATAAAAAAGAAGAAATATTATATATAAACTTTGAAGATGACAGACTCATGGATTTTCAAGTTGATGTTTTTGAGTTGCTGAAACTATCATACGAAGAGTTGTATCCATACAGGCCTATTATCTTCCTTGATGAGATACAGAATATTTCTAATTGGGAAAAGTTTGCAAGAAGATTGGCAGACCAACAATATCAGGTATTTATCACAGGAAGCAATGCGAAGATGTTAAGCAGCGAGATTGCAACAACATTAGGGGGCAGATTTTTTATTCACAACATTTATCCTTATTCTTTTGCAGAATATCTTAATGCGTCGAATATTGCTATCAAAGGTAATCTCGACTATCAAAACAACTCTGAGATAATACGCGCTTTTTCACATTATTTCAATTTTGGTGGATTGCCAGAACTGCAAAAAGTTCCTATAGCAGAAAAACGCTTATGGCTGAGCAGTCTTTACAATAAAATATTCTTCGGCGACTTGCTGAGCAGATACAGCATTAGAAACGACATGGCTTTAAAAGTCTTAGTAAGGAAACTCGCCGACAGCATCAAGCAACCGACTTCTTTTAACAGAATAGCAAACATTGTGTCTTCTTCCGGACAGAAAATCAAGACAGACACCGTGATAGAATATCTTAAATATTTAGAGGAGACATGGTTAATTTTCTCATTGGAAAACATCTCGTCAAAATTAAACGAAAAGGTCTCCAACAAGAAATACTACTTCATCGACAACGGTATTTTGAACTTATTTCTTATCGACGGGACGACATCCTTATTTGAAAATATGCTTGCCATATATCTGAAACAACATTACGGACATGAACTATATTATTATAACAAAGACGTAGAAGTAGATTTCTATCTTTATGAGTCACAGATTGCAATTCAGGCTTGCTATAATGTGTCAGAAGCATCGACAAGAAATAGGGAAATCAACGATTTAGTTAAGTTCTCTAAATTTCTACCCTGCAAGAAATTATATGTCATAACCAATGACGAAGAAGACACGATAGAAAAAGAAGGATTAGAGATAAAAATAACACCCTTGTGGAAGTTTATGATTGCCCCTAATTTTATTGAACTTTGAACTCTGACTTATTGACTTATTGACTTGTTGACTTGTTGACTTGGTGACTTAAAAAAAATCTTTCGCCTTTTGTCTTTTGTCTTTCGTCTTTTTATATCTTTGCATACGAAAAATAAGGATGGTGACTCTGTCCTTGTTTTTCTTTTATACAGACGGAAATAATTATAAATAAGATAGATATGAAACAGATTATCGAATGTGTTCCTAATATCAGCGAAGGTCGCGATATGAACATCATCAATCAGGTGACAGCCGAGATTGAAAAAGTTGAAGGCGTTAAACTTTTGGACGTCGATCCAGGTGCAACGACAAACAGAACAGTCATCACTTTTGTTGGTGAGCCTAAGAACGTTTGTGAGGCAGCATTCCGCGTTGTGAAGAAAGCAGCAGAACTCATCGACATGCGTAACCATCACGGTGATCATCCTCGTTTCGGTGCTACCGACGTTTGTCCTTTGGTGCCTGTAGCTGGCATCACAATGGAAGAGGTTGTGGAATACGCACGCCAACTTGGTGAAAGAATCGGCAACGAATTGGAAATTCCAGTGTTCTGCTACGAAAACGCTGCTTTCTGCTCAGAAAGACGTAACCTTGCAGTATGCCGTGCTGGCGAATATGAAGCTCTTTCAGAGAGATTGAACTCAGGCAACTGCAAACCTGACTTCGGTCCAGCCTGCTTCAATGAGCGTGTCGCTACCACAGGTGCAACAGCAGTCGGAGCACGCGACTTCTTAGTAGCTATCAACTACAACTTAAACACAACATCAACACGTCGTGCCAATGCTATCGCTTTTGACGTTCGTGAAAAAGGTCGTCCGATGCGTCAAGGTCCTAAAGTGACAGACAAACCTGTT
>JAZNVS010000129.1:0-40652 GCA_045592965.1 Bacteroidales bacterium | reverse complement strand
GCTGGGGAACAGTTTGCAAAGGCATTCCTAACGACGAAGTTACAATCGTTTGTTGCGAAGGTAACTTCCACGGTCGTACCATCACCATCATCACTATGTCGAACGACCCTGATTCATACGCAAACTACGGTCCTCTCACACCTGGTTTTATTCGTATTCCTTACAACGATCCAGACGCTTTGGAAGCAGTCTTGGCAGAACACGGTCACAAAATTGCAGGTTTCTTGTTAGAACCTATTCAAGGTGAAGCCGGTGTTTATGTCCCAGATGAAGGTTATCTTAAAAAATGCTACGACATCTGTAAGAAATACAATGTCTTGTTCATGGCTGACGAAGTACAAAGCGGTATCGCACGTACAGGTAAGATGTTAGCCTGCGACCACGAAAACGTACGTCCTGACATATTAATATTAGGTAAGGCATTGAGCGGCGGAGTTGTTCCTGTATCAGCAGTATTGGCTGACGACTATATCATGATGAACATCAAGCCAGGCGAACACGGCTCAACATTCGGTGGCAACCCAATCGCTGCTAAGGTCAGTATGGCTGCTCTTCAAGTCATCAAAGACGAAAACCTCATGGAGAAAGCTGAATATCTCGGCAACATCTTCCGTGAAGAGATGAGAAAAATCGACAGCCCAATGATTGAGTTGGTTCGCGGTAAAGGTCTGCTCAATGCTGTCATCATCAAACCTAAAGACGGCAAAGAAGCATGGGACGTTTGTATGAAGATGAAAGAAAACGGCGTCTTGGCAAAACCAACACACCAACATATCATCCGCTTCGCTCCTCCATTAGTAATCACTGAAGAAGAATTACGCGCAGCGATAGAAATCATCAAAGAAACAATCTTGTCGTTCTGAAAAGTAGAGACGTATCGATGTTACTCTCAACAAAACACATCGATGCGTCTCAATGTTAACAGACGTGTCAATGTGTTTTATTGCAGGATGCATTGACGCGTCTCTACATAAATCAATATGCTAACAAAAATCATAATTTATTATATTGTGCTTATCAACATTGGCAACTTCTTGCTTTTTGCCATCGACAAGCATTTAGCTATCAAAAACAGGGAACGTATTCCAGAATCTACATTGATATTATTATCAGCTTTAGGTGGTGCCTTCGGAGGTTTATGCTCGATGTATCTTTTCAGGCATAAAACGAAGCACGCCAAGTTTTATATCTGTCTTCCTTTGTTCTTGACACTACATATTATCATCGCAATTATGATGATATTTTAAAAAGAACGGAAACATGAGATTGGTGCTGAACTAAGAACTAAGAACTCCGCGTATTTTGCGTCTCTGCGAGAGATTTTTTAAAACAAGGATGTTGAACTTTAATCCTTTAATCCTTCATAACCTTTAACCCTTTCTCAATTTCTCAGGTTTTAATATTTGGTATCTCACTAAGCGCTACAATCTTATTATTCTCAATATCGATGTGATAGCAGAACATCGTCTTGCCGTTTGTAAGCAAAAGATAATTAACATTTAAACCTGAATAATAACGAATCGCCTGATCAAGAACTTTCCGCGTTATCGGAACCGACTCAGCTTTGCATTCCACTATCATCATAGGAATACCTGATTTATTAAAGACGACGATGTCACAACGTTTCGGAAGATTATTTACCTTAATAGAATATTCCACCGCTATCAGTCCAGCCGGATATTTTTTCACTTCCACAAGATAATACAACATTTTCTGGCGCACCTCTTCTTCAGGTGTCAAGGTGCAATAAATTTTTCTTATAGGATCGAAAACCTTTATTTTGTCGTCCTCATTTATAGTGTAAAACCAATTCATATTCGCAAAAGTAATAAAAGTTAAAGAGCGAAATACTTTTTTCAAAAAATAAATTAAGATAATGTCACTATTCAAAAAAAATATTTATCTTTGCAACTCGAAAAACGAAAGATGTCGGATTCTACTAGTCGGTCAGGTAACGACACTCTCACTGTCGAAACAGGGGTTCGAATCCCCTATCCGATACTCGAAAAAAAGGATTGTCAGAAGCAGTCCTTTTTTTTATTTCAACTTCAACACATTTTATAAAAAAAAAACGTCAACTATACAAATAATTGACGTTTTTATAACTTAGCGGCTTAGCATCTCAAATACGAGACTCAGTGACTAAAAAATCAACCGCATTTTGAATAACCGCAATTCTTGCAGTGTTTGCAGCCGTCTTCATAAACCAAGGCATCGCCGCAGTTAGGACATTTTTCCTTGTCCTTTGTTCCATCAGGGATATAACGCTTCAATGCTCTGGCGATACCATTTTTCCATGCATTGATATTGTCTTCATCAACGCTCAAGTTCTGAATAAGATTAACCACATTGGTAATTGGCATACCATGACGCAAGATACCAGAGATGAGTTTTGCATAGTTCCAGAACTCAGGGCTGAACGAACGTGAAAGGCCTTCAACAGTTACCTTAAATCCTTGTTTGTCTAGGAATTGTAAGTCGTATCTTGTCTTGCCATCAATCTTATTCTTTGTAATCCATGCTGTCTCGACGAAAGGTGGCAAGTAGAAGTCGTCTTGTTTACCGAGGAAGATCTCGTAAGGTTTGCTATTTATCTTACCCACAAAGGCAATCCATTTCTCGTAGTTATTTTGGAAACGCACCACGTCGCATTCGAGTGTCTTAGGACGTATAGGTGAGTGTGTTTCAATGATGTCGTTCTCAGCGTTTCTGCCATTCTCTTCTTTTTTGTTCGAGACGAGCACGCCAGTACGTGAGCCATCACGATAGATTGTCATACCCTTACATCCGCATTCCCATGCTGTGAGGTAAATCTGGCTAACCAACTCTTCTGTTGTCTCAGCAGGAATATTGACGGTCACGCTTATTGAGTGGTCGACCCATTTCTGCATCTCGCCTTGCATCTTGACTTTGTTAACCCAGTCGATATCGTTGGCTGTTGCCTTATAATAAGGTGATTTTGCAATTATTTCTTGTAGTTTGTCATCCTCGTAAGCCTTCACTTCTTCCACATTATAACCGTTCACTTCCAACCATGTGATGAATTTAGGGTGGAACACATTGTATTCTTCGAATGCATTACCTTCTTGGTCGGTGAATGAAACCTTAACGTTTTTGTCGTTTGGATTGACCTTACGGCGACGTTTATATGAAACCATAAACACAGGTTCTATACCAGAAGTAGTTTGAGTACAGATACTTACTGTTCCTGTAGGAGCGATAGTAAGCATAGCGATATTACGACGTCCGTATTTCACCATATCTTGATAGAAGTCCTCGTTCATCTCGCGGAGACGATTGATGAAAGGATTGTTTTCTTCGCGTTTAGCATCATATACTTCGAATGCGCCGCGTTCCTTAGCGAGATTGACAGACGATTTATAAGCTTCGTATGCAAGGAGTTTCTGCACTGTTGTAGAGAACTCGATAGCTTCATCTGAGGCGTAACGTTTTCCGAGGGCTGCGAGCATATCGCCTTCAGCAGTGATGCCGATACCGGTGCGTCTTCCTTGAAGGGCTTTTCTGCGTATGTTTTTCCAGAGATCTATCTCACATTTCTTAACGTCATCATTTTCAGGGTCAGAATAGACTTTCTCGAGTATAGCATCAATCTTTTCTATTTCGAGGTCAATGATGTCGTCCATTATTCTTTGAGCTATAGCGACATGTTTTGCGAAGAGTTCAGCATTGAAACGAGCCTTTGGTGTGAAAGGGTGTTCAACATAACTATAGAGGTTTATAGCAAGGAGGCGGCAGCTGTCGTAAGCGCACAAAGGAATCTCACCACAAGGGTTAGTGCTCAATGTCTTAAAACCTAAGTCGGCATAACAATCAGGGATAGACTCTCGAGTGATTGTATCCCAGAAGAGCACGCCTGGTTCTGCCGACTGCCATGCGTTGTGGATAATCTTATCCCACAATTTCTTAGCATCGATCTCTTTAGTATATTTTGGAGTGTCGGAATCGACAGGATATTTTTGTACGAAAGGTTTGCCTTCCTTAACAGCTTTCATGAAGCCGTCGCTGATACGTACGGAGACGTTGGCGTTAGTGATTTTACCTTGCTCCATCTTGGAATCGATGAAGTTTTCTGAGTCAGGGTGGTTAATGCTGATACTCATCATCAAAGCGCCGCGACGTCCATCTTGAGCCACTTCTTTAGTTGAGTTAGAATAACGTTCCATGAAAGGCACCACGCCTGTTGAAGTAAGAGCGCAGTTTTTCACAGGACTTCCCGCAGGACGTACATGAGAAAGGTCGTGACCTACTCCACCGCGGCGTTTCATAAGTTGAACCTGTTCTTGGTCAATCTTCATGATAGCGCCGTAAGAGTCTGAATCGCCTTCAGTACCAATAACGAAGCAATTTGACAAAGAGGAAATCTGGAAGTTATTGCCGATACCAGCCATAGGACTTCCCTGAGGAACAATGTATTTAAAGTTTTTAAGTACCTCATATACTTCTTGTTCCGACATTGGATTAGCATATCTATTCTCAATACGAGCAATCTCCGAAGCGATACGATGATGCATATCGTCTGGTGTCAATTCAAAAATATTGCCGTCACTATCTTTCAAGGCATATTTGTTCATCCAAACATCGGCAGCCAACTGGTCGCCGCCAAAATATTTTATCGTAGCTTCTTTTACTTCCTTAGCTGAATAAATTTTGTATTCTTTTTGCTCCATTTTGTCTCCTGTGTTAATATCTTTTTTTTCCTCTTTTTTATTTTGGGCAGGTTTATAATCTGTTAAAACAGCATCGCGAGATTCTTTAACCTCATTATTATTACTCTCAATTTCCATAATCGAAAATAAATCCTGCATTTTCGTTGCACGTTTCTTTGCCATTTTATTATTGATTTTAAACAGATTATATTAAAATAAAACCATCTATCCACCCGCCGATTTTCAGTTTGCTAAATTATGAAAAGAGATAAATGTTAGCAACAAAAAAAGTCATAGATTTCACTTGTTTTTATCAACACAAATTGTTGATAATTTCTTTCTAAAAAATTTGTTTTGGCGCTTATTTTGTGCACGGGATTTTCATAAATTCACATCCTTAAAAAATTATTTGAACATGTTAAATATTAAATGCTTTGTTTTTAACCCAATATGCGTTAATACTTTTGTAATCTACAATGAGTCAAAAGAATGCATCATTGTAGATCCAGGAAATCATAATATTGGAGAAGATAATATTCTATTTGATTATATAGAAAAAAATCAATTGAAACCTATCATGATTTTAAATACTCATGGTCATATCGACCACATTTTAGGAAACTATTCAACCGCTATGAAATACGACATTCCATTGGCATCTCATCCTGATGGAGTGATGTATTACAAAAGCGCAGCTTCTTACGCATCTGCCTTCGGAATTAACTATAAAAAAGAAGAAACCTTATATCCAACTATTGAGTTATTCAATAATCAAATAATAAATATTGGAGTTGATGAATTGGAGGTCATTTTCACGCCTGGTCATGCTCAAGGCAGTTGTTGTTTCTATTGCGAGAAACAGAATTTTGTCATCACCGGCGACACCTTATTCAGAAGAGGCATCGGACGCACCGACCTCCCAGGCGGTTCATATAAAGAAATAGTCGAAAGTTTGGAAAACAAACTCTTCCAACTCCCAGACAACACCACCTGCTACTGCGGACACGGTCCAGAGACAACGATTGGTGAAGAGAGATTTCATTGAAACTGAAAAAAAATGAGACGTGTCAATGCTTGTTTATCTTTGCAGGAAACATTGACGCGTCTCTACTTAGCATATTAACAACTAGTATCTCAACAACTTAAAAAAGGACTCTCGCCTTTTTTATATTATCCCTGGTATCCTCATCCATTCTCTACCTTCAGCGCAGCAGGCTTCAACTTCTGCAACTGTCTTTGGTATCGGACGTCCGAGAACTCTTACGCCGTCGTTGGTGACTAACAAGTCATCTTCAATTCTGATTCCGCCGAAGTCTTTATAAGTCTCAACTTTATCGTAGTTGATAAATTCTTTATGTTTACCTTCAGCTTTCCAGATGTCAATCAAAGTAGGAATGAAATAGATTCCCGGCTCATCGGTAACGACCATTCCAGGTTTTAGAATCTTACCACAGCGTAAACCTCTGAAGCCTTCTTTTGTTGCACGTGGAGTTTCTGCATCATAACCTACGTTATTCTCACCGAGACCTTCCATGTCGTGAACGTCCATGCCGAGAGCGTGACCTAAACCGTGAGGCATAAATAGATAATGTGCGCCAGCAGCGAGAGCGTCATCGACATTACCTTTCATCAAGCCGACAGCATTCAAGCCCTCGATGATAGTGCGACACGCCAAGACGTGCATGTCGAAATATCTGTTGAAAGGACGAGTGTTGTTAATGACTTCCATATTGGCTTTCAACACGATGTTGTAAATGTCGCTCTGACGTGAGTTGAACTTGCCGCCTACAGGAATGGTACGAGTGAAGTCGGAAGCGTAATAATTCTTTGTCTCAGCGCCAGCGTCGCATACCACCATTCTTCCTTCTTGAAGCACGTTGTTATGATTGTGGTTATGCAAGGTCTGACCATCGACGCTCAATATCACAGGGAAAGAAACGCCGTAGCCGTTAGAGATAGCGATGCCTTCCACTGCGCCGGCTATTTCTTGTTCAATAACGCCTGGTTTACACATCTTCATCGCTGTGGTGTGCATGAAATATGCGGTGTTAGCAGCCTTTTCCATATCTTCAATCTCAACATCAGATTTAATCTCACGAAGCTTAACGACTTCTGTGATAAGCTCCTGACTTACATATTTAGAAAGGCTATCGATGTCGGTGTTAAACCATTTAGCGAGTTTTATTTTCATGTCGCCGCGATAAGGAGGAAGGATATGGATTTGTCTTCCTTTATTGACAGCGTCGCGGAGATATTCGCCGAAGCCGTTGATGTCGCGGGTTTGTTTGTCGGCTATCATCTCGCCTTGCTCAGTAAGCGATGGAAGGTTACCGCACCAAATAATGTCGTCGATAGTTATTTCTCTACCGAACAATATCTCCTCGCCTGACTCGAAGTCGATGACGCCGACCAAGTCGGGAGTATCGAGACCGAAGAAATAAGCGAAGTTACTATCTTGACGATAGCGGTAGGTGTTATCTGGATAGTTGAGAGAAGCCTCGTCATTAGCAGGGAAGAAAGCAATACCTTTAAGCCCTGATTTCAATAAAGCGGCGCGACGGCTCGCGAAGATTTCTTTTGCAAACATAGTTATTTATTTTTTAAGGACAACCGTCAACGGTTTTTGTCCATACGTTAATATTATCTTTTTTGTTTAAGGTTTAAAGTTTAATGTTTAAGGTAATACTCAAAAAACCTTTAGCCATTTATCTTTAGCCTTTAGTCATTTTTGTTGCAACAAAGATAACAATTTTTGTCGTTATATTCTTCTTTTTGGTTTAATAAAATGTTATATTTGCAAAAACTATTCGCGTCATTATCTGACGTGAATAATATGAATAATCACGTCATAGGAGAGAAATATTATGAGAGCTATCTGGATATGGCAGCAGAATGATTGGCCTAAATTCTACTGGGATGACAGTAAGGTTATCACCATACTATCGCGTGTCAGAATGTTACAAGGAAAGCTATTAGGAGAACTTAACACATTCGGCTTTGATTTACAAAACAATGCCTCTTTAGAAATCATAACATCAGACGTTATTAGTTCATCGGAGATAGAAGGCATAGTATTAGATCCTGCAAGAGTAAGATCATCTGTTGCATCGCGTTTAGGACTGAGCACACAAGGACTTCCAGCACCAGACCATTATACTGAAGGTGCCGTTCAAGTGATGATGGATGCCATAAAGAATTATAACGAAACTTTGACAAAAGAACGACTATGCGACTGGCATGCAGCGCTTTTCCCGACAGGCAGAAGCGGAATGTATAAAATTTCTGTCGCCGAATACCGTCAAGGTGAAGAACCGATGCAGATAGTGTCGGGCGCAATGGGACATGAAAAAGTTCATTACGAAGCTCCGTCAAGTTCTCTTGTTTCTCACGAGATGGATTTATTTTTAGAGTGGATAAACAAAACTTGCGATATTGACCCAGTGTTAAAAGCGGCAATTGCACATTTATGGTTTGTCGCAATACATCCTTTTGACGATGGGAACGGAAGACTTACACGTACGATTACCGATATGATGCTATCAAGATCCGACGGACAGAGATTACGGTTTTATAGCATGTCAGCCGAGATAATGAGAAAGCGCAATTCTTATTACGACATCTTACAAAAAACAACGAGCGGAGATTTATGTATCACCGATTGGTTATTGTGGTTCTTGGAAACGATGGAGTCTGCTATAATACGATCATACGAAACACTTTCTAAGGTAAGACAAAAAGCAGTATTTTGGCAGAACAACAGCGAAGTCACATTTAACGAGCGACAAGTCAAGATTTTAAATCGACTGCTTGATGGTTTTGAAGGAAAACTTACGACATCCAAATATGCAAAGATATGTCACACCTCGCAAGCGACAGCATTACGCGATATACAAGATTTATTGGAAAGAAACATTCTCATTAAAACAGACAGTGGCGGCAGAAGCTCAAGTTATGAGATAAAAAAACAACTACTATGTTAAGAGGTGCTATAATATATCAAATGTGAAATAATCAATCCATCGCTATAGGGGACTTCTATAAATTCCACGTTTAAATTAATTTTGACGATTCTGATAAAAACTTTTTCGAGATTTATATTTTGTTAAAAATCCTTTACCGTAAATATCTGTAAGTTGTTTTGATAGGGTAATTATCGTTTCTGCACTATACTCCGCCCTATCTTCTCCATTCAAGATTTCTTCACTGATACGTTTCCCCAAATACCAGTTTCTCTGTAACATAGCAATGTTTACCGAACGATAGGCGTACTCTTTTGTAGCCTCAATAATCTGCTGCGCATCAGCAAATAAATCCGCAGTCTTTACATAAATAAGATTCGATTCCATGATTTTGATTTTTATTGGTTATTATTTTTTTATCTAAACGCGTCAACGACAAATTATTAACATTCTATGTCGTTGACACGCTTAGATTATTGGATGCGGCAAGCCACATCCCTACAATTGTTAATTGTAAATTGTCAACTGTTAACTATTAAAAATTCCACTTCACACCAAGACATGGGTTGACGTAGAATTTATCAGGAAGATTATTGCCTGTGAAATTATACGACATCTCTACTTCGCCACCAATATTGAGATTCGGACAGTTAAAGAATTGTCCTACATTATACCAAATCTGAGGCTCTGTGATAAAGGTAAAGTGCGACTTCAAAGAATAATTTGCTTGCCACCAGAAATCAGCGAAGCCGTTAAATCTCAAACCTTTCACATTGAACAAATCTTGCATTCCCCAAACGATAGAGAACTGCAACGGAACACTCTGCTCAACTTTTGCGATTGTCTTATACATAGCATAAACAGTCAAAGTGTTTCTGTAATCTTCTGAATGGAAGCAATATTCTGCACCGAACATCCATGCGTTGTTGATGTTGTAGCCGATGCCAGGAGGAATAACCCCAAGACCGCCGGTATATTCAACGTGTGCGCTTAAATCTTTGAGTTTTGTGTTTTGCCAGAAATTCAAACCTCTCTCAATCTCCATATACATTCCCATAGGACCATAATTGGCTGGATGTTTTTTGCCATTATGATAAATATCAACGAAGAAGAAAGTGTTACCCCATTTGTCGAGTTTGTACATCTCTAATGTCGTTGTAATGTATTGACGTTCTTCGCCAAAATCATACATCACTTGAATGTTCTGAGCCTTTGCTGCAAAACCTAATCCCATGAAAATCATGAGAACAAAAAATGATAAAGTCTTTTTCATGTTGTTTATTTTTAAAAATGTTAATTATTAATTTTCATTGTTCATTCACTGAGACGCACCAATTACATCTCTTTCATTTTCATCGGTGTAATATGTCACGTCTCTACAATTATGAATTATGAATTATGCATTATACATTCAATCTCCTCCACCTCGATAGGAAGTCCTTCGAAGAGATTTATCGGCTCGCCTTCGGTGATGAGCAAATCGTTCTCAATTCTGATGCCGATGCCTTCTTCTCTGATGTAAAGTCCCGGCTCACAGGTGAGTATCATTCCTGGTTTGAAAGGCTCGTATTTATCAACACTGTCGTGAACATCTAATCCGATATGATGTGACATTCCGTGCATGAGGTATTTACGATATAATGGGGAATCAGGATCTTGATTTGCAACATCTTGTGCCGTGAAAAGTCCGAGTTTTATCATCTCTTCTTCCATCAACTTATAAGTTGTTCTGTTAATCTCGTCGATGGTACCGCCTACCTTATATAATTTAGTAATCTCTTTCATGACGCGAAGGACAGCGTTATAACAGTCTTTCTGTCTTGGCGTAAATTTGCCGTTGATAGGAATTGTACGACTTAAATCGGAGGAGTAATTTTTATATTCGCAGCCTATATCAAAGAGTATCAAGTCGCCGTCGTTCAATCTCTTATTATTTGCCGAGTAATGAAGACAGCAGGCGTTTTTACCAGCAGCGACGATAGGATGATAAGCGTTACCGTTAGCTCCATTATATTTAAAGGTGTATTCAATCTCAGCCTGAACCTGATATTCATAAAGATTCGGTTTCACTGTCTTAAGACATCTGCGAAAAGCTTCCGCCGTGATATCGCAGGCTTGCTTCGTAATCTCGATTTCCTCTTGCGACTTAATCATACGCAACTTATTCAATATAGGTGCGCTACGCTCGAATTTATGCAATGGAAACCTATCTTTCATTTCCTTAAGGAAACGCTGCTGTTTAGTAGTCACTGCACATTCATACTTAGGATATTCGAAAGTGTTGAGATATATCGTGTCGCATGAGAAAGCAAGGTCTTGAAGCACAGAATCAAAACTATCGCTGTACATAACTTTGGCAGCACCTGAAATATTAGCAGCCTCATTAGCGTCAATCATCTCGCCGCGCCAGATAACTTTTGTCTCGCTATAAGGTTCCACGAAGAGAATCTCTCTCATCTCCGGATTCGGATGGTCGGGATAAATGATAAGGTATGCGCAGTCACGGTCGATGCCAGTGAGATAGAAGAAATCCGATTGCTGACGATAAGGATAGAATTGGTCGCCATTACGAGGCATCTCTTCATTGGCACAGAAAACCGCCATAGCATTTTTTGAAAGCCGCGACGAAAAATTCTTTCTGTTTCTTATAAAAAGATTCTTGTCTATATTATTGTCGTTCATATATTTTTTATGTTTAGACAGTTATTTCAGATATTGTTTTTTTCGATTTCCAAAGTTAAGAAAATAAATGTACAAATAAAATAGTCCGAACAAAAAAAAGACTAAAAGTCATACAACCTTTAGTCTTTTATCTTTAGCCTTTAGTCATATTAGAGAATTTTGAAACCTAATGTGACAGTGAAGATATTTTGTTTTGTGTCGTCACCTAAATCCACTTCATGACCTGCGATTTCTAATTCGTCATCAAATACGTCTGTCAAACCGAGGCTGTAGTTGATATCCAAAGTAAGTTTCCAGATATCGAGGCCGAGGTTAAGAGCAGCACCCATTGTCATATTTTCTGTTGCGCTTTCTACTGGAAGCGGAATATCTTCGCCGTTCATTGAATATTCAGCTTTGCCCACTGCGAAGTAGAAAACAGGACCAACATTAGCTCTCATTTTGATAATTGGAATATCAATAAATTGATAACCAATCATAATTGGGAGAGCCAAATTGCTTTGGTTAATTGTAAATGTTGGATTTGGAATAAGATTATCAAAGCCCCAGTTGTCACCTAAAGCACTTACTTCAAACATTTTTCCTGACTTGAAATATAACAATTCGGGTTGAAGGACGATGTTCTTAATTGTGAGACGAGCGAAAACACCAAATGCCATATTTCCTTTGAAATCTGATTTTATGACATTTTCATCCAACGATAATTTTGTTGTCTGATAACCGACCTTTGGTCCGAATGTGATTGGAGAAATTTGCGCATTGACTATAGTCGCCATGAAAAGCGCAGCAAATAATACTAATACTTTTTTCATTGTTTTCAATTTTTTGTTAAACGTCTTTTAATAAATTGAACAAAAATACAAAAAAAATTATAGCGCAAGTATTTTTACATATATTTTAAAAAAAATTGTAACTTCGTGCATTAAAAAAATAGCAGGAAATGAAGAAGACATTACTTACAATCGCATTTGTCATTGCATTGGCAATCAACGCCTCAGCACAATTCAAACCATTCCAGTTCGGACTAAAAGTCGAGCCGGGAATTGGCTGGTCTAAACTTAATTCAGACCATCTTTTTGAAGGAAAAACAAAAATGAATTTCAACTGGGGTTTCGTGGGAAATTTCTATTTCGTTGAGAACTACGGCTTATCGACTGGTTTCAACGTAAAATTCATGAATAATGAATATAGATTCAGCGACTCCGCTCATGGAGACATAACCCGTATAATCAAGAATCAATATTTCGAAATACCTATCGGTTTGACAATGCGCACCGAAAAAATCGGCAACATGAGAGTTTTGGGCAATGTCAGCTACGGACTCGGATTTCTGTTAAACACCAACGAAAAGAACTTCGACTCATCAAGTAACGAATTGACAATGATAACAGATTACAATAAGGCGCGTCATGCTCTTATCGTCAAGTTAGGTGTGGAATATTATATTCACAAGTCGAGTTGCTTGGTAGCAGCCTTGGTATTTAACAATAATTTTGCAAATATTTATGAAGCCAACTATCAACAAAATGTTCTTCTGAACAATTTATGTCTTGAAATCGGATTCATGTTTTAATTGATTTGTAGAGATGAGAATTACATTAGCGCAGATTAATTTCGTTGTCGGCGACATTGACGGCAACAAAGAGAAAATTATCGCCGCCGCTCAACAATCGAAAGGTTCTTCTCTTGTTGTGTTTCCTGAATTGTCATTAAGCGGATTCTTTCCACATAACTTATTATCATACAACGATTTCATCGAACGCTGCGAAAAGGCAGTCGATGAGATTGCTGAAAGATGCGACAATATACCTTTGTTAATAGGCGCACCTGTAAGAAACAATTCTGGCAAAGGAAAGCCTCTCTTTAACGCGGCAATATTTCTGCACCAAGGCAAACGCCAGATTTTTAAGAAAAAAAACATCGGCTTTGATAACGCTTCTGAATACAACTATTTCGAACCTTCCGACGAAAATAATATATTGCAACTCGGCTGCATGAAAGTCGCAGTCACAATAGGCAGCGACATCTATAACACCAACAACGACGAGTTTCTCATGACAAACCGCGTCGACAATTTTGAGGAAAAACCAGAAATTATAGTCAACCTTGCAGCCGACCGTTTCGACTATCAACGTGCTGCTAAACGCAGAGAAATTCTACGCAAGACCGTCCTAAAACACGAGATACCATTGATTTACGTCAATCAAGTTGGAGCCAACGCCAATCTCATCTACGACGGTGGCTCGATGGTTTTCGGTTATATGGGCTACGTCATCAAGAGCCTTCCGTTCTTCGAAGAAGAAATTTCCACCTTCGATTGCGAGCTTTTCATCTCCATGAAGAGAGAAGACAACCAAGTCATACCTCCGAAGATGGAACTCATCCACGACGCATTAGTTCTCGGCATCCGCGACTTCTTCCGTAAACAAGGTTTCAAGAAAGCCGTATTAGGATTGTCGGGCGGTTTAGACTCGGCACTCGTGATAGCATTAGCAGCCAAAGCCTTGGGCCCAGAAAACGTCATGGGAATCTTGATGCCGTCGCAATATTCATCGGATCATTCCGTCAGCGATGCTATAGCTTCAGCAGAAAACCTCGGCTGCCAATATCATATCGTCCCGATAAAAACGGCATACGACGCATTTGAGGAGACATTGAAACCTATCTTCAAAGACCTTCCTTTCGACGTGACGGAAGAGAATCTACAAGCGAGGATACGCGGAACTATAGTGATGGCGATGTCGAACAAATTCGGAAACATCCTATTGAATACAAGCAATAAGAGCGAGGCATCGGTAGGTTACGGAACATTATACGGCGACCTTTGCGGAAGCCTCTCCGTCATCGGCGACCTCTACAAGACAGAAGCCTTCGAGCTCTGCCGTTATATAAACCGTGACAAGGAAATAATTCCGTGGCATACCATCAACAAGCCGCCATCAGCAGAGCTACGTCCAAATCAACAAGACACCGACAGTCTGCCCGATTATCCTGTCTTGGACGCTATCTTATACCAGCATATAGAACTTTCTAAAAGCGCAGAAGAAATTATTGAACAAGGCTTCGATGAAGTTGTTGTCAATAAGGTTGTGAGAATGGTTTACAGGAACGACTTCAAGCGTTTCCAACTCGCGCCGGTGTTGGCGATTTCGCCTAAGCCTTTTGCGATGAGAGAGATGCCTATTGTTAAAAAATAATAACATCCGTGGCACATATAAGAAGTCATAGTATCAATATAGAAGACGACGAACGTAGGCGAGACGAACGTTACATCTTAATGACGCAAGCACCTGTCAAGAAGTTAGTTCTTAAGATGTCGGGACCGACTATTGTAAGTATGTTGGTTACCTCGCTTTACAACATCATCGACGCTGCTTTTGTCGGACATATCAGTACTGAGGCAGCTGCTGCCGTTGGCGTGTCGTTTGCGTATATGACATTCATCAACGCCTTCGGATTTTTCTTCGGTCACGGTTCCGGCAACTTCATCTCGCAGGCACTCGGCGCACGCAAATATTCCGATGCGGAGAAAATGGCGGCGACAGGATTCCTCTCGCCTTTCTTCTTAGGAGTCATCACAGGAACATTGGGACTTATCTTCATCACACCTTTATCGAAAGCCATCGGTGCCACACCCGATATTTTGTCTCTATCAAACGAATATCTGTTTTTCATTCTGATAGGAACACCTTTTATGATGTCGGCACTCGCATTGAACAGTCAGCTTCGACTTCAGGGCAACGCCAACTACGCCATGATAGGAATAACATCAGGAGCGGTGCTCAACATCATCTTAGACTCGATATTTATCTTAGACATGGGCATGGGCGTGAAAGGAGCTTCCTTGGCGACATTCATCAGTCAGATCGCAAGCTGGCTGATATTGTTGGTAGGCACCTTCAAAAGCGGTAACGTACATATCAGACTGAGAAACTTCTCCCCTAATTTCGCACATTATAAAAAAATATTAGATGGCGGACTACCTTCGTTATGTCGGCAGGCTTTGGCTTGTGTAGCAACGATTTGTCTTAACCATGCTGCAGCGATCTATGCTATCGACGGCAACGAAGCCTCTACCATAGCGGCGTTTTCCATAGTGTCGAGATGCATGATGTTTGCCTTCTCAATAGTACTCGGCATTGGACAAGGATTCCAGCCGATATGCGGATTCAACTACGGAGCCAAGCTATACGAACGCGTAAGAGAATCATACACCTTCACGATGAGTATCATGACGTTGTTCCTGTTGATATCCGGGACATTAGGATATATATTCGCGCCGCATATCATCAGTTTCTTCAGAAGCGAAGACCCTGAACTCATCGCAATAGGAAGCAGAGTCTTGAGATGGCAATGTATCGCTTTCCCGCTCATCGGCGTGTCGACATCGACGAATATGCTGCTACAGACAATCAGAAAGACACTGCCAGCGACAATATTATCGATGTGCCGTCAAGGAATATTTTTCCTGCCCATACTATACATCGCCCCGATGCTACTCGGCTTACAAGGTGTGGAGATGACACAAGCCTTAGCCGACGTACTGACATTCTTATTGGCGATACCGATAGCGGTGAAGACGTGTAAGAATCTGAAAGAACTTTAGAATTCTGGAACTTTGGAATTTTAGAATTTAGTTTCTATGGTTTCAGCGTTTTTTTAATGCATAATGCATAATCAAAATAATTATGAATTATGAATTATACATTATGAATTGTAGAGATGCGTCTTTTTTAGAATCTGAGAATCTGAAAAACTGAAGTTCTAAATTTTTTTCAGATTCTCAGATTTAAAAAAATTCTATCCTCTGTTGTCTGTTGTCTGTTGACTTTTTATTATCTTTGCAAGTTACAACATTTATCTAAACATAACATATATATATTTCTAACTTTATGAACGAAAACAATAATAAGAATAATAACGGACAAGGATATAAGAAGAAATTTAATCCAAAGAAAAAATGGCATAACAATAAGAACAACAACCAAAAAGACGAAATCAAAAACGCTGAAGATAATAACATCGAAGAGACTGAATCAATTGAAGAGATTGATGTCACTGAAAATATAACAGAAGAATCTGTTGAGCAAGATGTTGTCGCGACAGAAGAAATAGAAGACGATGAAGTCCAAGATGTTGATGTAAAACAAGAGATATCAGAAGGAAAAGCATCTTCAAAGAAAAACATCAAAGACGATGAAGATGAGAAAGAGGATTTCAACAAGCCAGAAGACATCGACCAGGAGTTTTTAAAAATAGACTGGCCAGTCCACGACTCAATGAAGATCTCCACCGATTTCCACAGAGGCTGCCGCATCAAAGCCGACAATTACACTGTTGGTTCCAGAGTCCTACGTCATAGTCAGTGTAAGTTAAACAGTTACAATTGGCTTAAAGATTATCACGAAGCAACATACGAAGGAGAACTCTTGGTAGCAGAAATTCGTTTCAAGAACGACAGAAAAGATTTCTACAGTTATCCTTCGGAATTGGAGTTGATTGAAGGAGAACTCGTAGCTGTTGAGACAGCCATAGGACACGACATTGGTATCGTAACGATGGTTGGACCATTAGTAGAAAAACAAAGAAAACGCAAAGGCAGCGTATGTCCAGTAACGGAACTTAAGAAAGTATATCGCAGAGCGCGTATCGCCGACGTTGAGAAGTTCTTAGAATCGACACGACAAGAAGAACGCACCTTATATCGCAGTCGCGAGATAGCCTTGAACCTCAACCTCGACATGAAACTCAACGACATTGAATATCAAGGCGACAGAACAAAAGCCATTTTCTACTACACCGCCGATGGCCGTGTTGACTTCCGCGAACTCATCAAGAAATTAGCAGAAGAGTTCCATATCAGAGTGGAGATGCGTCAGATCGGGTTCCGTCAGGAGTCGGCTAAATTAGGAGGCATCGGCTCATGCGGACGCGAGTTGTGCTGCAGCTCATGGATAACGAACTTCCAGTCGGTGACAACCAACGTAGCAAGAATACAGCAGCTTTCGCCTAACCCACAAAAACTTGCAGGTCAATGCGGTAAGCTGAAATGCTGCTTGAACTACGAATACGACACATATGTCGACGCACTCAAGTCGTTCCCTGACAATCACATCAACCTCAAAACCAAAAAGGGAGAAGCCTTCTACCAAAAGAGCGACATTTTCAAAGGTCTGATGTGGTATTCATACGTCTTCGACAAAGGCAATATGATGGCGATACCAGCCGAGCAAGTCAAGGAAATCATCGCGATGAACAAAAACGGCAAGTTCCCAGAACAGCTTGAAGACTACGCATTCATCAAGGAACAACGCAACACAGAATACGGAGAAGAAGGTCAAAATGTCGATTTAAGCAAATTGGAATAGCGATATGAAACGCCTCATAGAAATAATACTTATATCGTTGATAACTATAGCAGTATCTTCATGCGGCAATCAAAATGTCATCTATGATGAGAGTGAGATAATACCTAACGCATCATGGGATTATCAAAAAAGACCATATTTTGATGTAAATATTGAAGACACTTTGTCAAATCACGCTTTCTATCTAAACATCAGACATTTAGAGAATTATCGTTACAGCAATTTTTATATGTTCCTTCACACCACTTTCCCTAACGGCAACGTGACACACGACACCATAGAATGTATCCTAGCATATCCCGACGGACGCTGGGTCGGAGAAGGAAGCGGCAGCATGAGAACATCGAAGATATTATTAAACAACAATTTGCGTTTTCCTCTCAAAGGCAATTATCACTTCGAGATAGAACAGGCGATGCGAGAACCCAAGTTGGAAGGAATAACAGACGTTGGAATAAAGCTCGAGAAAGTTGAAAATTGAAAATTGAAAATTGAAAGTTGAAAGTTGAAAATTAATGTAGAGACGCGTCGATTATTCCAATAAAGACAAACAATATATGGTTGACTGTCTCATTAACATAGGATTAAATTATGGCCGAGGTTAAGAAGAAAGTTAAAAAAGGAAGAAAGAGTAAAGACGACAATGCCAAGCAAGGTATCCGTTGGTATCTTGTAGTGCTTTGGTCGTTGTTCGTGATAGGCGTAACATGCGGTTTCGGACTGTTTTATGGCATCAATCATGAATGGTTTGGCGACATGCCGACTTTTGAAGAGTTAGAAAATCCATCGACCAATTTAGCCTCAGAAATCATTTCCGCCGATGGCAAAATCTTAGGAACATATTATATTGAAAACCGTTCCAATGTGAGTTATAGCGAGTTGTCGCCTCACCTTGTTGAAGCACTTCTTGCCATAGAAGACATCCGTTTCTATGAACATTCCGGTATCGACCAGAGAGCGCTTCTCCGTGTGGTATTCGGCATAGTTACCGGCAACGACAAAGGAGGCGGGAGTACTCTGACACAACAGCTTGCCAAAAACCTCTTCCCAAGAGGTGAGAACCTCAGCACGCCGCAACTCGTCGTTCGTAAGTTCCAGGAATGGGTCACAGCGACAAAATTGGAATACAACTATTCCAAAGACGAGATTATAGCCATGTATCTCAACACAGTCTTTTTCGGACATAACGCATATGGTATCAAGAAAGCATCTGAGACATTCTTCGGCATAGAACCTAAAGACCTTAACATTGAACAAGCCGCTCTTATGGCAGGTGTCGTCAATGCACCATCACGATTCAGTCCTATTAGAAATCCAGAGAGAGCTTTGAATCGTCGCAACTTGGTTATCAGCCAGATGGCGACATACGGCTTCATCACTCCTGCCGAACGCGACTCTATAGTGCAGATTCCTATCGACATGTCTAAGTTCGGAGTATTGGATCATAACACCGGACAAGCCACTTACCTCCGTGAATATCTCAGAACGACACTCAGCGAATGGGCTAAGACACACAACAAACCCGACGGAACTCCTTACAACATATATAAAGACGGACTGAAGATTTACACCACCATCGACTCGAGGATGCAGCAATATGCGGAAGAAGCCGTGAAAGAACATCTGTCTTTAGACTTACAGCCAGCTTTCGACAAGCACTGGAAAGGATATACTAACGCGCCTTTCTCTCTTGAAGATGAAGAGATAGAAAACCTCATGGAGATTTCTATGAAACGTTCGGAGAGATATAGAGTAATGAAAAACGCAGGCATCGACATCGACTCTATCAGAAAGAGTTTCGACACGCCTGCTAAAATGACCGTCTTCTCATGGGACGGACCTGTCGACACCGTGATGACGCCTATGGATTCTATGCGTTATTATAAGTCGTTCTTACAGTCGTCTCTGATGTCGGTTGAGTCACATACAGGACATGTGAAGGCGTACGTCGGCGGCATCGACTATAGATTCTTCAAATATGACCACGTGACGCAGGCTCGCCGCCAGGTAGGTTCTACTTTCAAACCGTTCCTCTATTCTCTGGCAATGCAAGAAGGCGAATACACTCCATGTACGACAGTGCCAAACATCAGCTATAGCATAGAGATGCCAGATGGAAAATTCTGGGAGCCAAGAGACGCCGGTAAGACTAAGTTAGGTGAAGAAGTGACTTTAAAATGGTCTTTGGCTCATTCCAACAACAGAATATCGACATACCTCATGAAACGCTTCGGACCAGAGGCTGTGATACAGATGGCACGTCGTATGGGCGTAACCTCACCTATCGACGCTGTGCCTTCTATATGTTTAGGCGTATGCGACCTCTCTTTATATGAGATGGTCGGTGCAATGAACACTTTCGCTAATCAAGGCGTTTATGTCAAGCCTATCTTCATCACTAAGATTGAAGACAAGAACGGCAACGTGATAGAATATTTCCATTCTGAACAAGTCGAGGCTATGGACGATGTAACGGCTTATAAGATGATAGAACTGATGAAAGGCGTGGTACAAAGCGGCACCGGTGTTCGTCTTAGATATAAATACGGGCTGAGAAACCCTATTGCTGGAAAGACAGGAACGACACAAAATCAGAGCGATGGCTGGTTCATGGGAATCACTCCAGACCTCACCACCGGCATCTGGACAGGTGCAGAAGACAGGTCGGTACACTTCCGCACAATAGGTCTCGGTCAGGGTTCTAATATGGCTCTGCCAGTGTGGGCTTTATATATGCAGAAGGTTTATGCCGACAGCACGCTGAATATAAGCAGAGGCGACTTCGAGAAACCGCTCAGCGACGTAGCGTTGGAGTTCGACTGCGAACTTTATGAACAAGAACAAAGTCAGAAGAATCAGGTAGTTGAAGAAGAAGAGTTTTGATAAAGTTTAGAGTTCATAGTTTAGAGTTTATAGTAGTTTAAAGTTGATAGTTTTATAGTTTGAAAGTTTATGTAGAGACGCGTCAATTACTCCTAAAACAACATGTAATTGGCACATCTCCTCAATAAAAAATAAAAATAATTGTTAATTGTCAATTGTTAATTGAAATAAGGTTATGGCATCAAATTTCGTCGATTATGTAAAAGTGTTCTGTCGTTCAGGTAAGGGCGGAGCTGGTTCAATGCACTTTCATCGTGCCAAGTATGTTCCTAAAGGCGGTCCTGATGGCGGCGACGGCGGCAAAGGCGGTGACGTCATCATGAGAGGTAACGCTCAGTTATGGACATTGTTACACCTTCGTTACACCAAGCATCTCTTCGCTGAAGACGGCGGCAACGGCGGCGACGCACTGAAGACAGGCGCTAACGGAAAAAACATCTACATCGACGTGCCACTCGGAACGATAGCATACGACGCTGAGACCAGAGAACATCTCGGTGAGATAACAGAAGACAAACAAGAAATCGTCATCATGAAAGGCGGTCGCGGCGGCAAAGGCAACGCTTTCTTCAAGACAGCAACCATGCAGGCTCCTAAGTTCTCGCAACCAGGCGAGCCTTCAATAGAAGGATGGATAGTCATAGAACTGAAACTCCTCGCCGACGTCGGCCTCGTGGGATTCCCTAACGCTGGAAAATCTACTCTGTTATCGGTAGTGTCGGCAGCAAAACCTGAGATAGCCGACTATCCTTTCACCACGCTGACACCTAACCTCGGCATCGTCCCTTATCACGACTTGAAGTCGTTCATCATGGCCGACATACCTGGCATCATAGAAGGTGCCGCTGAAGGCAAAGGTCTCGGACTGCGTTTCTTACGCCACATAGAAAGAAACTCAATACTCCTCTTCATGGTGGCAGGCGACAGCGAAAACGTGAAAGAATCGTACGACATCCTACTTAAAGAACTGAAGAAATATAACCCAGAACTCCTTGATAAGAGACGCGTGCTTGCCATAAGCAAAAGCGACCTCATCGACGAGCAACAAAGAAAAGACATCAAGAAACATCTTCCTAAGAAGATACCGCATATCTTCATCAGCTCAGCAACAGGCGAAGGCATCAAAGAGCTGAAAGACTTGATTTGGTTGAGCATCACAACAGAGGAAGAATAGTTTAAGGTTTAAAGTTTAAGGTTTAATGTTCAAGGTTCAGAGTCAAAGTTCAAAGTCAAAGTTCAAAGTCATTATCTCCATCTTGGTAATGGTCTTTGCTTTTAGTCTAAAAGCTAACAGCCAAGAGTCGACTGCTGACATTCAAAGTCTTCTCGAGAAAAACAACCGTATCGTCAAGACCTTGCTCGACTACAGATATAAAGGAGGCAGCGGTGCTTTTGAACGCGACTTCTTCCTCAACGTAGATTATAACCAGATATCGCGACAGAGCTGCTCGGTGGGAACGACGATAATGCAGTTTACGGTGAATTGCGACGGAACACTCGGCGAGTTCAGCATCATCAACCCTATCAACGATTACCTCAGCTCGCAGCTCCAGAGATTCTTCCTCATGACAAACGGCAACTGGAACGAATGCCAAAACACTGACTACGAATATTTCGAGGTGCCTATAGTATTTACCATTGAAGGACTTCAGACTGAAGCCAGAGGCGTGATAACGAACTATGCCGAAAAAGAAGGCGTGCCTTGTAAATGCGATAACGACTTTCACAAGGAGTTTAATAAATATAAAGACAAAAAACCTAAGAAAGCCTTGAACGCCATCAACGAGTTGATAAAGAGAAACCCTTATAACGAGAATTATATCAAAGAAAGAGAAAGACTTCAAGAGAGACTGTAGGAACGTATCGCATACGTCCTTAAATTAACATACAGAATATGGATAGATTAGACACTGAGTTATTCTTATTTTTAAATGGACTTCATGTCGATTGGCTCGACCCTGTCATGACATTCATCTCCGAAAAGATAACATGGTTGCCATTCTATTTAGTGCTATTATTTTTGGTAATAAAAAATTACAGGAAGCAAAGCATCATCATAATAATAGGAGTAGTTCTATTGATATTATGTTCCGACCAAGTTTCATCAAGTATTTTCAAGCCGCTCTTTGAGAGGCCGCGTCCTTGTCATAACGAAGCGATAAAAGACTTGGTATATCTTCCTAACGGACATTGTGGCGGAGCTTACGGATTCATTTCATCGCACGCGTGCAACACTTTTGCATTGGCGGTATTTATCACACAGTTATTAAAGAAACATTACAGCAAGATTGGCTGGGTGATGTATATCTGGGCAGCGATGGTTGCATATAGCAGAATCTATATGGGAGTCCACTACCCTGGCGACATCATCGTCGGTGCCATAGTAGGAATATTGATTGGATTTCTTATTGTGTTTGGTGTAAAAAAAACGCTGAGTCGATGCAACTCAGCGTCTTCTTAAAGTATTAAAACTTCGTCTGGCTCATATCTCCTGAGCGTAAAAACTCTTCGTGGAAAGCGAATGCCGACGATAAGTCATGTGGAATATGACCGTTTTCTGTCTTTTCTAAATATTGTCTCAACAATGGACGATACATTGGGTGAGCGCAGTTTTCGATTATTGCCTCAGCTCTCTGACGTGGGTCTTTGCCTCTTAAGTCGGCGACACCCCATTCTGTGATGACAACTCTCACTGAGTGTTCACTGTGGTCTTGGTGCGACACCATAGGAACAATAGCGCTGATCTTGCCACCCTTGTTGACTGAAGGACATGTAAAAATCGACATATATGCGTTACGTGTGAAGTCGCCTGAACCTCCGATACCATTCATCATCTTAGTGCCAACGACGTGAGTGCTGTTGACATTACCGAAGATATCGACTTCTAAAGCTGTGTTGATCGAGATAAGACCCAAACGATGAACCATACCTGGATGGTTACTTATTTCTGAAGGACGTAACACCAATTTATCGCGATAGCTATCTAAATCTTGGAACAATTCCTCTGCAAGATGGTCGCTTATGTTCAATGAACATGTACTTGCAAAGGTACATCTGCCCTTTTTCATAAGGTCGATAACGGAGTCTTGAACCACCTCAGTGTACATCTGGAAAGGAGGAATCTGAGGGTTGTCGCCCATGCAGCTCAAAACAGCGTTTGCTATATTACCCACTCCCGATTGTATTGGAAGGAATTCCTTAGGAATACCGCCTTTTGCCAATTGCTCAGCGAGAAAGTCACTGACGTTCTTACCAATCTTCATTGTCACCTCGTTCACTGAGTCGAACTCTTTAGTGCCGTCAGGTAAGTTTGTCTCAACTACACCGATAATCTTATTAGGATCGACTTGTACATAAGGAGTACCGATGCGGTCGCTTGGAGTGTAGATAGGGATTTCTCTTCTGTAAGGAGGATCTAAAGGTTCATAAATATCGTGGAAACCAGCCAATTCTTTTGGAAGATGTGAATTCAACTCGATGAGAATCTTATCTGCCATTTTACATATTGTAGGAGCTATACCCACGCCTGTGCCGAGATAAATCTTACCATCGTCAGTTATCGAAGATGCCTCAATGACAGCGATGTCTATTTTTCCGAAATAGTTGTAACGGAGTTTAGGAGCCAATTCCGACAAGTGCATATCGAAATAAGACACTTCGCCAGCGTTGACAGCTGATCGTAAATCGGCTGACGATTGATAAGGAGTTCTGAATTTTATGGCTTTAGCTCTTGTCAACGCACCATCGAGCTTGTCGCTGGTCGATGCCCCAGTAAAAACACCAATTTGAAATGGTCGTCCGGCAGCATGTTCTGCCTCAGCTCTGTTAGCGATAGCAACGGTTATAACCTTAGGAGTTCCCGATGCTGTGAAACCACTAAAACCCACGTTATCATTGTGGTTTACATACGTTGCAGCTTCCTCTGCAGTAATAATGTTATATCTCATAAAAAATCAAATTTCTCTACCTATTTAATTTCCTGCAAAGATTGCAATTTTATTTCGTTTTTTCAACTCTTTTCTCAAAAATTTACAAACATTTTTAACTAATATTTTAATTTCACTTTTTCATTGAAATTTATAAAAACATCTTCTCTGTAAAAGTGTTTTTTTATTATCTTTGCACTCATTAAAAAATAGTAAACGTTTTTACTATTTGTTATTTTACTAAATTTAAAAAGAATGTTTTTTAACACATCATATTTCAAGAAAAGAAAGGAAGAGAAATCCGGCGACGAAAAAGCCGAACTTTCTTGCAATGAGAAAGTCACAGCTGTTGAAGACAAATACAAAGGACATCTTTACGAGAAGTTACAAGATGACTACCGAGTGAAGGAAGGACTCAAAGCATGCATGAACTGCGGAGTGTGTACTGCGGTTTGTCCAGCAGCCGAGTTTTACAAATATAATCCTAAGAATATTGTAAATATAGTTCAGCGTAAGGATGAAGACGAGCTTGAACAATTATTGAAAAGCGATACTATCTGGTACTGCGGCGAATGTATGTCGTGCGTGACACGTTGTCCTCGCGGCAATGCTCCTGGTTTGATAATAATGGCGCTTCGCAAACTCGCGATGGAGACTGGTTATTATTTGGAATCGGAGAAAGGAAAACAACAATATGTTGTCGTCAAAGACTTATGCAGCAATATTTTAAATCACGGCTATTGCATCTATCCTCGTAACTTCGACTACGAAACACATAAAGAATTTGGCACCGTCGGCAAGTGGATCAATGAACATTTAGATGACGTACATAAACGTATGGGTTCCAACTTAGACGGCGATGGACCAGGCGGACTGCGTAAGATACCACAAGAGAGCTTAGACCAATTGAAAAATATCTTCGACGTGACAGGCGCCACCGACTTGATGAATAAAGTCATCAACGACGCTCATCTCCAGGCACAAAAGGACAATCTCTCCGACGAAGAATATTTCAAAAAAGTTTATACAACCAACAATAGTGAAAAACATCTTAACAACGGATAATCATGATAGTAGAAGGAAAACAAAAAATTTGGGCTGATTATCAAAAAGATATTCCTGATGATCATTATTATTATGTAAGAAGCTGCATTCGTCAGTCATTCTTCCCAGCATCAGAAGTCACATTTTTAGATATAACGAGAAATAAATTAGGCAAGGACTTTTACGAGAATCCGTATCACACCACATGCGGAGGCATTGCATATCACAGCGATAGCATTCCTCAGGAGACGGCCATGACTATCATCGCACGTCAGTTTGCCTTGATGCACGAAAGCGGCTACGAAAACTACGTCTGCTCCTGCATCACCTCATTCGGCTGTTATACAGAGACTTTAGAGACATGGCACGAGTTCCCTGAGTTAGAAGCCAAGATACGTCAATATCTTTGGGACTCATGTAAGAAAGAATTTGCCAAGCCAAAATACCTCGCACATTCCAGCGACATCATTTATAAATTCCGTCATGAGATAGCGAAACAAGCCAAGTTCAAACTCGTCAATGCCAAGACAGGCAAGCCTTTGAAAGTAGTGGAACATATTGGTTGTCATTATGCAAAGATGTTTCCGTCGAAAGGATTTGGCGGAGCAGAATATCCGCATGTCTTAGCAGGAATGATAGAAGCTTGGGGCGGCGAAGTCGTCGACTATCCAGAACGCCGTCAATGTTGCGGATTCGGTTTCCGTCAGTATTTCGTTCAAGCTAACAGAGGCTATTCCATGTCGAACACCTACAAGAAATTCGAGTCGATGGAGCCATACGAGCCCGACTTGATAATCACCAATTGTCCGGGATGTCCTTATTTCTTAGACAGATGGCAATATGTCATCGCGGAGCAGACCGGCAAGACCTACGGCAAAAACGGCTACGGCATTCCAGCCCTGACATACGAGGAAGTTGCAGGTTTGGTGATGGGCTACGACCCATGGGACTTAGGATTGCAGATGCATCAAGTCGCGATAGAACCATTGCTTGAAAAGATGGGAATAGAATACGACCCTAAGGCTAAATATAAAGGTGTTAATAACAAAGACTTAGGAACACCAGAGAACCCTATCAACATCAAAATAAAATAATTACCAAATAGCCTGAAAGGCTTATACAGATACAACGTATGGCATCGCCGTACGACTATGATGACTAACAGAATAAGACTATGAAAGAACGCAAAGTATTAATAATAGGTGGAGGTCCTGCCGGAATGGAGACCGCTCATCAACTGAAACAGCTCGGTCTTAATCCGATAATCGTTGAGAGAAACGACAGACTCGGAGGTCATCTCGCACAATGGGACAGACTCTTCCCTACCAGCGAGACAGCCGAAGGCCTCATGGAAAGGCTGAAAGAGAACACCAAAGACATAGAAGTGAGACTCAACTCACGCGTCACTAACATAGAGAAAAACAATGAGACCTTCCACGTGACTCTCTCCAACAACAAGACTTTCGATGTCGATGCCGTCGTGATATGCACAGGATTCGACCTCTTCAACGCTGAGAAGAAACAAGAATACGGCTATGGAATATACGACAGAGTCATCACCAACGCTGAGTTGGAAGAGTATTTCAAGACACATAACGACAAACGCATCGAGGAACCACAACGCATTGGTTTCGTGCATTGTGTAGGTTCGAGAGATATAAAAGTCAACAACACATATTGTTCTAAAGTCTGCTGCGCCACAGCGTTGAAACAAGCCTGCGAGATAAAAGACGAGTTTCCAGATGCCGACGTATATTGTTTCTACATGGACTTAAGGATGTTCGGCAAAGGCTATGAAGACCTTTATCTTAAAGCACAGAAAGACTTCGACATCAAATGCGTGAGAGGTCGCGTCTGTGAGGTGTCGGAAAACATAGAAGGAAAACTCGTCATAAAGGCAGAAGACACGCTTCTCGGCACGCCGATGAAGATGACCCTCGACTTGTTGGTTCTGATGTGCGGCATGGAGAAATCCAAAGGCGCTGATGAGATACAGAAGATGCTCAACATAGAAAACAACAAAGACGGCTTCATCGAAAACCTCGGCGCTTTCGTCGGAATGAACAAGACTAAAGAACGCGGCGTTTTCGTAGCAGGAGCATGTACTTCACCAAAGACATTGCCAGATACTTTAGCAGAGGCACGCTCAGCTGCGGTAGAAGTTTTTAATTATATAAGCAATGAGCTGTGAGCCATGAGCCGTGAGCAAAAAAACCGCCCATTGCTCATAGCCCAAGGCCCATTGCAAAAAATAAAATATTATGATCGATTTCGGTTTCAGCATATCAAAAAGTTCGCATATCCAGATGGATGATGTCGACTTAAAAACTTTTAAGAAATTAGAAGCACTCAATCCCGACATAAACACTTGTATGTCGTGCGGATTATGTACCGCCACTTGTAGCGCCGGCAACTTCACGGACGTTAGTTTCCGCAAGATTATCTTGATGTTACAGAGAGGCAAAGACAAAGAAGCTCTGCAGAAAGTCAAGAGATGTATGATGTGCGGAAAGTGCATGATGGTATGCAGCCGCGGCATCAATACGAGAAACATATTACTTTCAATAACAAGATTATATAACGAAGAAGTGAAATGAGACCTACATTCGACCCGTTTGTAATTCCTTTTGTGGCGAGCATGACATTCGTCCTCGCCTACTGTATCATCGGCATGATACGCATCGTTTTTCAACTTCCGAAGGAAGACCGACGTAAATTTTTACTTTCCCTCATAACACCAAAAATATTCTGGAAAAACATCAAAGACCTCTTCGGCGACAGCCTTTTCCACGTCAAGATTTGGAAACGCAAGCCACTATTAGGTTACATGCACTCCGCCATCGCTTTCGGTTGGTTCATGATTATCATTGTCGGACACTTCGAGACGGTCGCCTTGTCGCCATTGAAAGGAATGCATCTTCCTTTGTGGGAAAAGCTGATGTCGAATTTATATATGCCTATCTTCTTCAGATACTTCGCAGTAGAAGCACCGACACTCAACGCTCACATCTTCGCTTTCTTGATGGACTTTTTCTTATTGGTGATAATCAGCGGTATCGTCATCGCTGTCGTCAAGAAGAAGAGACCTAGGAAAGTAGGTCTGAAACGCGTCACAAAATTCGGTCTCAAAGAAGACTTGGTAAGAATATCTTTATGGACTATCTTCCCTTTGAGATTTTTGGCAGAAGCATCGATGGCTAACATCAGCGGCGGCTCTTTCCTGACTAAATTCATAGGCTTCGACTTATTGTTCGGAGGACATTATAACGAGACGCTGAGTTATATTTTCTGGTGGGCTTATTCCATTGACCTTGCGATATTTATGACCTTGTTACCTTTCTCGAGATATATGCACATCCCAGCAGAAGCATTCCTTATCTTGCTCCGTAACGCAGGTCTCAAAACGACAGAGCCTCGTAAGGGTTACGCTGTAGCAGAGATATATTCCTGCCCAAGTTGCGGACTCTGCATCGACGTATGTCCGATGAGTGAGGTGAAGGAAAACTACAGAAACACAGCGGTTTATTTCATCCGCAACATCAGAAAAGGAAAAAGAAGAAGAGACGTTAAACACAAAACGGAGATATGTCTCATGTGCGGAAAATGTATCGAGGTTTGTCCACTTGGCATCGACTCACTGAAAATCAAGATGGCTCAAAGAGAAAAGACTTATCATAAGATTAAATCCGATTTCGAATATTTAAGTCAACAGACAACGGACAACAGACAACAGACGGTTAACAAAGCTGACAAAGTCGTTTATTTCGCCGGTTGCATGTCGCATCTCACGCCTAAGATAACTCGTGCCATGACGAAGATATTCGAATATGCTAACGAGAATTACGAATTTTTAGATAAAGAAGGAAGCATCTGCTGCGGTCGTCCTATGATGCTGACAGGCAAGAAAGAAGAAGCGAAAGCCTTGATAGAGAAGAACACCGAGATGATTAAGAAGTCAGGTGCCAAGAGATTAGTCCTCTCCTGCCCTATTTGTTACCGAGTCTTTAAGGAAGAATACAATCTTGAAGGAATTGAAATCTTACATCACACTCAGTATATCAACGAGTTGATAGAGAAAGAGAGAATTGATGTTGACAGGAGTGACAAGCGATATGTCTATCACGACCCATGCGAGTTAGGAAGAGCATTCGGTGTTTATGACGAACCTCGTAACATAATCGACAACATAGGACTGCTGACGCAGGGCAAGTCAGACAAAGACATGGCAGTATGTTGCGGCGGCAGCATCGCGAGTCTCACCATGACGAAAGAAGAACGCGACGAGATAACGAAGAACGCCATCAAAGACCTGACACTCAACCATCCGGAAGAAATTGTCACAGCATGCCCATTATGTCTGAAGACCTTCGCACGATTTGCACCGATTAAGGTAAAAGACATCGCAGAGATCGTGGAGGAGAACATCATTGAAAGTTGAAAATTGACTTTTAGCATGGTCACTGAGCCTGTCGAAGTGAACTTCGGACAGAAATTCCCACAAAAAATAAGGAGCACTCTATTCAAAATGCTCCTTATATATTTTTCATAAAGACGTGTCAATTACAATCTTGTTTAATTATTTAGGTGTAATCGACGCGTCTTTACTTGTTATATCTCTGTCAGACGTGTCAACGACATCTTATTTATAATCATTTGTGTCGTCGACGCGTCTTTACAAATTGTCAATTTTCAATTTTCAGTTTTCAATTATTTATACATTGGTCCGAAGTTGGCGCAGGCTCTGTAGTCCTGACCTTCTTTATCCATGCCGAAGGCGTTCCATGCTGCCGGACGGAAGATATTCTCTTCTGGCACGTTGTGCATCGAGACAGGGATGCGTAATATCGAACATAATGTGATGAGGTCGGCACCGATGTGACCGTAGCTGATAGCGCCGTGGTTTGCGCCCCAGTTGTTCATCACCTCGTAGGCTGTCGTGAACGCGCCTTTGCCTGTGGTGCGTGGAGCGAACCATGTGCAAGGCCATGTGTAGTCAGTGCGTTTCCATAATGTATCTGACACTTTTTCAGGGAGGTTGACAGTCCAGCCTTCTGCTATCTGTAAGCATGGTCCGAGACCTTTGACAAGGTTGAGACGTATCATCGTGACAGGCATCTCGGCTTTAGTCTCGAAACGTGAGGAGTAACCGCCACCGCGGAAATATCCGTAGTCGGCAGCGCACCATTCTGTAGCGCCAATCATAGCGTCTTGGTCAGCTTCAGTGACTTCATACCAAGGCTTCATCACGTTGTTGTCGTTTTCGTCTTTACAAACGCCAGAGGCATCGACGCAGCAAGCACCGGAATTAATAAGGTGTATGATGCCGCCTGAGTTCTTTGCGACGCCTTCTAAGTCGTAGCCTGTAGCTTTCTTAACAGCCTCAGGGCTCCAATAAGTACGAACGTCGGCGAACATCTGAGGACGGTTTGTCAACAGTTTCATGAATAACATGCCGATGCCGTTGAGGACGTCGTTTTCTGTTGCGAGGATATAAGGCTCGCGTGCTCCGTTCCAGTCGAATGAGGAGTTGAGCAGCGACTCTGCGAAATCGCCGTTAGGATAGAAGTCAGTCCATTGACGTTGACCTTGGAAGCCAGCGGCGATGGCGTTATGACCTACCATCTCTTCTTCGCAGCCTTCTGGTAAGTTATGGTTGCCGTTCATCATGTCTTTGATGATAACCATCATCTTAACGACGAACTCCCACATCTCTTCTTTCTCAGCAGCGGATTTCTTAAGGTTGTCAGGGTTCTTATCCAAGCCTTCTTTACATTTAGCTTTAGTCCAAGCGAGAGCTTTTTCGTATTCTTTCTTGTCGTAGATTTCGTTTGTCATGCGACGGATTATCTCCACCTCATCGACTGACTCAACGCGCATTCCGAGATATTCTTCGATGAAGTTAGGGTCGATGATTGAGCCGCCGATACCCATGCAGATAGAACCGATTTGGAGGTATGACTTGCCACGCATTGTAGCAGCAGCGACGGCAGCGCGAGCGAAGCGCAAGAGTTTCTCTTGTACGTCGGCAGGTATTGAAGTGTCGTCAGCGTCTTGTACGTCATGACCGTAGATGCCGAAAGCTGGGAGACCTTTCTGAGCGTGTGTAGCGAGTACAGAAGCGAGATATACAGCACCCGGACGTTCTGTTCCGTTGAAGCCCCATACGCCTTTTATCGTCATAGGATCCATGTCCATAGTCTCAGCGCCGTAGCACCAGCAAGGAGTGACGGTGAGAGTAATATCGACGCCTTCTTTTCTGAATTTATCAGCGCAAGCGGCAGCTTCAGCCACGCGACCGATGGTAGTGTCGGCGATGACTACTTTAACAGGTTCACCATTAGAATATTTAAGATTATCAGTGAAGAGTTTAGCGGCTGCTTTAGCCATATTCATCGTTTGATCTTCAAGAGACTCGCGAACTTTAAGAGCGCCGCGACGTCCGTCGATAGTAGGGCGGATTCCAATAACAGGATAATCGCCTATAAGGCTGTTTTTTGCCATATTTATTTTAAGTTACTAAATTACTATACTGCAGAGATACTATGAAATTTACATCGAAAGCATCTCAATTTTTCATTCACAAAGATATAAAATTATGATAAGAAGTATTGCTAAAATGAGAATGTTTTTTTCTTAAAAAATTAATTTACCTTTTTATATAAATGACTTCATGAAAAAGTTTATTTTTGCAAAAGGAAAAATCATTAACATAAAATTATAAAGCAATGAGTGAAAATTTAGAACGCGTACAATGTCTTATCCTCGGCTCAGGTCCTGCAGGATATACAACAGCAATTTATACATGTCGTGCCGACCTTAAAACTGTCATCTATGAAGGTCCTATCACAGGCGGTCAGTTGATGCAGACAACAGAAATAGAGAACTTCCCTGGTTATCCTCAAGGAGTTCATGGCGGTCAGATGATGCAAGACATCCGTCAACAAGCAGAACGTTTCGGCGTTGAGTTCCGCATGGGTTCTATCGTGGAAGTCGATACAACAGCTCGTCCTTTCAGAGTGAAATCAGACATGGGCGATGAATTGTTAGCCGACACTATCGTCGTTGCAACAGGCGCTTCAGCTCGCTGGCTCGGCGTTAAAGGCGAAGAACAATTCAAGGGCGGCGGCGTTTCAGCTTGCGCAACATGCGACGGTTATTTCTTCAAAGGCAGGGCCGTTGCTGTTGTCGGTGGTGGCGTCACTGCTTCCGAAGACGCTACTTACCTCTCACATCTCTGCAACAAAGTTTATTTGATTGTACGTCGTGACGTGCTCCGCGCTTCAAAGGCAATGCAACATAGAGTTCTCAACACTCCTAACATCGAGGTGCTTTGGAATACACAGACAAAAGAATTGTTCGGCGAAGTTGACGGTTTCATGGCAACACTTCAAGGCGCAGTACTCTTCGACAGCAAGACAAACGAAGAACGCACAATCAACATTGACGGTTTCTTCGAAGCAATCGGCAACGTTCCTAACACTGCCATCTTCAAAGATAAATTAGAAATGGACGAAGCTGGTTATATCATCACAAAACCTAAATCTACAGCAACAAGCGTTCCTGGCATCTTCGCTGCTGGCGACTGCCAAGACAGATTGTTCCGTCAAGCTATCATCGCTGCCGGCTCAGGCGCAACAGCTGGTATGGAAGTAGAAAGATTCCTCATGGAAAACGCATAATTAGCCTTCGGCTGACAACGGACAACAGTCAACAGACAACAACTTTGTCCATACATATAAAAAGCGTCTCTGAAATTTTCGGAGACGCTTTTGTTTAATCAACTCAACATCATAATCTTTCTATGCTCCACACTATAATAACTTCATTTTTTTTACCATCGCCTTCCATTGTTCTTCTTTGATTGAATGTAAATAATCTTAGAATCTCTGTCGAAGTATCTTCTTCCACATAAATTACAGTAATTTTTACTGATAAATACAAAAATTTGTTTCCGTTGTTCATTGACTTTTCCTATATTTGCGCATAAATAATTTTAAAATCTAGGCCTATGAAAAAAACATTACTTTTCGTATTAGCATTATTGCTATCTACAGCGATGTTCGCTCAGAACAGAGCAACGCTCATCGACGAAACATTCAGCGGAACAGACATGCCTGAAGGCTGGACAATCGCTGGAGCTGGAGCTGGCAACTGGAGTATCTCTCCAAGTAACAAGTCAGGAGGAGAAGCCAACGAACTCCACCTGTATTGGACACCTAACTTCAACGGCATCTCCCGCGTCGTCACAACGCCTGTGAATCTCACTGGCATCGAGAGCGTCATCGTCTCTTTCAAACATTATCTTGACAATTACACAGGTGCGCATACAATCGGTGTCGCAACCTCGTCCGACAATGGAACGACTTGGAACACTGGTTGGTCTCAAACATATAACAGTTCTCAGGCATATTCGGTGCAGGAAGCCATCACAACACCTGATATGGGTAAGGAAAACGTATTGTTCTGTGTATATTACGAAGGTAATTCATACAACCTCAACAACTGGTTTTTTGATGACATCTTTGTTTTCGTGCAAGAAAACTTAGATCTTCAGTTAGTCAGCATCGACATCCCATCAACAGTAAGTGCTGGTGAAAGAGAAATACAATTCACTGTTAAGAACTTAGGTGCTACCACTGTTGAATCATTCGAGATTCTAGGAGAAGACATAGGTGTAGATGACAACTGCGTCACAATGTCACCTGAGACTTTCGAAGTCATGCTCGCTCCTTTTGAGAGTATTCAACTGACGATGGAACAAACAATGTTGCTTATCCCAGGTTCATATAATTTCCCTCTTGAGATAATCAGTGTCAACGGAACAACGGACGACGATCAGACGAACAACAGCCTTGACAAAGACATTTTCGTTGCTATGGGAAGCACACAGAAAATCCCTATGATCGAACACTTCTCAAGTTCAACATGCGGACCTTGCATCAATGTCAACTATGCGATGAGCCAACTCACAGCAAATAATCCAGGCAAATATACCTATACAAAATATCCTTGCTACTGGCCACTTCCTGGCGATCCGTATTACACAGACGAAGCTCAAAGCAGAATCGATTTCTACACTGTTGGCGCAGCTCCTCAAACATTCCTAGACGGAGTGGATCAAGGTTATAGTGAAGTGTCACAAGCTGCTTTGGATGCACAATACAATACTCCAGCTTTCGCTAACATAAGAGGTGCATTCACCGTTGAAGGCAATGTCATCAATATAACAGCAGATTTCATGTCATACTTCGAGATGGAAAACGTCAGTGCTTATATCTCAATAAATGAAAAGACAACGACAGGAAATGTGGGCAACAACGGTGAGACTGAATTCCACCATATCTTAATGAAGATGTTAGAAGACGGCAACGGCAACACCATCACAATCAATGCCGGCGAATATCAGCGCCTCGAATTCTCTTATGACATGGATACCACCAACGTAGAAGAAATGAGCGATTTGGAAGTGGCTTTATGGTTGCAAAATCCTGTAACACACGAAATCTACAACAGTCGTTACGCTTACGAAAATTCGGAACATTGCTATCCAGTTCAGAATCTGACAGCAAAGTTCAGCGAAGATGGCTCAGCGATAAACTTAACTTGGGATGCACCGGAGACTGGCACTCCAACAGGATATAATATCTATATCAACAGCGAGTTGATAGCTGAAAATCACCCAGAGCTTTCATACACAAATACTGAATTGGCAGAAGAATTATACCACACTCCTACAACTCACTTCGTTGAAGTAGTCGCTATTTATGCAGATAATAAAACATCTATAGGCGATATGGCTTCATTATCTTCTGGCTTGAAGGTAAATAAAGTAGAAGATATGAACCTTAGCATCTATCCTAATCCAGCGAAAGACGTTGTTAGATTGTCAACAGACAACGGTCAACAGACAACAGTCAGAATCTACAATATCCTAGGTATGTTGGTTGAAGAAATCGAAATCAATTCTAATGAAACTGAAATCAATGTTTCAGACTACAATCCTGGAATTTATTTCTTCAACATTCAGACTGAGAATGGAAATGTGACGAGGAAGATAGTCGTTGAATAATTGCTTTGAGCTACGGGCTACGAGCTATGGGCAAACCTCCATGGCTCACGACTCGTGGCTCATGGCTCATAGCTTATAAATCATGAAAAAATCATTACTCCTAACATTCGCGCTATTGTTTTCAATAGCGTCTTTTGCTCAGAACAGGGCGAGTCTCTTACATGAAACATTCGACGGCACCGACATGCCTGAAGGTTGGTATGTAGACAATCATGCCACAAACTGGTCAATATCCACGAGCGCAAAGTCGGGCGGACTGCCTAATGAGATCTGCATGAAATGGGCACCGGAATTTAACGGAACATCACGTCTCGTCATGCCGGCATTCGACTTCACCGACGTATCGGAAGTCATGGTGTCGTTCAAACATTATCACGACAACTACATCGGAGAGAACACCATAGGCATCGCCACTTCATCAGACGGCGGCGCGACATGGAACACAGGATGGCAGCAGACTTATATCGAGATTGCCGCCTTCAACGAGAATCACACTATCAGCACTCCCGACATGGGAAAACCTGATGTGCTGATGTGCATCTACTTCACAGGTAACTCTTATCTCGTCAACAACTGGTACTTCGACGACATCGAAGTATTCAAACAAGAGGAATTAGACCTCGAACTCGTGAGCATCGACGTACCTAACATCATAGGAACAGACTATAACGACGGAGTATCCTTTACTGTCAGAAACACCGGATTGACGACGGTGACAAGTTTCGACGTGAATATGTCGCTCTATTATGAAGATGGCTACGAGTCTTATAGCTTCGACACCAACTTAGCTCCTTTCGAAACAGCGCAGTTTACCGTAGAAAGCGCATTCCCTCAAATGATTTACTTCGGATATTCACACGCCATTGAGATAGGTGTTTCTAAGGTAAACGGAGAGAATTACAATGGCAGCAGCGGTTTCTTGTTGAAAGAAGTTCATCTCGCCATGAGAGAAAGTCAGAAAGTCGTTCTCTTGGAACACTTCACTGCTTCCACCTGCGACTATCCGTGCATTCCTATCAACCAGATCATGGACGGTCATGTTAACACATACGCCGGAAAATGTTCTTACATAAAATATCCTATCGACCTTCCTCTTCTTGAAGACGGCTCACCAGGCGGCGACCCTTATTGGACAGAAGAAAGCATCATGAGAAAAAATTACTATGCCGTGATGGGCGTGCCTGAGAGTTTCGTCGATGCAGTATCGCAAGGTTATGCCGCTGCTACAGATGAAGACATATTGCTCGCGTTGGAAACACCAGCTTATTTCGACATAAAAGGAAGTTTTACCGTTGAAGGCAACACCATTAATATAATAGCCGATTTCATGGCTTATGCAAATATCGAAAACGTAAGAGCCTTCATCGCGGTAAGCGAGAAAACCACGAAAAACAATCTCGGCAACGATGAAGAGACAGAATATCATCACGTCATGATGAAGATGGTGGAAGACGCGGAAGGTAACGAGATAGCGTCTATCAACGCAGGCGAATATCACAGATTGGAACTCTCGTGCGATCTGTCGGATACCAATGTCGAAGAGATGGACGACTTGGAAGTCGTGATGTGGCTTCAGAACTACGACACCAAAGAAGTCTTCAACAGCAATTTCGCTTACGGCTACACCGAACACTGTAATCCTGTAAGAAACCTCACCGCATCGATTGGCGGCGATGACATCCAGAAACTATATCTCAACTGGGACGAGCCAGAAGGAAGGACACCGGTAGCATATAACATTTACGTTGACGGCGAACTTATTGAAGGTAACTATAACTTAGACACTTTCTATTCTGACGAAGAAATCGTTGAAAGCATAATGCCGATGAATTATGACGAGCACGTGGCAGAGGTGGTAGCTCTCTTTGAAGACGGAATGACATCGGTAGGAACAGTGAAAGTCATAGACGAGAACTGGGATAACGTAGAAGAATTTGAAGACGCAATCAGATTCAATGTCTACCCTAATCCGGCTGATGATGTTGTGAAAGTGTCAACAGACAACAGACAACAGACAACAGTTAGGATATATAACTTCTTAGGTATGTTAGTTGAAGAAATAGAAATCATTTCCAACGAAACTGAAATCAACGTTTCAGACTACAATCCTGGAATCTATTTCTTTAGCATCGACGGAAAAACCAAGAAAGTCGTAATCAATTGACAGTTTACAATTAACAGTTGATCTTTATAATTGTAAACTGTATATTATGAACTGTACATTGTTAATTGTAAATTCTAAATTCTAAACATCATGAGTATCATAGACGAAAAACATTATTCAGAATTTTTGAAGCAGGCGCATCGTTATGGTGATGCCAAACTGACTTTATGCTCCAGCGGTAACCTCTCATGGCGTGTCGATGACGACATCGCGCTTGTCTCGGGAACAGGATCATGGGTCCCTACCTTGAAATTAGAAAACATCTCGCTTTGTAATATAGAGACCGGCGCTGTTCTCAACGGCGTGAAGCCTTCCATGGAAAGCACCTTCCACCTCGGCATCATGCGTCAGCGTCCCGATGTCAACGTGGTGTTTCACTTCCAGTCGGAATACGCTACCGCGATAGCTTGCATGAAAGAGAAACCTGCTAACTTCAACGTCACTGCCGAGATCCCGATTCACGTCGGCGTGGAGATTCCGGTGATACCGTATTACAGACCTGGCTCTCCTGAACTCGCAGCTGCTGTGTTGGAAGCGATGAAAGAACATAACTCTTGTCTCATGACTAACCACGGACAGGTGGTCTGCGGAAAGAACTTCGACGAGGTGTTCGAACGCGCCACTTTCTTCGAGATGGCTTGCAGGATAATAGTGCAGTCGGGCGGCAACTATTCCACATTAAGTCAGAAAGACATCGACGATTTAAGTATTTACATTGCAGGAAAAAAATAATATGAGATTCATAGCAGCAGACTTCGGCGCAGGCAGCGGACGCGTTATCGTAGGGACGTGGTTTACCGCGTCCAAAACCATCGAATTAGAAGAGATTCACCGTTTTGGAAACGAGCAGAAAATAATAGACGGTCATCTCCGTTGGGACTTCGAGGCTCTCTTTAATGAGTTGAAAACAGGTCTGAAGAAAGCCTTCGCGAAATATGGCGACGAGATAAAGAGCATCGGTATCGACACTTGGGGCGTGGATTACGGTCTCTTGGATAAAGAAGGTCGTCTGATTGCCAACCCTATCTGTTATCGCGACGACAGAACCAAGGGCATGATGGATGCCGCGTTTCAGAAACTGCCTAAGGAGGAGTTCTTCCAACACGCCGCCAACCAGTTCATGGAAATTAATACGGCATTTCAGTTAATGAGTGAGACTGATCTGCAACACGCTGAGAGACTGCTGTTCATGCCTGACTTGTTTAATTATTTCCTTACGGGAAAGTGTTATAACGAATTTACCATAGCATCGACATCGCAGCTGCTGAATACCAAGACGCATCAGTGGGACGATGTCATCTTCGAGAAGTTAAATCTCCCTAAACGTTTGATGCAGGAGATTATCTATCCTGGCACTGTGATAGGTGAACTCACTGCTGAGCTCGCCGCTGAAGTGGGCGGCAACGCAAAAGTCGTCGCCATCGGCTCGCACGACACCGCGAGTGCAGTGGCTTCGATAAAAGATGATGGCAGCGACTGGGCTTTCATCAGCTCCGGCACATGGTCGCTCATGGGAACGCCATCGAAAGAACCGATAATATCTAAAGAAGCCTTGGAATCTGACTTCACCAACGAGGGCATGACAGACGGAAGAATACGCTTCCTCAAAAACATCACAGGTCTCTGGCTCATACAGCAATTGGTAAAGGAATGGGAACAAGAGGGTTACAAATGTGACTATTCGGAATTGGTTAAAGAGGCTGAGCTTTCTTCATTGGATTCTTCTTTCGATGTGGATGACGCTCGTTTCATGAATCCTGAGAAGATGTCGGAAGCTATCGTTTCTTATCTTAAAGAAGAGAATCAAGAGCTTCCAATAACAAAAGGCGATTTCATGCGATGTGTCTGCATCTCTTTGGCGAAGAAATATGCCGAGGTCAAGACGCAGATGGAGCGTTGTACGAATAAGAGGATAAATAAGATTTATATCGTGGGCGGCGGCTCTAAGAATCAGCTGCTTAACCGACTCGCTGCGGAATATACGCAATGCGAGGTGATCAGAGGCGAAGTGGAAGCCACCGCAATGGGAAATATTTTGGTTCAATTAGGAATTAACAATTAATATTATGACACAGAATCTACAATCTAAACTCGTCGAGAAAAAGTATCTCTTGACATTCATTTTGATAACGAGCTTGTTTGCTCTCTGGGGTTTTGCTAACGACATCACCAATCCTATGGTGGCGGCGTTTCAGACTGTCATGGAATTGTCTGCCGCCAAAGCGTCTTTGGTGCAGTTCGCATTCTATGGCGGTTACGCCACGATGGCAATACCGGCGGCTCTCTTCGCCAAACGTTTCAGCTATAAGAAAGGCATCTTGTTAGGCTTGATACTTTATGCCATCGGTGCCTTTATGTTCATTCCTGCTGCCAACCGTCAGGAGTTCGGTTTCTTCTGCGTGTCGTTGTACGTCTTGACTTTCGGCCTCGCTTTCCTTGAAACTACAGCCAATCCTTACATCCTCTCTCTCGGTAGCAAAGAGACTTCCACTCGTCGTTTAAATCTCGCTCAGGCTTTCAATCCTATCGGCTCCTTGATGGGAATGTTCGTCGCCTCGAGGATAGTACTCGCTAAGTTACAGTCTGATACGCCTGAAGTACGCGAGATAGGCTTCTCTAACCTTGACGAGATGACGAAACTCTCGATACGCGAACACGACTTAGACATCATCAGAAATCCGTACGTGGTGCTCGGCTGCGTGGTGCTGTTCGTCTTTGTCATCATCGCTATCTTCGTCAAAAACCAAAATCATGATAATAAAGAAGTCGCTAATAACAAAGGTACTTTGAAACGTCTCTTCTCTAATAAGGTCTATCGCGAAGGTGTCTTGACACAGTTTTTCTATGTGGCTGCTCAAATCATGGTGTGGACTTTCATCATCCAATATGC
>JAZNVS010000128.1:0-6733 GCA_045592965.1 Bacteroidales bacterium | reverse complement strand
TCAGACTACAACAGCGGAGTCTATTTCGTAGAAGTCGATGGAGAAATCATTAAATTAATTAAAAATTGACAATGTACAATTTACAATTGATGACTAAAGTCTAAATTAGAAGAGCTCTTAGAAATAGGGGCTCTTTTTTTGAATCTGAAAAATTGAGAATCTGAAAACCTGAGAAGTCACTCGTCCGTGCGCCTCTGCGAGAGATTGTCTTAGTTTTCTTTGGACGTATGCGATATGTCCTTACTGTTTTCTAATAATTGAATGTCGGAAAACTTGAATCCTTGCGCCTTAGCGATGCTCTTGTTCAACTCGTAGCCAATCAATATCAAAATACAGTTGAAATAAATCCATATCACAAAAATAATCAAACCTCCGATAGAGCCGTAAAGAAGGTTATAGGTCGAGATGTTTGATATGTAGAAATTAAACAACATCGTTCCAACAATGAACAATCCTGTGAACAAGAGTGAGCCCGGAGTGAAAAGCTTGAACCTCTTGCTACGCGGATTTCCGAAATAATACAATAAGGACACCGCCACTATCAAGGCGAAGATTGCTATTAGCCAGCGAACAAGATTTATCAAAAAAACCACAAAACCATTATAAAAATGTATCTTGGTAAAAAACACAGGCAACAGCCTCTGCCCTAACGTTATCAACACTAATGAAAGTAATAACAATCCAACAAACATCAGCATCACCAAGATTGAATATAATTGTTCTTTGATAAAAGAAACCTGACCGAATTCCTTGTCACCCATATTAAATCCTCTGAAAAAAGAACTCACCGCACTAGTGCTGAAATAGAAAGCCAACAAGAGACCTATCGACATAAGACCGCCGTGTTCTATCGACATTATCTGGTTTATTGTTGAAGATACGCTGTCGTAAGTTCCTGGAGGCAAGATAGTTTGCAGAGCCTCCAACACACTGACCGTTATATTTTGTAGCGGAAAATAAGGAATCAAGGTGAACAGAAATAATATTGTCGGGAACATAGCGAGGAATACATAGAAAGCCACAGCTGCCGCTCGGTCGATGAGATTAACATGAGTAAATCCTTTGATAAAATACACCAAGACATCGTAAAGAGGCACGCCGCCAAAACCTGGTATCACCACCAAACGCAGTACCGACTCCAATCGAGTCCTCACTCTATGTATAAGCTCTTTTATTCTTTCAATACTAATCTTCATAATCTATTTTAACAGTTGCGAAACAATGATTCCTAAATAATTACCGACAGCATAGCCAATAACACCAATTGTAATTCCCGTGATGATAACTTTCTTGTTCTTCATATTTTCCGCTATCATAGGAACAAACAAAGGCGAATTTATCAAAGCCACAGAAGTAATCACCATAGTGTCGGCATCGACTTTGAGAATCTTAGAAAGCAGTATCGACAATATCAAGGAACAGAAAATAACGAAGGCTATATACCCGATGATATTGATTCCGGCTCGATAGTCTATTGCCGTGACATCAACCATGGAAGCGACAACGAGACTGAAAACCAAGACGAGATACATTCCTGCGTCGTAACTTTTCTCCATCTTTCTGACGAAAGGAAGAAAAGAAGCCGCAATTGACAAAGTTGTCATTGTTAAAATCAACACCAACATATTATCTACTTTTCCTGAGACAAGAAAACTCACGCCCATACCGACACCTACTATCAATATAGACAAGGCAAATGCGCATAGAGTTTTAGGGAAATGTTTTTTTGTAAATATTCCAGAATAAGGAATTGTCAAATTCTGTATATTATTGTCCGTCATCTGCTGCCTATTATCCAATGTCTGTTGTCCGTTGTCTGTTGTTTGTTGTCTTTCAAGAAAAATCCGGAACAATTTTATTCCGAACGCCATCAGGAAAACGAGATAGACGAAACTGATAATCATGTCGAAGGTATGAACGAAGATATAAGTCTCGGCATCGACATCAAGAGCTATTTTAAGACTTGCAAGATTTGGAGTTCCGCCAGTATAAACACCGACCAAGAGACCGGCTATCTTATTGAAACCCGTTTGATTGTCGTTGAAAATATAATAACCAATAACATCGACAGCCAGCACAGAAACGAGACCGATACAAAGAGCGATTATTGCTTTTTTCAGTTTCCAATTCTTGAAGTCGCAACCGAAGAGAATCATCGGGAAAGCGAGAAGTATTGTCACGCTTGTAAGAGCGTCTTGTATTCCTTTGAGAGAATCGCCGAAGTCGAGAGGAAAAACAATGAGATTTGATATAAGAATCCCAACAATATAAAGAAGGAGTATCTCCCCTATTTTATTCAGGAACGAATATCTTCTGCAAAGATATATTATCAAACTTGGGAATAAGAAATAAAACAGAAGCGAAATAAACTGAATCATAGAAAAATATTTTTCGCAAATATAATAAAAAGTAATAATTATGTATCTTTGTCTCTTAAAAAAGATTAAAATGAACGATACAGTTTCTCACAAAGGAATTATCACGAACATCAGCGACGATGAAGTGCAAGTAAAGATTTTATCGAAGAGCGGTTGTGTTTCCTGCAATATAAAGTCGGCATGCAACATGTCGGATATGCAGGAGAAAATCATCAGCATTCCACGTCCAAAAGATAAAAATTTATCCATTGGACAAGAGGTTGTGATAAGCATGGGATTAGGTCAAGCTAACAAGGCCGTCATCTTTGCCTATGTCATTCCCGTCATCATCTTAATTTCGATGATATTCATTCTCAATATTTTTAAAATAGACGAAGGCATCAACGCCTTAATATCCATAGGAACATTGATACCTTATTATCTTATTTTATTTCTTTTCAGGGATAAAATAAAACGCAAGTTTGAGTATGAAATACATTAAATTTTTGTTCAACAAAATAAATTTTATTTTATTTTTGTAGTGTAAAGATTAATTTTATTAAACATTAAAAAATATTATTGTGAACGACATTTTACTCTATTCTCTCATAGTACTAGGAGTCTTGGGAGGCATTTTAGCGGTTATTCTTTACATAGTCGCTCAGAAGTTTAAAGTAGAAGAAAATCCATTAGTTGACGAGGTTGAATCCAACTTGTCAGGAGCCAACTGCGGCGGTTGCGGTTTTGCAGGTTGCAGGGCTTTTGCTGAAGCCTGCGTCAAGTCGGCTGCCGACAAGAACAGCATCGATGGATTAAACTGTACAAGTTCCGACATGTCGAAAGTTGCAGCCGTTCTTGGTTTGACAGTCAGTGCCGCCGAACCCAAGATAGCTGTAGTACGTTGTAACGGCACTCGTGTAAATGCTCCAAAGAAGACCCACTATGAAGGAGCCGACATCTGTGCTTTTGCGCATACATTGTTTGCTGGAGGCAGCGGATGTCCTAATGCTTGTCTCGGTCTCGGCGACTGTGTCAAGAAATGTGCTTTCGACGCCATCCACATCGACGAGGAAAAAGGCATCGCCGTCGTTGACGAAGACAAATGCGTTGGTTGCGGCACATGTGCAAAAGCTTGTCCGAGAAGCGTCATCGAGATTCGTCCTAAAGGCAAGAACAACCGTCGTATTTATGTTAGCTGCGTCAATATTGAAAAAGGCGCTATCGCTATGAAGAACTGTAATGTCAGTTGTATCGGTTGTCAAAAATGTCTCAAGGAATGTCCTTTCGAAGCCATTGAGATGCGTGGTACACTTGCTTACATCAACCCTGACAAGTGCAAGCAATGCCGCAAATGCGTCGACGTTTGTCCAAGAGGCAGCATATTGGCTATCAACTTCCCTCCTCGCAAGCCAAAAGTAGAAGTAACAGAATCAGTTAATAACGAAAGTAAAGAATAAGCGTATGAATCCAAAGAAAACATTCCCTAAAGGCGGTGTTCATCCTGAAGAAAACAAACTTTCGTCAGACAAACCCATAATAACATTCCCAATACCGAAACAAGTCATCATCCCATTGGGACAATGTCTCGGAGCTCCAGCCGAGCCAATAGTAAAGAAAGGAGACGAGGTGAAAGTAGGTCAGCTCATAGGAGTTGCAAAAGGCTTCATCTCAGCCAACGTCCATTCCTCAGTAAGCGGCAAGGTAACCAAAGTAGATGAGGTAGTAGACCACACTGGATATCGCAAACCAGCCATCTTTATCGATGTTCAAGGTGACGAATGGTTAGAAGGCATCGACACCTCTGATAAGTTAGTTGGCGAAATAACATTATCACGCGAAGAGATAATCAACAGAGTGAGAGACCACGGCATCGTCGGTATGGGAGGCGCCACATTCCCAACAAGCGTAAAACTCTCGATACCAAAAGACAAGAAAGCAGAATTCGTCATCATCAACGCTGCTGAATGCGAGCCTTACCTCACTTGCGACAATCGTCTTCTCATAGAAAAGCCCAATGAATTTCTCGTGGGCGTTAAGGTATTGATGAAAGCCGTCGATGCACCAAAAGCAATCATCGGCATTGAGACAAACAAGATTGAAGCCGCGAAATTGTTAGACAAGATAGTTAAAGGTGACGAATATTTCCAGGGCATAGAAGTTCAGCCATTACAGACGAAATATCCACAAGGCGGTGAGAAACAACTCATCAAAGCCTGCACAGGAAGAGAAGTGCCATCAGGAAAACTTCCGATAGAGACTGGCTGCGTTGTGGTAAACGTAGCGTCGACATACGCCATTTATGAAGCCGTACAGAAGAACAAGCCACTCATCTCGAGAGTCGTCACAGTGACGGGCAAATCGATAAAGAACCCATCCAACTTCATGGTCAGAATCGGCACATCATCAATGGAGCTTATCGAAGCTGCAGGCGGCTTGCCAGAGAACACGAGTAACATTATCAACGGCGGTCCTATGATGGGCAAGTCTGTTTCTGTCAATGAATTCCCTGTCATAAAAGGAACATCGGGAATTTTATTGATGACCGACAAAGAAGCACAGCCACGTCAAGTAGGCAACTGTCTTCGCTGCGGCAAATGTGTCAACGCCTGTCCTATGGGATTGGAGCCTTACCTCCTCTGCCGTATGTCGAAAAACAATATGTTTGAAGACACCGAGACAAACCGCATCATGGATTGTATAGAATGTGGCTCATGCGAGTTCACCTGTCCAGCTAACATCCCATTGTTAGACTACATCCGCTACGGCAAGAATAAGACAGGACAATTAATTCGTTCACGTAATCAGAAATAATTAAAGAAATGAATAATTATGTAATATCAGGCTCGCCTCACGTTCATGGAGGTGAAAGCACAAAGAAGATAATGTATAGCGTCATCATAGCATTGATGCCTGCATTTTTGTTCTCAATATATTATTTCGGTTTCGATGCAGTACGCGTGACATTGATTTCAGTCGCGGCATGTGTCTTGACCGAATGGTTAATTCAAAAATTCCTTCTCAAAGGACAAAACACCATCAGCGACGGCTCAGCAATAATAACAGGTATGTTATTAGCATTCAACCTTCCATCCAACATCCCTGCATGGATGATTATCGTGGGTTCTATCGTCGCCATTGGTATCGGCAAAATGTCGTTCGGAGGTTTAGGTAACAACCCATTCAACCCAGCCTTGGTAGGTCGCGTCTTCATGCTCATATCCTTCCCTGTCGCAATGACGACATGGCCAACACCAAAACCATTATTCGGCGAAGCTCTCAGCGACGCTGTCACAGGACCGACACTCTTAGGTCATATCAAAGAAGGCGTAGCACAAGGCATGTCAGCAAGCGACTTGTCAGTTTACGAAAACATCGAGCCTTTGATTTATAGCGGTTCTCTCGGAGAGATTGGTTCTATAGCTATCATCATCGGCGGTCTCTTCTTGATATTCAGAAAAGTCATCGACTGGCAAACTCCAGTATTTGTTATTGCCACAGTAGCTATCATCTCAACGATATGCTGGCTCGTCGACCCAACACAATTCGTCAACCCAATGATTCATATCTTCGGTGGCGGCTTGATGTTAGGAGCTTTCTTCATGGCAACAGACATGGCGACATCGCCAATGACAACAAGCGGAAAGATAGTCTTCGCAATCGGTATCGGAGCTTTGACAATCATCATCCGTTTGTGGGGCGCCTATCCGGAAGGCATGTCATTCGCCATCTTAATCATGAACGCTTTCGTTCCTTTGATTAACAAAATATGTAAACCAAAACGTTTCGGTAACACTGTAAAAAAATAAAGTTATGGCAGCAAAAAAAGATACATTATTAAATATGTTTATAGCCATGTTCGTAATCAGCGTGGTGTCTGGCGGCGTATTGGGTGTTGTTTATAACGCCACCAAAGAACCTATCGCAGCAGCCGAGACAGCAAAGAAGACAGAGGCTATCAAAAACGTTCTCCCTGAATTTAACGAACTCAAAGAAACCACAATAAAATCTGAGTTAGAAGATGCAGAACTTCCTTTCCACCTCGCTTACGACTCTGACAACAACTTCATCGGTGCTGCCGTCGAGACATTCACCAACAAAGGTTTCAGCGGCAACATCTCATTGATGGTCGGCATCTTGGCAGACGGTACCGTAAATAACATCAGTGTTTTACAACACGCTGAGACTCCAGGCTTAGGTTCAAAGATGTCGGAACCTAGTTTCAAAGACCAGTTCAACAACAAGAACTCTACTTCATTCAACTTCAACGTAAAGAAAGACGGCGGCGATGTTGATGCCATCACAGCAGCAACCATCAGTTCAAGAGCTTTCTGCGACGCTGTAAATCGTGCATTATCAACATTTGAAAATAACAAAGG
>JAZNVS010000127.1:0-30969 GCA_045592965.1 Bacteroidales bacterium | reverse complement strand
GGAATCATCACGTTTCTCACCAAGTCGTTTTCTTCATTGATGACGACGATTACCATGAACTCGCCTTTGCCGTTGCAACGAATCACTACGTTACGCATCAGACCTTCGTGAGCGCGGACGTTATAATAAGATAATTTATGTTCTAAGGTGAAATCTTTGATAAACAAGCGAATTGCGTTGGAAGGCTCTTGTTGCAGATAACATTTCTCTATGTCGATGACTCTGTCGAACAATCCTGGAAGATGATAGCCGAAACCTTTCACAGCTTCTTCGTCGTGAGTTCCAGCAGGTGCGCCGTCGATGAGCCACTTGCGATTAGAGAAACTGTATTCCAATTTGTTACGGTAGAAATATTGTTTCTCGGAACCTAAGATAGGGGAGATCTCGGGATATTCCACTTTCGCTATTCTGTCTAAATTATCTTTGACTTGTTTCTGCTTATAATAAAGCTGCCACTGATAATCAATGTGCTGCCATTTGCAACCGCCGCACAGTCCGAAGTGCTGACACACAGGCTCGACGCGTTTGTCAGAGGCTTGTTTAATATTGACAATCTTGCCTTCGAAGCAGTTTTTCTTTTTCTTGAACACTTGAATATCCACAATATCGCCTGGAGCTCCGAAAGGGATAAACACTACTTTCTCATCAGGTTTGGCAACGCTCATGCCTTCAGCGCCAGCGTCGATGATGCTGACGTCTTCTAAAAATTCAGCTTGTCTAACTTTTTTCTTCATAGCGCAAAGATAAGGAAAAAGTCTAAAGTCAAAAGTCTAAAGACGAAAGATTTTTTGATGAAATATTAAGACGTTAAATGTTAAAATCTTTTATGAATATGACATTTTATGTCAGCAAACTAAAATCAATATCAGGAACTATAACATCTGCCATACTATCTTTTATTAGAAATCCCATATAAAGAGGTATCGTTAGCACTTCTTCTTCACGTCCGACATTATAATTTCCAAGTTTAATGGCATTGTTGATATGATAAACATTCTTGTTTTTTAAGACTGTTCTTAGACTTTTTGTTTTGCCTGATTTTGCCTTGACTTCAAGCACTACGCATTCGCCCTTGTATCGCACAAGAAAATCCAACTCCAAACCACTATCTTTATGGAAATAGTACAACTTCTGTCCTGACTTACAAAGAAAATCAGCCATGAGATTTTCAAATATTGCGCCTTTATATCCCAGAAGATTGCCCTTTAAGATGTCTGCCTGAGTACCATAATCAAGCATGGCAACAAGTATCCCAATATCAGCGGTGTATAACTTAAAACATTCTTTCATGGAATTTCCCTCTAATGGCAACTCCGTAATCTGCGTATTGTAACATCTCTTAACCAATCCTGCGTCCTCAAGCCATTGGATACTGCCCGTGTATTGAGACGCCCGTCCGCCTTTACGTATTGCAGAATATTGGAATTTTTTATTTTTTTTAGACAATTGTTTTGGTATGGATTCAAAACATTCGCGGATACGAACTTTGTCGACATCGTCAGCATACTTGATCATGTCTTCTTCATATTCAGATATAAGATTTCGCTGAGTTTGATATGTGAGTTCAATGTTTCTGGTTTCTAAGAATTTATTTACAACTTCAGGAAGACCTCCAACAATGACATATCTGTACAAAAGTTCCATCATGACTTTATGGATGCCTTCCGGAACTGTTGTCTCCTTTTCAAAGCATGATTTTACCGTGTCAATAACCTTATCATTTATTCCATTTGCCCACAAAAACTCCTCAAAATCCAATGGATACATTTCAACCACAGTTTCATATCCTACAGGAACAGAATCTTGTCCGTCTTCCGCTTTCTTTCCATATCCTTTCACTCCCAAGAGAGAGCCTGTTGCTATGACGTCAAAGCGACCATCTATTTGAAATGATTTTAAAGCAGTTCTTGCTTCTCTGCATTCTTGAATCTCATCAAGGATGATACAGGTTTTTCCGCTGATGAAACGGCTACCTGGAATCAGGGCGGATAAGTTCAGTATTATTGTATCGACATCGATATTGCCCGTAAAGGCGGACTTTTTATCAGGCTCGAGGATGAAATTCATATAAATCACACTCTCATAATTCTCTTTTGCGAATTTTTGGACAATATATGTCTTCCCGCATTGACGGATTCCTTTTATAACTATTGGCTTCTTATGTTCGGATTTTTTCCATTCAGCCAAAATGGACTCGATTTTTCTTCTAAGCATTGTTTGTATATCTTATTTGTTGGCAAATTTACACTTTTTCCAACGAATAAACAAGATGTTTTTACACTTTTTCCAACGAATAATTTGGTGTGATTACATTTTTTACAACGAAGCTAAGAAAAGATACTCTTTAATGCCTGCGCGGTAAACAGACAACAGATTTTTTTGATGAAATATTACGCTGTTCAAATGTTAAAATCTTTTATGAATTAATTGACACATGTGACCTCAACGATTATTATTTCCCGGAGAGTGTTCAAGTATTATGACGTGCCAAAAAATATTTGCGGAAGACGTATGCCATATAAAAAATTTCAATAACTTTGTTGCAGGATAACATAAGGTTTTCTTCTTGTTGTTAGCACTTTAAAGATACAAAAAAATATCGTTATGTTATTAATTTTTAATATTTTATGTTGAACTCACGTTGTCTTTAATTTTTATAAAATGAAACACATAGTTTTAACAATATTATTCCTATCCTCGTTGTTCGTCTGTCAGTCTCAGAATCATAGGGACGGCTGTGGATACCATGCTACAAACGAACTCGGAATCTCATTCCGTTCGGAATATTATTGCTGTCCTGAAGAAGGATGTGAGCATATTATGGAATTTTGTGATGATTGTCGGAAATCATATTATATCAATGGATTGCCAATATCTAAAAATGAAATAATTTCTCTTAAATTAAAAAATAAAGATTTGAATATTTGGGATTGCATGTTTTATCCGAAGCAAACAGAAGATGATTGCATTTCTGAAGTCGAATTTCACATATCAACAAAACTACCAATTTATATAAACGGAATTGAATACTCGGAACAGAATACCGATGTTGACGAAGAATTAAAGGATAAAACATTGAATTTCAAAAAAGAAAAAGAGAGATTTAAAAAGAAGATAATGGTTAAATACGAAAACGAGAAATAACATGCGAAACCTCTTGAGTTTTAATATTATGAAAAAGATAACATTGATATTCCTGTTGTTTGCAAATATGATTGCAAGCGGTCAGATTTCAAGAATAAGACTTGACATGCAATTGATTGATACTATAAACAATGATGTGTCGTATAAATTTATTGGTACAAATAATGAAGACATCCTTTGTCTATCTGATGAAAACGGTTTATTTGACTTCTTAGTTGATTCTACATATAACGAAAATTCGTATATATTTTTTCATAAGAACCCTAAAGACACCTTATATTTAAAAGATCTTAAGGCATTTGAAAGCAACAATATGGATGGATATATTGTCAAGTTATTGAAAATAGAAACATTTACGAAAGATGAGTTTGAAAAATATATGAAAGATAATGCCTTGATACCTGAAAGACAAGAATATCCATTATTGAATGATAATCAATCTGATGACGAAAGTAAGATTGCAGAAAAACGAAGATTTCGGAGAATACGAAATACAAGGAGTCTTCGTTACTGAATTTAACGACACCATCCGTTCGGAAGTGAAGAAAATCTGGTATTTGGAGAAATGAAAACAAACAATACGAATCTATATCATTAGAAAGTCATGAAAGAATTGCAAATAGAAAATATCAGTTCGATTTTAAATCATTTTTATTTTTTAATATACGAACATTTTTCGGTGATAGATATGACAATAGGATTGAGATCGTATCCTATAATCAGAGGAGAGAAATGGGAATAATGTTTAATTGAAAATTTTAACCTTATGAGAAAGATATTATTATTTATTATCATCACCTTAAATGTTCAGATTTTATTTGCTCAATATGATTATGTACAAATCAATTTAGAGTTCGCTGACAACAAAACTCAATTCGGAAAGTACAGGATCAGTATGTATAAAAATCTTGATTCTTGCTTTGTTGGAATTAAACACAATCCTGTTCTTGACAATACAGCCCCAGAAACATGGCTTAAACGAGATCATGACACGATTTTAGATATAGACGAAAGTAGCTTTATCAATATTGTTGAAAAATGTATCAATCTTCCATCTAAGGAAATCATACTTGGAACGAATCCTACTAATCCATTGCTCCCGTGTGCTGGAGTTAACTTGGAGATAAACATAATTGGTCAGAAGATTGAATATAATATATATTCACCATCAGAAGACACCAAAGAACGAGGTCTTGAAGAGTTTTATGAAGTGTGCAGAGATATAATTGAATTGTCAGGAATGAAACCTAAAAAGTTTTTATAAAATGAAACATATAGTTTTAACAATATTATTACTTTTATCAATAACGGGTTCTTCTCAAGTTACAGATGAGGAATGGCTTGTTGATTATTTAGGTTATAATCTAATTGAAATAACAACATACGAGATGGAAATAGGCATTTCACCAGAGTGCTTCTCTGCCATACCTATCAGTTGTTATCTCAATCTGTATCAAGACGGATATTATTATATAGAGGCAAGTTATAACACTTCTGATGATATGGTTACGGGATTTGTTATATCGGATGGAGAATATGTCTTTAATGATAGTATCTTAATCCTAAATGATTCATACGAGAAGGCTAATATGAAATTCATAAAAAGAGGCGATGATTTATACCCAATAGAAGTCTATTATTTTATGAAAGAAAAGCCTATGCACTTTTGTCGTACGGAAAAAGTGAAAGATAATAAGCAATATATAGGATTCAGACATGCTACAGAATCGGAGGGCAAAGAAAGAATTGAACGATTTGCCTCAAAATATAACAAAGAAAAATATCAATTAAAATATGGTAAATATTCAACAGAAGATTGGAAGGGCACAACAGAATTATATTTGAGAAGGGAAAAATCATATTTGTTGAGATGTATGGATTTCGTTATCTCAAGGGGAGAATATGAGGTTAGAGATAATATATTGATATTAAAAGATGAAGATTTAAATTGTGAATATGAATTGCTTATCGGGGAAGACTGCCTTATGAGCAAAAGAATTCCTACAGAATACGGATGCCTCTTAAAATACGAAAACGAGAAATAACATGCAAAACCTCTTGAGTTTGAACCTTATGAAAAAGATAACATTGATATTCCTGTTGTTTGCAAGTATGATTGCCAGCGGTCAGATTTCAGAAATTTGTTTGATGCCGCAATATACATCCCTCGTTATACGTATATTACCAAATAAATAATTATATCTATGAAAACAAACATCTATAGAATTCTAATCATGGCGTATTCAGTTATTTTGGTTTGGGGGTTCGTCAAGCAAGTGGTGTCATTCTATTACCATGATTTGGGTTATGCGGATATGGTATGGTCGTTGGTGCCTGACGATTTGGAATGTCCTCAATACGATATCCATACAAATGAAATAACAAACGGTGTAGCGGAATGGGAATACACGGATTATATCCCGGAAAGATTATACAAAGTTCATAAATGGTTCGATCGTAATTACAAAGACTGGGGAATGGATGGATACCTGATAATGAATATGATATTGTTTTTTCCGATGTTAATCTGTTATTATAAAAATAAAACAAAACCATATTTCCCTATAGTCATGTTTGTAACAGCAATGATATTTGCTAAGTTTGTAATGAAATGGAATATCTTATCTTTAATTTTAACCTTATGAGAAAGATATTCTACATATTATTATGCATCATGTTTGTCAGCAGTTGCAAGGAGCATCAAATTAGCAATTATGGCATTGAATTTCAAGACAAGAATTGCAAAATATGCTTGGATAAGAATAACAATTACACTATAAGTGTTGAGAGTTTTGAAAGTTCGGAAATGATTTATATAATGTTTTTGTCTCGAGGAAGATATGAACGATATATGAATAATTTACTTTTATATGACGACGAAGGTTTTGAGATGTCATTTAAGATTAAGGAAAACAGACTCTCGCCTAAAGAATCTTTTGCATTCATGAAAGGTAATGAGATGGAATCTCGCTATATACATCCAGATGAAGCGTATCTGTATAGATATGATTCTGCACATCTTGAAAGAAAAACACAAATTATCAATGACTTTGAAAATTCATCCATAGGTGGCACTTTTAAATGTGGTACTTATAATCACAATGGAGGCAGAAGTTCAATCAATATCAATGAAGATGGGACATATCAATTTATATATAAAGATTTGCTTTTGTCGAAAGGAGAATGGGAAATAGAAGATAATATATTGTATCTTTATGATTTGGATTTATCATATCGGCATGAAATAATCATAAACGGAAAAACATTAATAATCAAGAAGTCTTTTGGAGATTTTGAATCCTATAAATTTGAATTTTATGAATAAAAGAGATTTTAAAAACACAAAGATAATGAAGCAAACATTTTTAACATTAGCATTTATCTTCTCATTATCAGTTTGTTTCTCTCAAACAAACAAGAATTTATTCTTGGATATGAGATTATCAACAGATACCATCTATGCTTCAAATGATATTTTTACAATATCAGCACAAATTAAAAATATAGGTTTCTTCCCCAAAAAATTATATACGAATGGATGTATATCTGAAAATGTGAAAAATCAAAGTGTCAGTGATGGAGAAATGTATATCGTTGTTAAGAAAAATGGAAAGGAATATAGATACTATGAATCTGTGATCTTAAATAAACATGATTTGCCACAAAAACGAATACTTTGGTTATGGCGTAAAATTAAATTCCGACATGATTTCTACATGAATCGTTTTATTTCGACAGAGCAGAAATTACAAGGAATAACGAAAAACGAAGATTACGGAGAATACGAAATACAAGGAGTCTTCGTTACTGAATTTAACGACACAATTCGCTCGGAAGTGAAGAAGATCTGGTATTTGGAGAAATGAAAACAAACAATACGAATCTATATCATCAGAAAGTCATGAAAGAATTGCAAATAGAAAATATCAGTTCGATTTTAAATCATTTTTATTTTTTAATATACGAACATTTTTCGGTGAAAGATATGACAATAGGATTGAGAGCATATCCTTCTATAGTTTTCAAAAATCATCAATTGGGGCTTACTGTCAATATCTGCGGTTCTGATTTGGGTTGTGGAGGTGATGATTATGAAGTCTACATTATAAAGAAACGATTGTTCTCGACAAAAATCATAAGCGTTTCCAAATTGATGGACGCAAGCGAAATCTGGAGTAAAAAGGAAAGAAATATCTCTAATTATTCCGACTTCATCCAACAGAATCTTATGCCGGTAATCAGAGGGGAGAAATGGGAATAATGTTTAATTGAATAATTCATCTTTGGAATTTCAGAATAAAGGTAGAGACGCATCATGATTGTCAAAATTTATTAATTCTTTTTCGGTATATTGTTCATGTAAGGGAATAAAGTTAAAATTGTAAGGGTCTTTCAACATCTGCTGAGCGAGGTCTCCTTCAATAGATGGCATTGTGGTCTTGAAATTTGATAACGCTGAGCCTTGTCTTTCATAAAGATCTGTTTCTAAGAAATTTACTAATACACCACGTCCCCAATTGTTTTCCAATGTCTTGCGTACAAAGAATAAAGCTTTGTTGGAGTCGCCTTTTACTTTATCAATTATTTTCTGATGATGACTCCAAGGTATTGAAAACAATAGATTAAAATTATCGGCATCTTGCCGACAATTCTCAAATAATGGAGCATACAAGCAATAAAAATACTTTGTGTATCTTAAGGGGACTTCTATAAATTCCCCGTTTAGATGAATTTTAATAATGAAGATTAAAACTTTTGCGTGCTTTATGTTTTTTCTTGGAATCTTTTTATCTTTCTCTCAATCACATAGCTCCCTATGTTCTTTCGAGAAAAACAAAAATCTTCTCAAAGAAAAATTCATAAAGCACCTGCAAAGCAATTTATAGAAATCCCCTTAAACTTGTTGGAGCCAAACCTTTCTTGTTGTTTAATACCTTTGATAAGTCGCGACTTAGATTTTCATAGAAACGAGAACCATATTTGTTATCGTATTTCCGTTCTTCAATGTCTTTCCCTAATTCCCAATAAAAAGCGAGAATGCCTTTGTTTATCTGCATAGAAGCTTTGATCTGATTCTGACGATAGCGCTTGCATAAATCCTGAATCCATTGCAGATAGTCGTTGTCAAAGATATTAATAGATTTATTCATATTTAATAAGTTTCATAATTGAATTCTGATTTTTTGCAAAGATACAAATAAGAATTATATGTTTTACAAAATTAACATTTTTTAACTTTTTATATCGTTGATTTGTAGACCGCGTTAGGGATTGGAGCGGCATCCTTTGCGAGCGCAGTTTACGGAGCGAGCAAAGATAGAGCGGAAAGCCCGACGGCGTAGCCGGAACGCCCAAATCAATGCATAATGCATAATTCATAATTATTGAGTGATTTCCACGATTATGCATTATGAATTGTGCATTATGAATTGAAAAAATCTTTTGACTTTAGACTTTCGTCATTAGTCTTTTCGTTATCTTTGTAAAAACAAAATATCTGATAAAATGAAGATTCTTCCTGTTGAAAAGATTAGAGAAGCTGATGCTTTTACAATTGAAAACGAACCTGTTGATTCGATAGATTTGATGGAACGTGCGGCTTCTAAGGTTTACGATTGGTTTATGAAACGCTGCAAGACGAAGGAAGTCTCCATTAAAATTTTCTGTGGAATCGGTAATAATGGAGGCGACGGTCTCGCTCTCGCTCGTATGCTTTTCTTCACGGGAATAATACCGCAGGTTTTCGTCGTACGTTTTTCTGATAAAATGAGCAGCGACTGTGAGGTGAATTTCAATCGTTTAAAAGAAGAAACAGAGACTCCAATGTACGATATTTTCTCCGAAGACGATTTCCCTCTGATAAATGAGAAAGATATTGTCGTTGATGCGATTTTCGGTTCGGGCTTGAATAGAAATATCGAAGGTTTTGCAGCTGAACTGATTAAACATCTTAATGACAATAACGCCATACGAATCGCTATCGACATTCCATCGGGACTTCTTGCCTTAGGCAGTCAACAGACAACAGACAACGGACAACAGCTTTCGTCCAAATCTCACAACTTTCATCAAATCTTCAAAGCCGATTACACATTGAGTTTCCAATTTCCGAAGCTTGCTTTCATGTTTCCTGAGAATGATGCTTTCGTAGGAAGATGGGAGGTCTTGGATATTGGTTTGCATAAGGATTTCATTGATAATGTGGAGACTTTGAACTTCTATACTACAGAAGACATGGCGATGCCGATATTACGCAAGCGTACAAAGTTCTCTCATAAAGGCACTTACGGACATGCTTTGTTGGTGGCGGGTTCCACGGGTAAGACGGGAGCTGCTCTTCTCGCTGCGGAGGCTTGTCTCCGTACGGGCGTGGGTCTTCTTACCGCTCATCTTCCAAAAGACGCTCTTCTCCCGATGCAGATTTATCTGCCGGAAGCGATGACGAGCATCGACAAATCTGAGACTCATTGTACTGAAATAGACGACATTATTCCATATACTGCAATCGGCGTCGGTCCAGGGATAGGTAAGAATGCTGAGACGGCGACTTTGTTGAAGAAGATAATACAAGATGCGACGCAGCCTTTGGTGTTAGACGCTGATGCTCTTAATATAATTTCAGAAAATCCTACGTGGCTCTCATTTCTTCCTGATAACACGATACTTACGCCGCATCCAAAAGAGTTCGAGCGTTTGTTCGGGAAGACGAATAATTCATACGAACGTCTTGAACTTCAAAGAAAGATGTCTGTCACGCATAATATAATTATTGTGTTGAAAGGCGCTCATACAGCAATAACATTTCCTAACGGAACATGTTTCTTCAACTCGACAGGCAATCCAGGGATGGCGACGGCTGGCAGTGGCGATGTCTTGACGGGAATGATATTGTCGCTTCTTGCTCAACGATATACGCCTCAGGAAGCTGCTCTCCTCGGAGTTTATCTTCATGGTAAGGCTGGCGATAAAGCTGCCGAAAAAATAGGGGAGAACTCTATGATTGCGAGAGATATAATTGGAAATTTAAAATTGACAATTGACAATTAACAATTGCAGGGGCGTATCGCATACATATTAATGTTGTTCCATCGCATCATGTAGAGTCACACGGACGTGTGACTGAAAAATTTAACAATTGAAAATTGTGTGGATGTGTGTCCTGATATTTTTTTTATCTTTGTAAAACAATTTTAAAACGTCTCCGTTAAAAATATATCGGTTATAACAATGTCTTTAGACTTTTGCCTTTAGACAGTAGACTTAAAAATATGGTAAAAACAACAATTCTTTGGGCTGATGATGAGATAGAACTTCTCAGGCCGCATATAATGTTTCTGGAAAAGAAAGGTTATGAAGTCGTTACGACTAATAACGGCAGCGAAGCAATCGACTTGGTTCGTGAGCGTCATTTCGATATAGTTTTCTTAGATGAGCAGATGCCTGGTATTTCGGGAGTCGAGACTTTAGAAAGAATAAAAGTTGAATATCCTAATCTTCCTATAGTGATGATTACCAAGAGTGAAGAGGAGAGTATCATGGAAGATGCTATCGGAAGTAATATCGCCGATTATCTTATAAAGCCAGTCAATCCGAACCAGATTCTTCTTTCGTTGAAGAGAAACCTTGAAAAGAAACAGCTCGTTGATGAGAAATCGACTTCAAAATATCAGCAGGAATTCCGTAAGATTGGAATGGAGATAAATAACAGCCTTAATTATAACGAATGGGTTGATGTTTATAAAAACCTTACACGTTGGGAGTTGGAACTTCAGAAATCCAACGACGAAGGTATCAAAGAGATTCTCTCTCTGCAGAAGTTGGAAGCTGATAATCTTTTCTCGCGTTATGTTGAACGTAATTACGTAAATTGGGTTCAACCAAATACTGACGACAAACCGACTCTTTCTCATACCTTGATTCGCGATAAGGTTATTCCACATATTGATGATAATGATAAACCGTTGTTCTTCATACTTATAGATAACCTTCGTTACGACCAATGGAAGTCGATACAGGTCTTGTTGGAACCTTATTTCCGTACCGAAAACGACGATATTTATTATAGTATCTTGCCTACAACTACGCAATATGCGCGAAACTCTATCTTCGCGGGATTGATGCCTCTTGAGATTCGTCGTCGCTTCCCTAAATATTGGGTCGATGAGGAAGACGAAGGAACTAAGAATCAATATGAAGGTGAGTTGCTCGGCGAACAATTGCGACGTCATGGTAAGAACATAAAATATTCGTATAACAAGGTCTTGAATCTTGCGGCAGGAAAGAAACTTGCTGATCAGATGTCGGATCTTATGCAGAACAAACTCAATGTGATAGTTTATAACTTCGTTGATATGTTATCGCATGCTCGTACCGAGATGGAGATAATCAGGGAGTTGGCCGCCGATGAAGAGGCATATCGTTCGCTGATGCTTTCTTGGTTCGAGCATTCTTCGCTCTTCGACATAATGAAGTTTATCTCACAGAAAAAATGTGATGTTATTGTTACGACCGACCATGGTTCTGTTTGGGTTAAAGATGCAGTCAAGATTCTTGGAGATAAAGCTGTTAACACAAACTTACGTTATAAATATGGTAAGAGCTTGAAATATAATGGTAAAGAGGTCTTTGAGATTCGTGATCCGGAAAAGATCTTCTTGCCTAAAGTCAATGTAAGTACGGCGTACGTATTCTGTCGTTCCAACGACTTCTTCGCTTATCCTAACAATTATAACTATTACGTAAATTATTATAAGAATACATTCCAACATGGGGGTATCTCAATGAATGAGATGCTGATACCTGTTGCTTTTCTTAAAAGTAAATAATTTTTAACAATGCAAGAAACAATATTTGAAATAAACAATATTGAAGATTTATCACAAGTCTCTGATCTGCTGATTAAATGGCGCGACTATTCCAATATCGTCGCTTTTTATGGAACAATGGGCGCTGGAAAAACGACACTCATAAAAAATCTATGCAATAAACTCGGTGTCAGCGATGAAGTAAACAGCCCGACTTTCGCTTTGGTGAATGAATATCAAACAGCTTTGCTCGATTCAATTTTTCACTTCGACTTTTATAGAATAAAAAGTCTCGAAGAGGTGTTTGATATAGGTTATGAAGATTATTTCTACGGTGGAAGTCTATGTTTGTTAGAATGGCCGGAACTCATTGACCCACTGATGCCTGAACATTTTATAAAAGTTGAGATTACTTTGGGAAATACAGACACAAGCAGAAAAATAAAATGCTCGATGATATAACGGTATTTTTTTTAAAAATAAGCAGAAATTATCTTGATAAATAATCATAAAAGACTTATCTTTGTCGATTAAATGTTGTAACGATGAAGAAAGTCTTTTTTACTTTTATAGTGTTGTTTTTGATGAATGTCAATCTCTTGTCTAAAAGTGTTGATGTTCAAACAGCAAAGTCGTTGGGAATATTGTTCTTGAAGAATAATACGAATCTAAAAAACATAGATTTAGAGTTGACTTATGCATCATCAACGCAGAAAGGCGAGACTGCTTTTTATGTGTTTACCAACAAAGGCAAGGGTTTTGTAATAGTCTCCGCCGATGACAGAATGCGACCGATATTAGGATATTCTGGCGACAATGTATTCAATAGCAATAATATAAATCCTAATTTGAATGCTTTTCTCTGCAATTATTTGTCAACATACGAATATGTCGTTGACAATGATATGGAAAGAAGTGAAGATGCTAAAAAAGATTGGGAATGTCTCAAAACGTCTGGAAAACTTTCATTCAATAAAACCAATAGTTTCGTCAAACCTTTAGTCACAACAACATGGAATCAATCTGATCTATATAACTCGATGTGTCCTGAAGATCCCGCTGGTTTTGGCGGACATGTCAAGTCTGGCTGCGTTGCAAATGCGATGGCTCAGATAATGAATTATTGGGAATGGCCTCAAGTTGGAGAAGGTTCGTATTCTTTCCAAAGTGATTACGGTGTTTTGGATGTCGATTTTGGAAATACAAATTATTGTTACGAACTCATGCCACAGTTTTTAGATTATACTTCATTTCAGTCTGAAATTGATGCTGTGGCGTTGTTGCAGTATCATGCAGGCGTTAGTGTAGATATGATGTATGGTCCGAATGCAAGCGGAGCGTATTCGTATTATGTACCTCTTGCTATGTTGTATTGTTTCCGTTATAATTGTGATTTGTACACAACATATTTAGATAACTTGGATGGTGGTATTGTAGAGTGGGAAAATTTGTTGCGTGAGAGTTTGGATAGGGGAGAGCCGCTTTATTATGCAGCTTTTGGTTCTGATGGCGCTCATGCTTTCGTTTGTTCCGGTTACGATGATAATAACTTGTTCCATTTCAATTGGGGTTGGCAGGGATTCGATAATGGTTATTACGCTATAGATAACTTTTATCTTACATATCACGATTTCCCATACGGTCATGAAGCGATTTTTAATTTACGACCCAAAAGCAATTACTACAACCAACCAAAACCTGTTGAGAATGTTGAGATTGAAGTTAATGATGAAACCCTGTTGAATAGAATCTCTTTCGATGTACCAACACAAAAACTTAATGATGACGCACTTTCAAAGATTGATTCTATAATAGTGCTACGTAATACCGAACATTTGTTTACATTCGATAATCCTACTCTAGGTGAGACTTTGTTTTATGAAGATCAATTGGATAAGAGTGGAGTAAATTATTATTGCATTTACCCTATGTTTAATGGCTTAAAAGGTAAGGCGGTTATCGATACTGTCGTGACCGGTCCGGTTTGTGAACTTGAATTCAAACTTTATGATTCGGATAATGACGGATGGCTTTCGCCTTCTATCTCGATATTGGATTCTCGTGGTGCCGTTGTGAAAAGACTAGGTTTAGAAAATGGTTCTTTTGATACTATTACGGTATCTGTCCCAGATAATGATACGATTACATTCTTCTGGAATTATGTCAATGCTGCTTATTCTGATGAAGATAATGAATGTTCTTTTGAGATTTACTATAGCGATTCCTTGATATATCAGTCTGAGGCTAAGCCTCAAGTTGGTCCTTTAGCTGATTTCTATGTTGATTGCGAACATGAGAGCGTTGAGGAGAATCTTGTGCATGAATCTGTTGATGTTTTTCCTAATCCAGTTGAAAATATATTGAATATCAAAGGTTTCAATGTAGATGAGATTATAATATATAATTGTCTGGGACAGAGAGTTAAGAATCATAAATGCGATAATAATACAGTCAATGTAGAGTATTTGTCGAAAGGCATTTATATTGTCGAGATGATAGATGAAAAAGGACTGTCGATAATTAAGGAGATTGTAAAGAATTAAATTAGTTTAAAATTTTAAATATGAAAGAAATAGTTTTTGTTGGAAGTGGTGCCATTGCTACAGCGGTAGGCAATGTTTTGGCAAGAAAAGCTGTTTATAATGTAACCCTTCTTTCTATTGAAGAAGAAGTAGTTGAGTCGATAAATGAGCAAAGAGTAAATATAGCATATTTCCCTAATGTTAAGTTGTCGAGAAATATTAAGGCTACAACAAATATTGATGTTTTAAAATTTGCTGATGTTATTTTCATGGCTATTCCATCTACAGCCGTAGTAGGTTATCTGAAGAATAATAAGCAATATATAAATTCTAACGCAATCATAGTTAACCTTGCCAAAGGTTTTGGAAAAGACGACAGACTCATTCCAGAATGTATTATGGAGTTTATGTCGAATCCGATTCTCACAATGAAAGGACCTTCTTTCGCTCGCGAAATAATAAACCGTCAAGATACTGGCTTCACGCTCGCTTCGTATAACACCGAACATTTCAACGAGGTGGCGGAACTGTTCGAAAATACTAACATTCATTTCGATTTTTCTACAGACATGGACGGCGTGGAATACGCAAGTATAATGAAAAACATCTACGCTATCGTAATTGGCCTGCTTGACGCAAACTACGACTCCGCCAATATGAGGTCGCTGATAATTACCAAGGCAATCAATGAAATGCGTAGTCTGCTTATCAACTTCGGTGGCAAAGATATTACCATGTTCAATTACTGCGGGTTCGGTGACTTCTCTCTTACAGCACTCAACGACATGAGCCGTAACAGAACTCTCGGACTGCTGATAGGAAAAGGGTTCTTTAATAGCGGAATATCAGAGAAAGTGGTACTTGAAGGTCGTATCGCAGTGGATGTGTTCTATCAGAAAGTACAAGATAGTCATATAGATATAAATGCTTATCCTCTGATGTCGGAACTTTATCACGTCTTCAACGACAACGATTATCCAACGAAGAAGTTTATAAAAAATATACTGAATAAGATAAAATGATGTTTGACTAAAACAAAATCTCAGAAGGTTCAAATTCTTAAAAATTAGTGTGGATTATAAACTTGAAATTATCAACTATAGGACGTATTCAGTATGTTCCTACTAAACTATTAATCTAAACTCAAAACTATAAATGGGTGTCGTTGTACGTCAGAGTATTAAAGGTTCGATAATGAATTATCTCGGTGTGTTGGTGGGATTCTTCACAACCTTTTTTATCGTTACCAAATATCTTACGCCAGAAGAGGTGGGACTGACGCGTGTCTTGGTAGACGCGTCAATCTTGTTGTCAGGTCTCGCTCAGCTTGGTACTAGCACTTCAGCGATGAGATATTACCCATATTTCAAAGATGAAAAAGAAAAAGACCACGGTTTCTTCGGTTGGTCGGTACTGATTCCTTTTGTGGGTTTCATATTATTCTCGATATTATTTCTCATCTTTAAACAACCGATAGAAAATTATTTCTCCCAAAATTCAGAATTGTTTGTCGATTACATCTATTTTGTCATACCTATGGCGTTTTTTATGATGTATCTGACAGTCTTTGAGACGAACTCAAACCTGCTGATGCGTATTGTAATTCCTAAGTTCATCAGAGAAGTTGGAATAAGGATCATGACATTGGTGGTTTATCTTCTCTATGCTTTCGAAGTGTTAAGTCTCGATGGTATGGTGATAACTCTCTGTCTATCATACGGTGTTGCGACTATACTAAATGTGATATATCTTTTCTCTCTGAAGAAAGTGTCGTTTAAGATACAGCCAGCCTATGTCTCGAAATGGCTGCGTAAAGATTTTATGTTTTATACCCTTTTCTTGATAGCGACTTCATTGTCAAGCACTCTTATCCCGTTTTTAAATACGTTCTTCGTATCGGGAAAACTTGGACTTGCTATCGCTGGTATCAACACCATTGCTGTTTATATCGCGAGTATAGTGGAGATTCCGTATCGTTCTCTTGCTGCAATATCGCGGCCGCATATCTCACAAGGTATGAAGGATAACGACATGTCGGTAGTCGATAATCTAACAAAGAATGTGTCGTTGCATCAATTTATGGTATCGTCTTTCGTTTTCTTTTTGATATGGATTAACATCGAGTTGATTTACACTCTGATACCTAATGGAAATGTCTATGACGAAGCTAAATATGTAGTTCTGATTCTTTCTTTGGTGAAAATAGTCAATACATCCTTGAATGTAGGAGCGACAGTCTTAAGTTATTCAAAATACTATTATTATTCTTTATTATTTACAATAATACTTGCTGTTGTTGCAATAGTAATGAATATTCAGTTGATTCCAGTTATGGGAATGGAAGGCGCGGCTTTGGCATCACTAATTTCGTATGTTGTTTATTATGCATTACTTCTGTTGTTTGTGAATTGTAAGGTTAAAGTTTCTCCTTTCTCAGTCAAAGAATTGTATACTTTAATAATAATATTAGTTTTGTTCGTATTTGATTATTTATTCCAAAAATATATTTCTAAATATTTTGTTGCTGTTTTTAGTATTGAATTATTCGGACAAGTATTTGATTCTGTCATAAGGACAATCATTTTGTCGATGATAGGAATCACTGCCATATATAAATTTAAAATTTCAAATCAAGTGAATGATATTATTGATAAATTTATATCATTATTAAAGAGGACATGATCAATATGAAAATTATAATTGTAGGACCTTCATATCCATATCGTGGTGGAATAGCTGCTTTTACCGACCGCTTGGCGACAGAGTTTCTCTCTGAGAATAATGACGTTGAGCTATATACATTCACATTGCAATATCCATCGATTTTATTTCCAGGAAAGACGCAATATTCCGATGCTGCTGCTCCAAAGAACGTTACAATATTCAGAAAAATTAATTCCATAAATCCATTTACATGGATTAAGACGGCAAAAGAAATTAAGGAAAAAAAACCTGATATTGTGATATTTGCATATTGGATGTCGTTTTTTGCTCCATGTTATGCAAGAATGGCGAAGGTTATCTCCAAGAATAAACACACCTGTTGTATTGGTTTGGTTCATAATATGATGCCTCATGAGAAGTCGATTCTTGATGTTTTATTTTCACCACGTTTTGTTAAGTCGATGGATGCTTTTGTGGCTTTGTCGAAGTCCGTTCTTCAGGATATTTCAAAATTAGATAAGAATTCTAAGCCTAAACAATTCTCTCCGCATCCACTTTATGACCATTATGGTGATAGGGAAGACAAGTCATTTGCTCTCAGTAGTTTATATTTTGATGAAAGTTACGATTATCTTCTTTTCTTCGGATTGATACGCGAATATAAAGGTCTCGACCTTCTCTTAAAAGCTATGGCTGACGAGCGTATTGATAATTATCCTTTGAAGCTTGTCATAGCAGGAGAGTTTTATGATAAAAAAGAAATATACTTGCAAATGATTGACAATTATAAAATTAACGATAAGATAATTATTTGCGACAAGTATATTCCCGACGAGGAAGTGAAGAATTTCTTTAATCTCGCAGATATGGTGGTTCAACCTTATAAGTCTGCTACTCAGAGTGGTGTGACTCAGGTTGCTTATCATTTTGAGAAACCAATGCTTGTGACAGATGTAGGCGGATTACGTGAGATTGTTCCTGATGGAAAAGTTGGTTATGTAGTTGAACCAAATCCAGTTAAGATTGCAGATGCTATCTGTGACTTTTATGATAATAACAGAAAAGAATTTTTTGAAGACAACATTGTTGAGGAAAAGAAGAAATACGAATGGTCGAAGATGACAGAGACAATTCTTAATTTATATAAAGAAATAAATAGTAAATAATGATGAAAAAGATAATATCGCTTCTGACAAAGATATTCCCTCGTCAGGTACTGATAAAATTCAGTTATCTTTTCAGTATTTTGATAAGGCCTTTTTATATCGGTAATAAAGTCGAATGTCCTGTATGCGGAAAACATTTTAGAAAATTTTTACCATACGGTTATGGTTCTGCAATGGATAACAGACTGTGTCCTAGTTGTTTGTCTTTGGAGAGACATCGTTTGTTGTGGCTGTATCTTAAAGAAAAAACGGGATTCTTCACTGATAATTTAAAGGTGTTGCATTTTGCCCCAGAACAGCCTTTCTTAAAAAGATTTAAGGAATTGAAAAACCTCGACTACACCACAGCAGATTTAGATTCTCCTATAGCGGATTTACATATTGATGTTACAAATATCGATTTGCCTGATAACACCTACGATGTCGTTATTTGTAATCATGTTTTGGAACACGTTGATAATGTTGACAAAGCGTTTTCAGAAATTAAGAGAATATTGAAACCTAAGGGTTGGGCGATATTACTTGTTCCTATAAATCCAAATGTGGATACTTTTGAAGATCCTACAGTTACAGACCCAAAGGAGAGAGAGCGTCTATTCGGACAATATGACCATGTTAGACAATTCGGCCGCGACTATGCGGAAATTTTAAGTAAGGCAGGATTTGAAGTCGATGCCAACAGGTTGTATTTTGAAATTACAGAAAACCAACGCCAGAGAATGCACTTGGCACGCCCTGGCGAAGAACTCGTTTATAGAGTAATTAAGAATTAACATCAACACTGAATTGTTAACTGTTAATTGTAAATTAATAAAGTTCCGGGTGAGTGTCTCTGAAAATTTTCTCGTAGTCCCAGAAGCGTTTGATGCTTTTCTTCGTCCAATCTAAGCGAAGCATGTCTTTTTCTTCTTCGGTTAGATGCCAGTCGATGTTGCTGCTATGAAGTCGCTGCGTTAAAGTGTACATCATCAAGGCCGCAGAGACGCTGATGTTGTAACTTTCTGTAAAACCGAACATTGGAATCTTGACATACATGTCAGCATGCTCTAAGGCATACTCGCTCAATCCTGTTTTTTCTGTTCCAAAGACTATGGCGACAGGCTCGTCTAAAGGAAGCTCTTCTGGAGTGAAGTCGTCTTGATGAGGGCAGGTGGCAACTATTTTATAGCCTTTCTTATGCAAAGCGTCAAAGGCTTCTGGAGTGTTGAAATCTTGTTCGTTGTATTTCTTGAGATCTAACCATTTTATACTGCCGACGACAATGTCGGGGTTGACGTTATAAACCCACCTGTTTTCAATGACGTGGATGTCCTGAACTCCGTTGATGTCGCAACTACGTAATACTGCACTCGCATTGTGCGACTGATAAATATCCTCCAAAACCACTGTGACGTGACGTGTTCTGTAATCAAGGACTTCCTCAAAACGTTTCTTTCTTTCCTCTGTCGTATATTGACTTAAAAAATTGTATAGTTCTTTGTCTTTTGGTGACATACTTTTCTATTTTATTTGCGGTACAAAGATAATGCTTTTTTCGTATGCTTGGAGAGAAGATGTGTGCGATAAATCCATACAATCTCTCAGATTCTCAATTTCTCAATCTCTCCTCAGATTCAATAAAGTTCCTTCCACCATTCATCGTTGTCTTTCAGATGTTTCTCCCACCATGCCATGATAGTCTTATGCCATTTGATACGTTTTTTATAATCGACGATATGATGGTCTTGACCTTCAATCTGAACAAGTTCACATTCTTTGCCGAGAAGCTTTAATGCCGTGTAAAGTTGAATGCTTTCTCCTACGGGGACGTTGGTGTCGGCGCTTCCGTGAAGGAGTAGGAGCGGAGTGTTGATTTTATCAGCGTTGAACAAGGCGCTTTGTCCTACGTACATCTTTTGGTTGTCCCAAGGGAAGGTTCCTGCTGCCGCAACGGTGTTGTATCCCCAGCCCCAATAGCCTTCGCCCCAGTAAGATGCGATTGAACTGATGCCTGCGTGAGAGATGGCGGCGGCGAAGATGTCGGTGCGTGTTGTCAATAACTCTGTCATGAAGCCGCCGTAAGAAGCTCCCATACAACCGACGTGTTCTGCGTCGACAAAGTCGTGGTTCTTGATGAAATTCTTTGTGGCGTCGATAATCTCATCAGCGACAGTGATTCCCCAGTTGTTGACGTGGCGTGCTGCAAACTCCTGGCCATAACCTGTTGAACCAGAAGGGATGATGATATAAACGACATATCCGTTAGCTGCAAAATAATTCTTAGGATAAAGACCTCTTAGATTTCTTCCTGTAGGACTTGTCCCACCATAATAATAAACAATCATAGGATATTTCTTGCTGCTGTCGAAGTCTGCTGGAAGATAATAGTAGCCGTCAACGACAACGCCTTTCTTTGTTTTGAATGTATAGTCGTGATATTCGCCGAACTCTAAGTCTTTGAATAATTCTTTCTCAGGATTGCGGCTGCTGACAATCTCATTATTATCCACGTTGATGACGAATGCTCTCTCTGCTGACTGAATCCCGCTTCCGTAATATGCTAAATATTTGCTGTTTTGCGATTTGCTGATACTAAATACATTGTCGAGTTCCGTCTCAATTTCTTCAAATGCACCTTTATTAATATCATAGACGTAAATGTTATTATACGATTTTTCTTCGACCAATAAATAAATCCTATTGTCGTCAGCACACCAGTTTACGCTTGAGATATTAGGATTGAAGTCTTTGCTGATGCATTTTACGTTCTTGCTTTCGATGTTAAAGAGATAAGCTTCTGTGTCGTAGTCGTTGGCAATCATCTTTTTAGGAAGATTTCTTCCAGCACCCTCAAACATCGCTGCTGAACCTGTAACGATGAGTTGTTTGTTGTCAGGTGAATATTGTGCCGAACCGCCGAAATGGTCTTGCCATAAAGTGTCGACGCTGAATTCTTTCAAGTCGATTTCCATCATTATTTGTTTTGAATAAGGTCGAGTGGTGTAGTCTCTAACAGATTGACTTACTATTATCTTACTTCCGTCATTGTTTATGTCATGGAGAGTAGTGCTTAAATTGCCTGCTGTAAGTTGTGTGTGAATTCCCTTTGCTATATCGTAGTGGTATAGATTCGTTTGGTTGCGCCACCAAGGCCAGCGGTCTTCCATACCGTCAAGGCGTTTCACTCCGTCTTTGTTTTTCTCACCTTCTATGTTGATACCATATATAATAGTGTTGCCATCGTTGGAAAAACTATAATGGTTCATGTCTTTTGGCGCTTCCATTACGAAAGTGATATTGCCATCTTCTAAAGATTGCATATAAACCTGTGATTTTCCGTTGTCGTTCTTTCTGTAATATACAGCGTTTTCTGTAGGGTGGAAATAAATGCTTCCTAAGCTATTGTGTTTTGTATTTATGATTGTGTTATTATCTTTCAAATCAACGACTTCAGACCAGTAAGAAGTCTTTCCGTCAGGAGCGACGGTTTCTTTGTATGAATATTTTGCATATTTCCCATTTGGAGAGATTGAGACACCTGCCGACCTGATTCCATGCATGACGGTGTTGAGGTCCATTTCTTTTCTTGGGTCTAAGCTCCATGAGAGTGTGTTGATGTCATCGCTGCCAAATTCTAATTTAAATTCCCAGCTGCAGTCATCTTTCTTTTGATATAATGTTTTTACGAGAATATCGTGTTTACCTATCTCGAGTTTTGTCTTCTTTTCTTTGGTGTTGTTTTCTTCCTTGCAGAACTCGTTGTAAGAAATGATTCTCTCGCCATCTAAAAACAACTCGTAAGGTGAGTTTGATGTTGCTTTGAAAGTGACATCCTGATATTCTGAGTTTTCAAGATAACCGGCAAGAATATTATATGAGTATATAACTTTCGTATCCGCTCCCGTACTCGCACTATCTAAAACAAAGCATCCAGACTCTGACGCGGATGATTCTTTCCAAACAGGCGAGTTGACGTTATCGTAGGCTTTTCTTCCTTGAGCTGCTCTCTGATAGTTCGGCGTTTTTATTATCTCGAAAAAATCTGTCGCCTTGAAAGTCTTTCCATCGACATTGGCTCCTGTGTTAAGCATTGGCGCGTTGACGTATTGGGCGTCGAGATAGAGCCAATTGAGAGCATGATTATATGAAATGTTTTCATTTTCTTGGGCCTTAATTCCAGCAAAAGATGTAATAAACAATAAGATAAATAATGTTAAATTGTTCTTTTTCATAACCTTTATGTTTAAAAAATATTTGAGCAAATATATTTATTTTTTTTGTTGATTTTTCAGATAAAAAAACTAAATTTGCAGTCTGAAAAAAATCTATTGATATGGCAAAACAAAATGTAAAGAATGAAGGTGATGAACGCCTCGAATCGATTGAATCAACATTAAGCAACACAGAACTTTTCATCGAGAAGAATCAGAAAGCTATTATTATAGTACTCGCAGTATTGATTGTAGCTGTACTGGCATTTTTTGGAGTTAAGAAGTATTATCTTGAACCACGTGAGAAAGACGCTCAAGCAGCTATCTACCACGCTGAACAGTATTTTGAAAAAGATAATTTCGCATCAGCTCTTAACGGTGACGGCAATTATCTCGGTTTCCTCAATGTTATCGATGAATTCGGTGGAACAAAGACAGCTAACTTAGCAAAATATTATGCTGGTGTGTGTTATCTCAACACTGGCGATTTCAATAACGCTATCAAATATCTTAAAGAATTCAAAGGTAAAGATGTTATCGTGGCATCATTAGCATTAGGAGCTATGGGTGACGCTTACTTGGAACTCGGCAATGTAGCAGAAGCTGCTAAATGTTATGAAAACGCTGCTGTTAAAGCTGAAAACGGCTTCACTTCACCAATGTATTTGCTTAGAGCTGGTATGGCTTACGAAATGGCAGGTAACTACCAAAAAGCTATCGATGCTTATAAAGTAATCAAAGCTGAATATCCAAACAGCAACGAAGGCTTCAGTATCGAAAAATATATAGCTAGAGCTCAAGCTGAATTATAAGATAAATTTAATTTTTTTCATAGATGTTTCCCGACTCTACTGAGTCGGGTTTTTTTTTGAAACTATTTTTTTTTCGTTATGAAAACAAACGCTGAATTAGATGAAAAACCTCGCTTGTTTACAGGCAATTACCTTAAGGTTTGGATAGCTAATTTTATGCTTTATTTCTCCTTCTATTTTGTAACACCACTTTTGCCTCTCTATCTAAGAGACGTCTTCAATGCCGACAAGGCTATGATAGGTCTCGTCCTCAGCGGCTATAGTGTCGCTGCGTTGGCAATACGTGTCTTCAGTGGTTATATCGTCGACAGGTTCTCTAGAAAGAAAATACTGCTGATATCGTATGCCGCCTTCGCATTGTTCTTCTTAGGCTATTACATCACAGGCTCTATAATATTGTTCGCCATGATAAGAACACTTCATGGAGCTCCTTTCGGACTTACCTCAGTATCAAGCAGCACCGTCGCGATAGACGTGCTCCCTTCTCAACGTAGAGGAGAAGGTATCGGCTACTGGGGTCTCAGCAATAATTTCGCTATGGCGATAGGCCCGACATTGAGCCTCTTGTTATATAACTATTTCGATAGTTTCAACTTGTTGTTTACAGTGTCGCTTGTCTTCGCTTTGTTAGGCTTGCTGATAAACACCTTTGTAGAGTGCAAATATCGTCCGCCAGTCATGGACAAGAAAAAGATTTCATTAGACAGATTGTTCTTGTTGAGAGGCTGGAGCCAAGGTATTTGTATTGCTTTGGTGGCTTTTGCCTACGGAATACTCTCGACATATATCGCTATCTACAGTCAAGATGTATTGAATATCACCACTGGAACAGGAACGTTCTTCATGCTTTTTGCTGTCGGTTTGATAATGTCGCGTTTTGTCGGCGTACGTTCTTTAAGCAAAGGCCATATCGTACGCAACGCCTCCTACGGAATAATCGTTGTGGCAGTAGGTTATTTTATTTTCTCCTTGTGGCAGAACCTCTTCGGTTATTATATCTCCGCTGTCATCATCGGCTTCGGACAAGGAAGCCTTTATCCTGCCGTGCAAACTATGTTTTTGAATATGGCAAGCAATAGTCAAAGAGGAACAGCTAATTCTACGATATTGACATGCTGGGACTTAGGCCTTGGCGTAGGTGTTATCGTTGGCGGCTATGTGGCAGAGCATCTCGGCGGATATAAGGCGGCGTTTTTGCTCTCGGCGATTGTAAGTACTTTGTCGGCAATGTTTTTCTTTCTTTACGCTAAGAGTTCATACCTTAAAGCAAAAAAACTTTAGTCCTTTGTCTTTAGACTTTGGACATTTATTATAATTTTGCAAAAAAAAAATGTGATATGAAGATAGTATATTTTGGAACACCAGAGTTTGCTTCCTCTCAGTTAGAAGCCATAATAACAGCTGGTTATGAAGTCGCTGCTGTTGTTACAGTGCCAGACAAACCAGCTGGACGCGGCAAGAAAATACAATGTTCTGATGTTAAAGAGACAGCATTGAAATATAACTTGCCGATAATGCAGCCGGGGAGTCTGAAGTCACCTGAGTTTTTAGAAGAGTTGTCTTCTTATAATGCTGATCTGTTTGTAGTAGTGGCTTTTAGAATGTTGCCGGAGGTGGTGTGGAGTATGCCGCCTAAAGGAACATTCAACCTTCATGCATCGTTGTTGCCTCAATATAGAGGTGCGGCTCCTATAAATCACGCTATTATTAATGGTGAAAAAGAAACAGGTCTCACAACATTCATTCTCGATAAGGAAATAGATACAGGTGAGATTATAAAACAAGAAACAGTTAAGATTGAAGATGATGAGACTGCAGGAACGCTTCATGATAAACTGATGCTCCTTGGAAATAAGGTCGTCGTTGAGACGATAAAAATGATAGAGGTGGGGAATGTTAACTCACAGTCGCAGCTGGCTATCATACAGAGAGACAACATCTCACTCAAGCCGGCACCTAAAATATTCAAGGAAGATTGTAAGATTGACTGGACAAAAGACGCTAAGTCGATATGTGATTTTATCAGAGGCTTGTCTCCTTATCCTGCAGCACATACACAACTTGTCTCGGATGACGATACTATTATCGATCTCAAGATTTTTGAAGTTTCAGTAGATGAAAAATGTGAAGATGGCAAGGAGATTTTCCAAATCGATACAGATGGAAAGTCATATCTCAAAGTGATTCTAAGAGATGCATGTATGGATATTAAGGTCTTGCAACAGGCGGGAAAGAAAGCGATGCCTATAGCAGATTTCCTAAGAGGTGCCCGCCTGAATGGAAAATGGAAAGTGCAATGATAATCTTAACATAGATGATACGACCTAAACTTGCTTGTCTTAGCGAGTTTAGGTTTTTTGTTTTTTTATGATAAAATGTGCTTTTTTTCTTTGTGAAAATGATTTTTTGTGATGTCATTTCAGTCGAAAATGATATTATAAGTGTTGTTTTTATAATTTTTTTAAACAAAAAACACCCCGTTTTTTAATATAAATTTTTATTATTAAAATTTTCTGAAGATTTAGTAAATACAAGTATTTTGAGAAATTCTATTTCGTATTATTTTTATTCTCATTAAGTTGTAAATAAAAAAATATTTTTTTTTCTTAAAAAATATTTGCTTTTTCATAAATTAATAATTAGATTTGTATGCGAAATGTTTAAGTTATTGTTTAATAACCTATTAAAATAAAAGTAATATGAATAAAGCAGAATTAGTAAATGTCATTGCTCAAAAAGCTGGTATGACAAAAGTAGATGCAAAGAAGGCATTGGAAGCATTCATGGAAGCATCAACAGAAGCATTGCAAAAAGGTGAACGCATCTCTTTGGTAGGATTTGGAACATTTTCGACATGTAAACATCCTGCTAGAAAAGGTCGCAATCCACAGACTGGTAAAGAGATTATGATTGCTGAAAAGACTGTGGTTAAATTTAAGGCAGGCGCTGAACTTGTTAAAGGTTTATAATTAGGTCTTGATAAAAAGGAGGACGGTTTCGACCGTCCTTTTTTTGTTGTTAAGTTGCTGAATCGTTGGTTTTTAAGATTCCGTTTTTGTCTTGTTTTATTATTTTGTTATCTAACATCCATCGTATGGCTTCCATGACTTTCTCTTCATGATGGCTTTTAATTTTTCCCATTACCTCATAAACTGACGAGTCGTTGTCGCGTAGTTCATTTACAATAAATTCACTAATCTCTTGATATTCCATGTCGTTGATACGCATTTTATTTTTGGAAGAACAGACGTCGCATTTGCCGCAAGTTTTTTTGATGTCTTCGCCGAAGTATCTTAACAGTTGAACACTCCTGCATTCATTGTCGTTGTTTACAAAATCGATGACGGCCTGAACTCTTTTGCTTGCGTCTTTTTTACGATTGTCATAAATCTCTTCCGATAATGTGAAATGTCTGCTGTCAATCCTCTCTCTTATGTATTGAATCTGAGGTTTGTCGCTGCGAGGAACATAACAAAGGAAATTCAGATTGTCGAGTTTGTTTAATTGATATTTAACTCTGTCGATAGGAATACCTGTCTTATGAGAGACGACTTCTTCTCTTATGTTGACGAAATCGCTCAGAACGCCAGGTAGGTTTCTCAATAAATATTTAATTATTATATCAAATTCTTTATATTCCAATTGGAAACGATATAGGTCTTCTCTGTTAGCTTTGATATAAACTTTTGAAGGATTGTTTAATGCCTCTGAGGTCACAATCATGCCTTCTCTTTCAATTAGATTGATAGTATTGAAGACTTCCAATAATGAGAAATTATAACATTGGGCGAAGTCGCCGATGTTGAAGTTATAAGTCTGGTTCTCACCGGCTCCTATAGGTATCTGCAGATAATTGCCTAGGGCGTCGTAAATCAATTTTATTTTATTAAGGTCGGGGTAAGAGCTTTGCAGGTTCTCTTTCAGTTTGCTAATATCGGTCTCCGCCGCCAGCAGAAACGCCTCCGATGCTTGAAGGTCGCGGCCTGCACGACCTGCCTCTTGGAAATATGCTTCTAAACTGTCGGGTAAGTCAAGGTGTACGACGAGCCTGACATCAGGCTTGTCGATGCCCATGCCGAAAGCATTTGTCGCCACCATCACCTTAATCTTGCCTTCCATCCACTGCTGCTGTCGCCCGTCACGAGTCTTGGCATCCAATCCTGCGTGATAATATGTCGAACTCGTACCGACCGACTGCAGCCATTCGGCTATCATCTTGGTGCGCTTGCGACTTCTCACATAAACGATGCCGCTGCCGCTGTTCATCCTCGAGAATAGCCGTTGCATCAATCCGAACTTATCTGCTTCATGAATGACGTTGTAGGTTACATTCTTACGCTCGTAACTGGTCTGAAAGACATTGCTTCTCTTGAAGCCGAGACGATATTGTATGTCTTCTACGACCTTAGGTGTTGCTGTTGCGGTGAGAGCCATGACGGGTGTGTTGGGGATATATCGTCTTATCTCCGCTATCTTCAGATAAGGCGGCCGGAAATCGTAACCCCATTGTGAGATGCAGTGCGACTCGTCTACGGCAAGAAGGTTTACCTTCATCTTCTTCAGCGCCTCGATGAAAGCGTCTGTCATAAGTCGCTCAGGTGAGACGTATAAAAACTTCAGCATGCCGAAAGCAGCTTGATTGTATGCTACTTCTATCTCGCTGCGATGCATGCCAGAGAAGATAGCTGCTGCAGGAATGCCGTTTTTTTTGAGATGCATCACCTGGTCTTTCATGAGAGAGATGAGTGGCGTTATCACTATGCAGATGCCTTCCATCGCCATGGCAGGAACCTGAAAACATATCGACTTGCCGCCTCCTGTTGGTAGCAGCGCCAAAGTGTCTCTGCCTTCAATGACAGAATCTACGATGTCTTCCTGCAAAGGACGAAACGAAGGGTATCCCCAATACCTTAATAATATGTCTCTCGTTAACTCGCTCACTTTTTTCTTGCAAAAATAATTCTTTTAAAAATATTGTCAAGGTTTTCTGTTGTAAAATTGAACCTAAAATTGTAATGTGAATAAATATTAACATGTTTTTGATTTTTTAGTTAAAATAAGTTAATATTTATATTTTGTTTGATTTAAAATTCATATATTTGCTCTCGCAAATTATTATCCCAATGAAGAGATATTTATTATTGATAGTTTATCTATTTGTTTGTTTTACAGGTTTTTCACAGATAGAAGTGAAAGAAGGTTCCTTCCGTAAGATTGATGGCTATGTTATGGTTGATAAAAGTGAGCATATCGACATCAACAATAGGCCGATGGCTTTAATTAAAATTTCTACGGAGAATATATCTGCAGAAGAAAGAGCTAAATTTAGGTTTAAGGGAAATCTGGAGATGGACTTTGATGTTGAAAAAGAATATGGCGAGTTGTATCTTTATCTCACAGCTGCAGCGGCTACTTTCCTGGAGATAATACATCCGGATTATGGCAAGACGGAATATTGGTTCCCTGAAGATCTCTGCGACTACTGCGGCTACGAAATGGTGATTGTTCGTAAGGGCGGATTCGATGAGGTGAAACAGCAGAGTACCTACCTTAATATAATAGCAGACCAGCCGGATGCGATGATCTATATCGACGGTGAGTTTGTGGGACAGAAGGAAGGTTTTAAATCTTTGAAGATAGGCAGCACCCACACCTATAAAATAGAATGTGAACTTTATCATGAGGAGATTGGCAGCGTGACTCTCAACTCGGAAGAAACAGTGGTGGTGGAGAAAAACTTACGCCCAGCGTATGGATACCTTAATATTACATCTTCACCAGAGAACGACGCTGTGGTGTTTGTCGACAATAAGAATGTAGGCTTGGCTCCATATAAGTCTGATAGAATGCCAAGCGGTACTTACAAAGTGCGTCTCGTGAAAGAGATGTATAAAACAACAGAAGTGGAAGTGGTCGTAACAGACGGAAACACAACAACAAAAGAAATAGTGATGCCTGCTAATTTTGTTAACGTAAGTATTAAAACAGATTCCCAGTCTGATATTTACCTCAACAACGAATTTAAAGCTAAAGGCAGCTGGAAAGGTCGTCTCGTGGAAGGCTCTTATTTCGTGGAAGTTAGAAAAGATTGTCATAAGACAATCTCGCAAAACTTGAATGTAACTCTCGGTAAAGACTTAAGTATTAATATTGATGCTCCTCAACCAATATATGGTTTCTTGGATGTGGCGACAGAACCTTCTAGAGCAAACATATATATTGATGGTAAACTCATGGGTCAAAGCCCTAAGATTATCAATAATATACTTATCGGTAACCATGAACTGCGTATTGAGAGAGAAGGCTGCGCTCCTATGAAAAAAACGGTTGAGATTAAAGAAAACGAAACTCTCTCAGTGAAAGAAACCCTACAGACTGGAAGAGAAATTACTATAAGAACTGATAACAACGATAATATATTTATCGATGGTGAATTGGCAGGAACAAGTCCTCTGACATCGACAGTGTCGTACGGCAAACATGAGATAAAAGCCGTGAGAGACAATCAAGCAACAACGGAAATTATTGATGTGATGATTGATGGCGGACAAACAGACTTTGTTCTTACTTTCGGTAAATTGATTACTATCAACTCTCCACAAAAAGGAGACGACATCTATGTGGACGGAAAGATTGTGGGACAAACGCCGATGACAGTCGATTTCTCCTTGGGAAAACATGAGGTAATGGTGAGAAGAGGAAAACTCTATGAACAAAAAACACTTGTTATTGACAAGTCCTTAATGTCAAATTCCATACATTTTACTCCAAGAAAAGAATCTCTGGATAAATATCTTGAAAGAGGCGTGACCTTCGTGACTGCCAACTTCGCTTATTCTATAGCACCGCAGACTTCTTTCGGACTGACATTCGGACATGTGAAACAATTCGGATGGTATGTTAGCGCGATGTCTAACTTCGACTTCGCGGCATTAAACACCATAGATAAAGAATATGGAACAATAGCTGTCACAGGTGAGACTAAGAGCACACGCGTCTCTGTTATGGGTGGCTTGATTGCGCGTCTCGACGGACCGGTCTATGCAAGAGCGGGTGCTGGATATGGTATGAGAGTGAGAGCATGTGAGACTATAGGCGGCGAATATGTGAACTATCCTGATAACACATACAACGGCATTGACCTCTCAGCGGGCTTACAACTGAACCTTAGAAACATAACTATAAGCTTAGATGCTGTGACGACTAATTTTGAAATGACAGAAGTTAAATTAGGAGTAGGAGTGAATTTCAATTAACAATGTACAATTGCAATGAAAAGCAGTGTTTCATGTAGAGTCACACGACGTGTGACTTAAACAAAATAGACATGGAAAAAGTCTGCTGTCCGTTGTCTTTGAAAAATAAACATTATGAAAAAGACATTATTACTATTAGGTGCTATTATTCTTCTTTTTGCAGGATGTAAGAAAGATGACGTTATAGAGGCGAGTAAGGTGGAGATAAAGAACGAGAGGGTAGAGCGAGGATGGGACTACCTGAAGTTTTTTGGCGAGTATTCGTATCCTCAGGACCTGGAGGGTATGAAGTTTTATCTCTCCGAGAATGCTGACATGAGCGGAGCTAAGTCGTATAGCTGCGTTTTGGAAGGAAGAGACTTCGCATGTGAAGCCACCGACTTGAAAGCCGGCAAGAAATATCATTATTAT
>JAZNVS010000126.1:0-10784 GCA_045592965.1 Bacteroidales bacterium | reverse complement strand
TTGTGAGTTAATGATAGAACTATAGTACTGATCGTAATCCATATTATATTTATCAATCTGATCCGCAACACCTTCGTTAGCAATCATATCGAGTGCGAAGTTAATATCATTCGCATAATTGAAATCATGATTTTCAAAATGTCTTCTATATGCATGGAAGAATTCATGAGCAATAAGGTTGACTCTGGCATCTTCGTCCATACTATAAATGAAATTCAAATCAACTACAATGGCTTCATCTCTATCCTGAGCATCTGCATTTAGAAATAGAAAATATACAGGTTTCAATTTAGCGGAAGAATCCAACATTTCACATCCTAAGAATGATTGTAATCTGAATTTAGCTTTAGAAATCAACATTTCAAAATCATAGTTATTCCTAAAATCCTTAATGTCAGAATAATTATTGTTTACTTCTTTGTAATTTTCAACAAAAAGCCTCTCAAGCATATTGGTATTTTCTAGATTCATCATACTTACAGAATCACCAAAGACATAATTTATGGAAGTCTTTACAATATCAATTATACGGCTATCCATTATTGAATATGCTGTAGAACTCTCAAATTGAGACCATTGTTCCTCGTCGATTTCCTTTCCGCTTTTGAGTTTGTCGGTTATCTTAAAGAACTCATCAACAGAAGTAAGATCAACATTTTGAGCAAATGTCAATGAGGAATTTATCAGAAACAAAAAGAGCAATATTCTTTTCATCACGAAACAATATTCTGAACCAATCCGGCAATAATAATTATTATGAATGCCACAATAGTGATACCTATCCATACGACTTTACATGCTAATACCGTTATTCCAACATAAGTCAAAATCACTGATAGCGCTCCCAAATATATAGATATGCCTATTCCTGTGACGAAACCTCTGATGAAACGTCTTAAAGGCGATGCCACTCTGTAAGCGAATCCTGGGAGATCTCTTTTGCAATACCTCATGCTGTAATACATCACAAAGACTACTGACAGCAACATCATTCCCAAAACGCCAATGTCGAGTTTATCCATCAGCCATGATGTCCATGGAGCATAAAATCCTGATTCGTAAAGCGTATGCAATAGAGGCGCTATGAGCAAGGCGCACAACACTATCGCGAGGTTACCGCCCAAACGAGACATCAACGCCATTCGTTCTTCCAAGCGTTCCTGCATATAAGCCTCTTTGGAACCTGCCTGCGGGAAATTATTAACTTTCTGCAATACGCTCCATGCCTTGCCGAAACGACGCATCGAACAATAATGATTCACCTTGTCTTTGAGGTCGTCCATGTGATCCGACACAGGCGATGTCACCGTTATCAACTCCCAATCAGAACCGAGCAACAGACATGAATATCTTTTTCTATCCACTTCATAGACAACGGTCTTTGCCTCACATTCACATGCTTCGAGAATATTGAAACAGACAGCGGTATGAGTTAGATGTTCTATTTTATCTGGCAGTAGCGACAACATGCTTCCTACTATCGGACGAGATGCTAAGTCATTTTTGTTGAAGTTCTCTTTGTCGATATTAAGTTTTTCGATAACTTTCCATGGCGTATTATTATTGAAAAGTTTTACAATCTTTGGGACTTCATCGAGTGGAACCTGTGAAGGAAAACGATAATCTACATTGACTTTGTAGTACATATTCTGACGCAGTTGCCAATAACGTAATAACTGTCCGTCGCCAGCGCAAGTTGGACACGTCACTTTGCCGCTTCCTTTGCAAGTAGAACAAGTCTCTTCTCTGAAAGAAGGAACTTCAATATAGCCTCTGTGACTACACGCTGAACAATTCTGATATTCTTGTTTATCCACATAACGATATTTCAGACCTTCACTTGTATTGTATTGCTCAAGGACTCTATTTGTGACATAAACGCCTCCTTTTCCTCCACATTTAGGACAAGGTTGCTTTATAGTGCAGGCGACTCTGATAGTTCCGCTGCCGCTACATTTTCCGCAAGTCACTTTACCTGTGGCATGACAAGTGTGGCAGCCGTCGATATAATGAGAGCCTTTTATGCAGATACGATTTTCTTGGGAGGTGAAAGCTGTCGGATAATTAGCTGAGGTCCAACGATTAATTTGTGACTCCGATGTTATCGTCCTTGGAGGAAAAGTTCTGCCATTTATTCTTTCGTATGTATTTTCAAGTGTGCGGCTATCGTATTGAGTCTTTATCAATCCGCGATAGATAGGCGTGTCCCATACTTCTACAATCTTCATTTGGTCGCCAAGTCTGTTACGGTTGTAGCCTTTTATCGACTTTGCCCAGTCGTTGAACAACTGACGGAAACGATTTTCCTCCGATTTGGAGAAACTGATTTTTTGTGAATCTCTATAATTTGCCATAACCAATCCTCCTTAAAATGATGTTGCGTCGTTATCAAAGTCGAGTTTACGTATAGCACTTAGTCCGAGTCGTATTGACACCACGACTGCGATGATTATCAGTATTGCCAATATAAGAGGTAAGAACAATGCCAATTCTTTCTGGACGTTGAGTTCTTCATCATATTCGTCTAAAGCTTTCCAGCAATATTCAGCCACTGTAAAACCTTCGAACTCTTTGTCGGTCTCGCCTTCGGCAAGATCTTTTTGGTATAATTGTTCTGCATATTGCATCATCTTGTCTTTGGCTGCTTCAAATTTTGATAAGGAATAGGCATCGTAAGATGATGTGATAACATCTTTTATATTGACAGAAGAGGTATTCTCTGAAGATTTATTTACGTAGAAACAGTGAAACAATATTATCACTGTAAATGCTATCAGCAAGATGATAAGTTGCTTAATTGCTTTTCCCATGACTTTATAATTTAAGTTTATTATTACTTAAACGCGTTCTCTTTCAAGCCGTCGCCTTTCAATGTAAGACGGTCGAAATATGAAGGTGTCGGTTTACCTAGATATTTATCCACATACATCTTCGCCATATATTGTCCGAGCATGAACCCATGACCGCGCATACCAGCAATCAAATTATTATCAGGGTCAACAATGTATCGTGGTTCCGTGTAATAACCTGACCAGAAAGCCTGAAAACTGACAGCACCGAGTTGAGGAATCCATTGACGGAACAATTCAGCACATATCTCTATAAATGCCTTTGAATTATATCTTAAATCTTTGACAACCTCAGAGGCATCAGTCGCTGGCGAGGCGCAGCCTATAATCTGTCCAGTATGAGCGAACTGCTGACCATAGACAGCTGAGAATCCTTTATAGTTGCGACGGTCTATTATCATATCCAAAGCATCACCGTCCTTACCTAAGAGTGGCAGCCTTCCAGTGATAAACGCCTGATGCTTAACAGGATAAAAACCGGTGTCGACACCAAGCTGCTTTGCAAATTCGCCAGCATTAGAACCAAGTGCATTAACAAAATGCTCGCAGTGAAATTCTATAAACTCTTTATTCTGATTATATACCAAAGCCATAAAACCTTTGTCGGTGCGCTGTACTTCAAGTAATCTTGCATTTTCCAAAAGCACGCCACCGTTCTGACAAGCAATGTTTCTTATAAATTCGATGACACGTCCTGGCGTAGCCTGCCAGCAGTTCTTTGTTATCAAGGCTGCCTGATAGGTATCTATATCCGGATTGAAATAAGGTGAGATTTCTTTCGTAAAATCTTTTTTATCAACCATATAACCCTCCGACCAAGCAAGAGAAGCCTCTAATGCCTTATATTCTTTATCATCGTGAGCAAGTCCAACATAACGTATTGGCTTATAATGAATATTTGTCTGTTTCTGTATTTCCTTAAAGATAGCCTGATTCTGATTTGCTATCTCAGCTATTTCCGGAACCGAAAATGCAGGACGACCACCGCCGATGTTACGCCATGAAGAACCATGTTCATAATTGACAAGATATGTCTTCTTACCAGCCTCAGCAAAATAACGGAATGCAGCACTACCCGTAATACCACCGCCAGCTATAAGCACGTCGCAGTATACTTGCTTGCTTGTTTTATTTGCTGGAATAATGATATTTGTATTTATCTTGGACGGTTGCATCTCGTTAAGTGTAACCTGATTTGAAAGAGGTCCTCGCGGTGTCGATTCGCCTTGCAGCTCAACTCCGTAAGAACGTAACAACTGACGAGCTCTCGGAACACATCGTTTTCCTCTACATGCTCCCATGCCAAGACGCGTTGTATGTTTCAACTCATCAACAGAAATAGTTTTCCTATCACCAACGACTTGTAAAATCTTTTCTATCGTGACATCTTCGCAATGACAGACAAACTTTGGACCTTTCTCATAATCGGACAGTGGCTTCATCACTAAAGGTTCCGGATAGTTTTCCTTGACAATAAAACCTGTAATATCCGTAAAAGCTTCACCTTCTACATTAAGAGCTCTTACACGAGCAACATTCGTCTTATTTGACTTCTTAATTATTTTTTCAATAACACCCTCTCCTACTTTCTCGCCTTTGTCGTTGATGAGATATACATCAGAATTTTCTTCCGCCTCATATTCAAAAGGAAGGAAGAGTTTGTTTTGTTTTATGTCGTAACCGAAGATGGCGAGACCCGGACAATGCGAGACGCATTCCATACAGCCGATACATTTGTTGTAGTCGATCATCGGGACACTGCTCGTAGTAGGTTTTACGATTGCTTTCTTAGGGCAAGAGAAAGTACAAGGATTACAGGCGAATCCGTAGATACAATCGGCGATAACGAAATTACGCTCGCGCATCCTTTCTAAAGAAGGCTTGTTAGGTTTTTCCAAACGACGTAAGGGTTTCTGTTGTGAGTCGATATATTCTTTTGAAAGAGTCAGATAATCTTCATAATTGACAGGCTTTCTCATCTCCATCGCAATTTCCATTGCCACCTGCTTACCACGAAGAACTGCGCATGTACCCTCTCCTACTCTTACGGTATCGCCAGCGCCATAAACCTTAAGGCCGAATATCTGTTTTCCTTTTTCAAGAATCTGATTATCTGACATCAAGCCTGTACATATATTAATCACATCAATATTGTCGATAACTTTTTCCGTACCCGGAATAGGTTTAAAGTTCTCACATTCAGCCACAACAGCAGCCTTAATTCCGGTGTGGTCATCATTTGGAATAGCACGTAGCAAGACATGTGAGGTATAAATCGGGACACCAAGACGACGTAAACGATTAGCTTGTACCGGGAATCCGCCTTCGTGATCCATACCTTCTATGATAGCAACTACTTTCGCACCAGCCTGTATTGCCTGATATGAAGTAAGATAACCGATGTTACCTGCACCGACTGAAAGTATTCTCTTTCCCAACAAAGTATGCTCCACGTTCATCATTTTCTGCACAACGGCAGCCGTATAAACTCCGGGGAGATCGTCATTTTCGAATACGGGCATAAAAGGAACTGCACCAGTAGCCACCACAAGATACTCAGAATCAACATAAAATATAGTATCATCTTTAATATTTTTCACCGCGATACGTTTTCCTTCAAGCAAATCCCAAACTGTTGAGTTAAGGAAAATATTTGATAAATCATCGCCAGCGAGAGTCTTAGCAATTTCAAAGCCACGTTGTCCGCCGTATTTCTGTTCTTTCTCGAAGAAGAAAAATTGATGAGTCTGCATGTTAAACTGACCGCCGATCATGGCATTATTGTCGATGACAATATTGTCGATACCCATTTCATTAAGGTACTGGCGACAAGCGAGACCTGCAGGACCTGTACCTATAATAGCGACTTGTGTATAATAAACTTGCTGAGAATTATCTTTCGGTTCTTCTAAATCAGGAAGATAATCGTGAGGAATCTCCCTGACTTTTCTCACGCCATCGACGGGCGTTATGCAGATACGTTTTATCTTACCATCTACGAGCATCTCACATGCGCCACATTTTCCGATACCACATTCGAGACTTCGCTCACGACCATCGAGACTATGGCTATGAACCGTAAAACCCGCCTGATGCAAAGCTGCAGCTATTGTATAACCTTTACGACCTTTTACCTCATGTCCGTTGTATTCAAATACCACTTCTTCCGATTGCGGAATATCCAAGATAGGATGTTGCTCTATTCTGTTCATGATTTATTAATTTATGTTAGTATTATTCCGCATAAGAGAGAGAATGCAGAAATATCAGCGCTAATTTATAAATAATATTTAAAAAATCAAAACAAAAAAATAGAGATACCGCAATATCCTTGTTATGGGAGATGCAGTATCTCTATTTGTCAATCTAATGAAAGTGTCAATATTTTTATGATTGACACGTCTCTTCGTATTTAATTACAATGTATCGTATGCCTCGATTAAATCCTTAGCGAATCCGTAGAACATCTGAGCTACTGCGGTGAAGTCCATGTTAAGGTCTTTACTCAATCCTATCATTTCCTTGAACATGGCCACGTTGTACCATTGCAAGCATTGGAAGGCTCTGTGGAAATGAAGGCGTTTAAGTTCTTCGCTCGTTGGTTTATGGCCGAGATATGATTCCAAGAGGCTCAGCGCTTTATCAAAGCCTGCGTTTCCATAACAAGCGATATCATAATAAGGATCGTTCATGCCAGCGAATTCCCAATCCAAGATATAAAGTTTCTCTCCGTCAATGACAAGATTTGTTGGCTGATAGTCGCAATGACAAGGAACAAGTTTAATATCTTTATATGAATCTCTCATTGCATCAAGACGATTACGCAAGTCGATATATTCTTGAGGATGAGTAAATCCTAAGTCGCGGCAATATTTCTCATAATTATCGAGGCGACCGAAAGCATTATAATCTTTAAATTGCAAATCACTATTATGTAATTTCTTCAATGCTTTTGCTGACATTTCATTATATGAAACGACATCGGTATTAGACATTATAGTACCTTCGACATATCTAGCGAGTTTCTCACCTGTTCTCAACTCCACATAAACTGTATCGTTGTTAACATCCAATTTATCGACTTGTTGTATATTATCCCACTCTTCATTTCTATCAACAAACCTCTCCGCATATTTTCCAGGAACGCGATAGGTATATTGTTTTCCTTGGCATTCAACCACGTAAGTGTAATTACTCATACCACCTTCGAGACGTTTTACAATCTTAGCGTCTTCTGCATTCATTAAAAGATTTACTCTCTTTACAATATAAGCTTCTATTTCCATTGTTTCAACATTTATTTTTAACGTACAAATGTATAAAAATTCTACTAATAAATAGAAATAATATCACTTATTTTTTTTGTATTTTTGCAGTGCAACAAAATGGGGGTTTAGCTCATCAGGTAGAGCGTCAGGTTCGCAATCTGAAGGTGGCCGGTTCGAGTCCGGTATCCTCCACTCATTTGTCAAGGGAGAAAAGGTTAAAGAAATAAAGTTACTCTATACACCTAACTCCTTTAACCCTTTAACCCTTTACACACTCTTTACTCATAAAATCATAATTCAAGGAGTCTCCCAGGATAATGGCTGTATCTCATCAAGAGAGTTTCCATTTCGACCAACATAAACCTGATTTTGTTCTATGCCATTTTCAAACACATAATGTCCTTTGTTACATTCCAAAACCAATCTCTCCGGATCTGGCGGCAATGTGATAAAAGATTTCTCTCCTGCATTATTACTAACATCGTATGTTGCTTCCGGGAAATATTCATACATATGCTCAAACATCTCTCCATTCCATTTAATTGCCAGCGATTTTATACGAGGTCCTCGTATCTCTGTCTCACCTTCTAAATCCAAAACAGCTACCGACGTAATAGTTCTGAAATCAGGAGCCCCCTTTTGCAACTTCACTTCTAAGATGGTACTACCTTCACGTATTGTCTTGACAACAACAGGCATAGTTGCCACATGATAATTCCCAACATCTTCTATATCGCCAGTCTGCTTGTCAAACATTATCTTTTTACCTATAAAATATTCAGGCTTCAACTCATCATATATTGAGACTACATTACTATTTTCTTCATCACCTCTGTTATTTCCAAAATAATACATATCAAGCGTCAAACCCGACCAAAATAAATTCTGCTGTATATCTGCAGTAAAAATCAACTTATCTGTAGCCTCATCACATTCTGCTTTCATTTCATACATTTGCCCAATAAACCTCTGAACATAATTAAGACTCGCGTTAGTATGACTATATACATTGGGAACTGCTAAATAAACATATTCAACATTGTTTTTATTACCCCACTTAATATTTCCATCTGGAAAGAGATTCTTGAAATCAGTACGAAACTGCTCCAAAGGAACCTCAAATCTTACAGGAACTGTCTTATCTCCAGCATCATAATCATCTTCTTTCTTCTTGCATTGCGTAAAAATCAAAACAGACAATAACAACATAAACGTAAATCTTTTCATTTTACTTCCTCCTTTCTTCTTATTAACAAATAAACAAACGATACTACGGTCAATGGCAACAAACCTCCATTTAAAGGCGCTGCATTAACATTCATATTGACAAAGCCCACTTCTGTATCATGATATGTGGGGACCGGCGTCTTGTTGATAGCTCTACCAACATCTTGATAATTAAAAAATGAGTCTGTCTTCTGTTGTGCTACCACTGGCATTAAGAAAGCCATGCACAATAACAATGTTGCAATTTTTACCTTCATAAATTCAACTTTGGTTTTTAATTAATTACTACTTTTATTTACTTATTGACGATGCAAAAATATAAGGAATTTCTCGAATAAAAAAGTTAAAAATTGTTAAAAATGAAGAGGTTAAAGTAATAAAAAATTAACATATAAAAAAATCGCGGAACTATAAAGTCTCGCGATTTCTTATTGAATTATGTCGTATTTACACCTTAATTATATGAACGTCTTGAAGTCTTCGTAATTCTTCTGTAACAATGTAGGCGTATCCAAACCGTAGGGGCATCTGCTTTTGCATAAATTACAATGCAGACAATTCTCTATGCGTTTCATCTTTTCTTTCCATTCGTCGGCGAGATAAACGCTGTGTGGAGCACGACGTAAGAAAAGACTCATTCTCGCACAGTCGTTGATTTGTATTCCAGCAGGACATGGCATGCAATATCCGCAGCCTCTACAGAAATCGCCAGCGAGTTCTTCTCTGTCTTTCTTCACCTTAGCCCAACGCTCTTCTGTCATCACCGGAGGATTATCTTGATATGAGATAAACTCGTCTAACTCAGACTCTCTCTGTATTCCCCATATCGGAAGGACATGTTCATATTGATTGAGGAAAGCATAAGCACAAGCAGAGTCGTTGATAAGACCGCCGGATAATGCTTTCATACAAACGAAACCGATTTCTCTTTCCTTGCACATCTGAACAAGTTCCAACTCTTTTTCTGAACTGATATACGAAAATGGGAACTGTATTGTTTCATAAAGCCCCGATTCTATTGCTTCTTTAGCGACATGATGACGATGGTTTGTCAGTCCGATATGGCGTATCATGCCTTTTTGTTTTGCTTCTAGCATCGCTTCATAAACACCGCTTTCGTCGCCAGGCTTAGGACAGAAACTCGGATTATGGAACTGATACAAGTCGATGTAATCTGTCTTCAACAATGTGAGACTTGTCTCAAGATCTTTCCAGAAAGCATCCACATTGGTAGCTGCTGTTTTGGTAGCGATGATGACTTTATCGCGAATACCACTCAACGCAAAACCCACTTTTTCTTCACTATCGGTATAGAATCGGGCTGTGTCGAAATATGTGATTCCGTTATCGAAAGCCTTACGAAGAAGATAAGCAGCGTCTTCTTTGGAGATGCGTTGTATCGGCAAAGCACCGAAACCGTTTTTGTTTACTACGAAACCTGTCTTTCCTAATGTAACCTTTTGCATAATAGTTTACAGTTTACAATTAACAGTTTACAATTGACAGTTTACAATTGACAGTTTACAATGTACAATTTACAATTATATTGAGAATATTAACTGTCAATTGTTAATTGTTAATTGTCAATTATTTAAAATATCCAAGCTAACAAAACATAAAGCCAGTGTGCTGCGACACCTGCTACGAGACCTCCGACGGTATGAGCTAAGATAGCTTTTGATGTGAGGCTACGGAAGCCGAGAGAGTCGAGCATTGCAGTGTGAGTGCTGAGATAACCGCTCCAGCACATACCCATAGCTGTGAACACTGCGATAGCGTTACCGTCGATGATACCTTCTTGAATGAAACGAGGAATCAAACCGAGAGCTGCGCCTACAGCACCGAGAGCCGTGATTGGGAATGAGACCAACTGTGGATTCTCAAAACCAAACAACCATTCAAAAACTATATTTATCTTACCTGCGAGATATGGCAACAAAGCTATTCCTTCGTATGCAGCGCCTGTATAACTTCCATCAGCTGATGGTCCAAAGGTAAGCATCATAACTACAGTCGAGATGATAAGAACACCAGGGATAATAGCGAGACCTATCTCAACGCCCGACTTACCACCATCGAGGATTGCATTCAAGAAACGTAAAAATGCACTTCCTTCCGACTTGAAAGAAATTTTTTGTTCATCACCTTCTTCACTACTTATCTCAGCATCAAGTTCAGGATTCGATTTCAGAATGAAATGCTGCATCAAACGAGTCGATATTATACTTCCAACAACAGCACCAAGCAAACCTACCAAAGCTGCTGGAAGATAACCTTTACCCATCATAAACATAATCACTACAAGACCCATACCGAATGCAGTACCGAAGTTTGTCAATGAAATGAGTTGATATTTTTTGAAATAGCGTGCGAAGTGAGCATCTTTTGAAAGACTGATGATGGCTGGATTATCTGACAAGAATGTCATCACCCCACCGAG
>JAZNVS010000125.1:0-102106 GCA_045592965.1 Bacteroidales bacterium | reverse complement strand
CAGTGATAGTTGCTGTAAAAGAGAGATATGCAGGTTCACTTCTTCTACTATCAGCTTTTATTGTAAAACCATTTTCTAACGATGGATTCTTGGTTGTGCTCCAGCAAAAACCTTTTGCAATGATTGTAGCATTACCATTATCGGTAACATAACCTAAACAATGTGCTGTCGTTCCTGTAATTTCTTGTACCTGAAATGTATCTACAGTTGGTAACTCAGGATCTGGTTTACATCCTATCAATAATGTGCAAACAAATGCAATTAATAAAAGATACTTTTTCATGATTTGACTTTTAGGTAGGTTCTATTTATTATTAATTACCAAACATCTGTGGGCAGAACCCATTTCACCACATCTGCTATTTTATTTATTTCTCTATTCTATCTCGCAAATATTGTAATTACATTTCAAATATACAAGTATTTTTAAATATTTTTTTAAAAAATATGGGGAGGGTAAATAATAGATATACATTTAATTAAAATTAAAAAACAGGTAAATTAGGCTATTTTGTACACCCATCATCTTTCTTTTTTCGCTCAATTACTAACTTTTTGGGGCATCAGTACCTATTTTTTTCATATATTTAAACAAAAGTATGTAAAAAAATATTACTTTTGAGAAATAATTCAAACCTCATTACTATGAAGAAAATATACCTAATCGTATGTATTATAGCTGCATTATTACTCTCAAATAATGCTAATGCTCAACAACTTAAAGTTTTAAATCAAAGTAAGTCTTCATTATCCATAGAACTAACCATCGACAATTATAAAATCAAAGAGATTCCGGACGGAGATGAGGTCTTCCACGAAATTGCTTTAAGCAGCATAATGATTCCTAACGACAAAGGTAAGCCTAACCTTCCATCCGTAAACAGATTCGTCGCTTTGCCTCAAGGTGCAAAGGCAAATGTCATAGTTGAGAGTTATGAGAAAGAAATCTTAAAGAATATTAACATCGCTCCTTCAAAAGGTATTGTCTCAGAATATGAACTTACCGACGAACATTTCTCCAAAGACAGAAATATTTATTCAAAAGACGAATTATATCCAAATCACATCGTCTCTTTAACAGAACAGATGAATCTGCGTGGCGTCGACGCCGTCGGTCTTAGCATCGCTCCCGTACAATTCAATCCTGTCAGCAAAGAACTTATCGTTTATAAGAAAATCAAGTTCAGAGTTGAATTTGAAGGTGGCAACGGAATGTTCGGCGACAACAGACTCCGCTCTCAATATTGGGATCCGATTTTACAGCATAACATCTTAAACTACAATAACATTCCAGAAGTTGATTATGCCAGAAGAATGGAAAGATGGATTGCTGACGATGCTGAAGGCGCAGAATATCTCATCATAATTCCTGACAATGAATCGTTCAGAGAACAAGCTCAACGTCTCGCCGATTACAGAAGCAAGCAAGGTATCATCACAAAAGTATTCAGTCTAAGTGATATGAATGCCACAGATGAAAACGATATGAAAGAATGGCTTGAAGAAGCGTATAACAACTGGGAAATAGCTCCAGTGGCTGTTTGTCTTATCGGTGATTACAACTCCGACACTAAAATTGGAGTACCTTCTTTTATATTTGAGTATGAGGAGGCCCAAGATCCTGATTTCAAATACGCTAGCGACTTTGTTATGACAGATTTCAACGATGACCTCTACGCCGAACTTTGTATCTCACGCTTATGTTCTGATAATGTAGAGGAAGCCAAATTGTTAATAGACAAGATTATCGGTTATGAATTTACGAATCCTACTATGGACGATGATTTCTACAAAAGGCCTATTACCACTTGCGCATATCAACAGTCAAAGTGGTTTCAGATTTGTACAGAAAGCATTGGAGGTTATCTACGTTCTAAAGGCAAAGATCCAAACCGTGTTAATACAATTTATGAACACGAAAGTAATTATGACGAAAATAATTGGTCATCAGCTACAAACACAGAGCAAATCGTGGAATATTTCGGTCCAAACGGCTTAGGATATATCCCTGCCACTCCAGGAGAATTAGGTGGTTTTTATAATGATTATGACGGAGCTAGCACCTATCGCATCACCGATGCCATCAATCAGGGAGCTTACGTGGTCCAACATCGCGACCACGGTTGGACTACTCTATGGGGGTCGCCATGGCTACCTATTGACAGTCTCCATCTTTTAAACAATGAAAACAAACTACCATTAATTCTATCTGTCAATTGCGCTTCTGGCAAATTCAACAATGCCAATTGTTTAGCTGAAGAGTTCATGAAAATGGACAACAAAGGTGCAATCGCTGTCATAGCCCCAACATGCCAAACGCATAGCTACACCAACGATTCTTACACTTGGGGAGTTTGGGATTTCTTCGAGAACGATTTCCTCCCTGACTATGGAACATCAACAGCTAACAATAATAATTATATGCCAGCATTTGCAAATGTCTCAGCAAAATATTTCTTGTTGCAACAGAATTTCCCTAACACCTACCAAAATAGTCGCGAACTAACAAACAGAACATTTCATGCACATTGTGATGCTTTCCTAAAGATTTATTCCGAAGTTCCTCAACAAATGTCTGTTGAGCATGACGAGCATTATAATTACGACAGCAGGACATTCAACATCAAAGCACCGCAAGGTTCAACAATATGCATTTCTGCTGAAGGACTTGACGGTATAAAAATCGCTAATACAACAGAAGGAACCGGCAATTATCAGACAATTAGTTTATCAGAAATTGCCACACCAGAAAAAATCATTCGCCTAACAGTAACAAAGAATAATCATCTGAGATATGAAACAACTATATCGGCTCATACCGAAAATGCTTTTGTTAAAATGAATGATTTTAATTTTTATGATGACATACAATATTTGATTTTCAACAACAATACATCTATAGATTTGGAATTAAAAAACATAGGATTAAAGAATTCATCATCTGTAAATATGTCCTTAATTTGCAACTCTGAAAAAATTCATATTACAAATCACAATAATACATTCGAAGGCATATCTGTCAATGAAATAATAAATATCAATGACGCATTTGACATCAGTATCGACGACGGAATAATAAACGACACAAAATTATTATTTACGTTAACGATAGAACATGATGGCATTTCTCATCAGGAGAAATTCTTCGTCAACGTCAAGGCTCCTATCTTCAAAATAACAGACATCTATTCCGAAGATGATGATGGTAATATCAACAATAACATCACAGATGGAAAATATTTTAAGGTTAAAGCTAAGATAATGAATAACGGTGAGGTAAGTTCAAATTCCTGCATTGTTTATCTAACAAGCAACGATGGAATTATTAACATTATCACTGAAGAGATATCATTAGAACCTATTGAAAGCAACAGTTACAAAGATATTGAATTTGAGGTTTTTGCCACAGAAGCAGTCAATGATGCATTATCATCCTCACTTAACATCGAGGTGAGTTCCGGAGCATACAAAGAGACTATAGAATACATTTGTTATCATCACCTAATTATTGATAGTTTTGAAAATGGAACTATCAACAACACTTGGGACAAGAATAGATGGAGTATCAACTCCAACTTGGAAGAGCGTATTGGCAATTATTGCGTCATGACCGGTAACACCAATGATTCTTTTATGGAAACAGAATATGAAGTCCCATTTGATGGAATAATAACATTTTATTTTAAAGTTGCCTCGAAGAGGTATGTCTTAGATTTTTATATCGATGACGAAAGAGTTTCAAGAATAGTAGGCGACAATATATGGAAATCTCACCAACGCAATGTCACCCAAGGGTTACATAAGTTTAAATGGGTTTATTCTATAAATCCAGCCTATTCGGCACCTGGAGAGGCTGGTGCATACCTCGATCACATATATTTAAAAAAAGGCGGTTTGGATATTCAAGAGAACAATATCGACGACATCGTCAATATCTATCCCAATCCTACCGACGACTTTGTCAATATTGAAGTTGAGAATGGTAAGGAGAAAGCAAAATCCATTGAAATCATAAACGACTTAGGTATTACTGTTATAAGTACCAAATTCAAGAACAAAATTAACGTAAGCAGTTTATCTCCAGGATTGTATCTGATAAGAATTAATTTTGAAGATTATAATTACACAAATAGAATTGTCATCGAATAAAATAATTCATATATGAAAAGATTATACATCATCATAGCAATCATTTTATTATTCTCAAATAATGCTAATGCTCAACAACTTAAAGTTTTAAATCAAAGTAAGTCTTCATTATCCATAGAACTAACCATCGACAATTATAACATCAAAGAGATTCCGAACGGAGACGAGGTCTTCCACGAAATTGCTTTAAGCAGCATCATGATTCCTAACGACAAAGGAAAACCTAACCTTCCTTCTGTAAACAGATTCGTCGCTTTGCCTCAAGGTGCAAAGGCAAATGTCATAGTTGAGAATTATGAGAAAGAAATCTTAAAGAATATTAATATCGCTCCTTCAAAAGGTGTCGTTTCGGAATATGATACAACCGACTATCGTTATGATAAGGATTTAAGCGTCTATTCCAGAAACGAATTATATCCAAATAACATAGTTTCTTTAACAGAACAAATGAATCTACGAGGAGTTGACGCCGTCGGTCTCAGCATCGCTCCCGTACAATTCAATCCTGTCAGCAAAGAACTTATCGTTTATAAGAAAATCAAGTTCAGAGTTGAATTTGAAGGCGGCAACGGAATGTTCGGCGACGACAGACTACGTTCGATGTATTGGGATCCTATCTTACAACACAACATCTTAAACTACAATAACATTTCAGAAATTGATTATGCCAAAAGAATGGAAAGATGGATTACTGACGATGCTGAAGGCGCAGAATATCTCATCATAATTCCTGACAATGAATCGTTCAGAGAACAAGCTCAACGTCTCGCCGATTACAGAAGCAAGCAAGGTATCATTTCTAAAGTATATTCTCTTGGCGACATCAATGTTAATTCTCACGAAGAATTAAGAAACTGGATTATTGACGCGTATAACAACTGGGAAATCGCTCCTGTTGCAGTATGTCTGCTAGGAGACCACAGCACCAACTACAGAGAAGGCATACCTGCGTTTCATTTTAATTTTCAATCAACAGACCCATATATCTCCGACAGACCTTATTCCGACATTGACGAGGATTTCTTGCCCGACATCACTGTATCCAGATTAAGCGCAGCTAACGAACAAGAAGCCAGAATAGTGGTTGACAAGCAAATCGACTACGAATTCAACAATCCTGTTATGGAGTCCGACTTCTACGAAAAACCTATTATGACAAGTGCATATCAACAAACAAAATGGTTTCAGATTAGCGCAGAAAGCATAAACGGTTATCTCAGTTCCATCGGCAAAGATCCATATCGACTCAACGTAATATATTATTATAGCGGTGATTACGATGATGAAATCTGGTCATCTGCCAACAACACCAATCAGGTTGTAAATTATTTTGGCCCTAATGGATTGGGGTATATTCCAGCCACGCCAGGTGAAACAGGAGCCTTCGTCGAATATGACAATTATGAATTAGAACTTCTCGATAAAATAAGCCAGGAACCAGGCTACATACTGCAAAACCGTGACCACGGTTGGTATTCATTCTGGGACTGCCCTACTTTTGAATCAAAGAACGTCCCAACGTTGACAAATCATGGCAAACTGCCTTTTGTACTTTCAATCAACTGTGCAACAGGCGCATTCGACAAAGACGGATGTCTTGCAGAATCATTGATGCGTAATGAAGACAAAGGTGCCGTTGGTGTTATTGCAGCGACTTATGAAACATACACTTATAACAACGACGTATACCTATGGGGAATCTGGGATTTCTTCGAGAATTCTTTCTTGCCCGATTACGGAACCACCATAGAAAACAACAACTGCTATATGCCTGCTTTCGCAAGCACCTCAGCAAAACACTTTATGTTTCAACGAGTTTTCCCTAACGTATGGAACGAGTCTCTGCAAGAAACAAGCAATCTCTTCAACGCCCATTGCGATGCTTTCTTGAGACTTTATTCGGAAGTTCCACAACAAATGGAAATAGTTCATAACGACATCTACTACAATGAAAGCGGCAGTTTCAATATCAAAGCACCTCAAGGTTCCGTCATCGGCATCTCCACAGATGAAGGAGGCAAGACAAAGACCTTAGCATTGGCAGAAGGAACCGGCAATATGCAAGTTATAAATATTCCTAACACCGTAATCCCTGGCAATAAACTTTATGTGACGGTAACAAAACCGAATCACCTTCGCTACGAAAAAGATGTCGTTATTTCAACTGACGAGGCATTTATAATGATGTATGACTTCAATCTTTATGAAGACAGTCAAGAGATTACTTTAAATCAAGATACATATTTAGACTTGAAACTAAGGAATATCGGCAAGGAAGATGCTTCTTCTGTTAACTTATCATTAAGCTGTGACAACGATTTAATAAACATAACAAACAACAACAACATCGTTGATAATATCAGTGCTGACGAAATCGTCAATGTTGAAGACGCATTCCATTTGGATATTGTCAGTGAGATTCCTAATGGTTCTACAATCACCTTTACATTAAATATTGAACATGACGGAACAAAGCACGAAGAAAAATTCGAAGTTTCTGTTAATTCATATAACTTTGAAATTACCAATATCAAAGCTGAAGAGAGCGATGGTGACGGCAACGGTTTCATCGACCCAGGCGAAATTGCAAAGTTCATATTATCAGTAGAGAACAGCAGCAATTACGATATGGGAAACATTGTCGCCAAGCTAATCAGCAACACCAACTTTATCAGAGTGATTTCTAAAGACATCGCAATACCATCATTAAATATTGGAGAAAAAACAGACTTGGAATTTGAGTTCTACGTCGAATGGAATATTCTTCCAGAACCTATTTCGTTCACCTTAGAATTCGATATAGAAGGCAGTAAGATCAGACATGATTTCGAGAAATTGTTAGGAACACTTGCCGAGAACTTTGAATTCGGTGTCATAGAAAATGATTTGTGGCAAAACGATACCAACAATCCTTGGTACGTCGATAATAACGAAGCATATGAAGGGAACTACAGTCTGCGTTCTGGAAATATCGACGATGATTCTAATACACAAATCAGTATTACATTAGAGACCTTCTCAGAACAAGTACTATCATTCCATTACAAGGTTTCTTCGGAAGAAAATTGGGATTATTTCTATTTCTATATCGATGGCGAACAGAAAATTGCAGCAACAGGAGAGACTGGTTGGATGCTCGCTGAATATTTGATTTCAGAAGGAACGCACACTTACAAATGGATTTACCAGAAAGACTTTATGTCATATGACGGCAACGACTGCGTATGGATTGATAATATCACATTCCCTTGTTCGAGTTTTACTGACGTCAATGAAATGAATGACGACGACATTAGAATATATCCAAATCCAGCAAATGATTTCATCAACATTGAAATTGAAAACGGTAAGGAGAAAGCAAAATCTATCGAGATTATAAACGACCTAGGAGTTACGGTTATAAATTCCAAGTTCAAGAACAAAATTGACGTGAGCAGTTTATCTTCTGGGCTGTATCTTATAAGAATAAATTTCGAAGATTATATTCATACTGAGAAAGTGATTATTGAATGAAAAAGATAAGTTCATAAGAAAAGAGTAATGAAAAATTAAGAAATATTCTCTGTGACAAATTCTTATCAGACGTGTCAATGTGTATTTATTATCGCAGGTATCATTGACGCGTCTCTACGTTTTCAATTTTCAACTTTCAACTTTCTAATTTAATACTACTAATAACCAATATTTTATAATTTTATGGTACAAATAAGGTACTTATTATCAACGATTATTGGTGTAGTATTTTACGGCAAAAATAAGTATTTTTTTGATTGGATATTGGTTCAATAAAAAAACCGCCTGATTTTTATCAGACGGTTGGTTGTTTTCCTTCAGATGTCTTAAGCAATCGTTTCACTTCCTACATACTCTGAATCTGATACGAGTGTTCCGTCTTCGGAGACGAATGCGAGGTAGATGTGTACCGTGTCGCCTGACCAGTCGGCGGGATAGCTTACTCCTACTCCTTCGTCGCCACGACAGGCGGTGTGCATGTCGTAAACCGCCTCCTGCTTCTCGGCGTTGTATGCCAAAATCATGGCGAAGTCTGTGTCGAGCGCGTTCGCTGTTCCGCTGTTGTCAGCCCATGAGACTGAGATCTGACCGCTGACGTTTTGCTTCTGAATTTCCATCGGCAGGGCGAGCGAGCCTCTTGCTACCATCGCTTTTGTGTAGTCGATGGAGAAGCTCGGATAGGTGCCTTTGATGACGTTCTTCATTGTGTAAGACATTGCAGCATTGAATTCTGACTGCTTTTGAGCGTAGGTTTTGAAACCTACCTGAATGAATGACTGAATTGGTCTGATGAAAGACAGTGCAAAAGAGAACTTGTCACGCTGTGCCATCTGTTTTGCGGTGCGGGGGTTCTTGACGCTTTGCGCCTGACCTCTCATGTAGCTGATGCCTTTCCAGCTTGAACCTACAACGGTTCCGACTTTACCGGAGAAACCTCCGAGAATACCTTGTTTGATTGTACCCATAACAGTAAAAAATTTAGTTTGACAATAGTAAGTTTAGTGGACTTGGTAGGGAGCGGGTACGGAGTTGGTAATACTCGGATTCCGTTCCTCCTCGTCTTTAAACAAAGATAATGTATAATTATGGATTGTCAATATATTAGGAATGTATTTCCGCTTTTTGCGTCATTTTGCTCATCGTCAATGTAAAGGTGATGCAAGTCGAACCAGTGCTGGACTGGATGTCGTAGGCTGACGGATTTTCTGTTTTTGCGAACAGTCTGTATTCAAGAGGGATATTTTTCCTTCCCCTCCTTCTAATAATTATTTTTTCGACAGAAGAAAAACCGAAAAAAAGAAATGAAAAGGAATGCCAATCAAGGTCAACGGAGATGAGGGAAGTTTGTCAAGGTTTGCGCTGAAAATACTCTTTTTGCGGAGCGATAGCGGAACAAAAAGGAAGATTTTCAGATGCAACCCGTCAGGGCTTGACCTTTACAAACGACCGAGACGAAGTTATCTTCGCATTCCATTTTTATTTCTTTTGACGATAAACATAATTTAAAGTCGATAATCATGTATTCACGAATTATTCTTTAGTCCACGAATCTTCACGAATTAACGCTAATATTTATTTTCCACGTATCACAGGTATCTGCACGCATTTTTTTGTTTGATTTTTTCTCAATAAGCTTGTTCAAGTTGAGGTGAAAACCTCAAAACCTTAAAAACCTCAAGTGAGGTTATTGAGGTTTTTGATATTTTGGAGTGTTTATGATGTCATTTTATGTCAAATAAAAATAATTGAAGGCATTTTGAGTCGGTGTTGAGATTAAGGGAAGAAGAAAAAAAATCGGTCGTTTTTTATATCAACGGGGATTATAGTTCGAGGCAGATACAGCGGAAAACAGCGCAGGGAAAACAGCCTTGAGCAACGAAGGCGGTGGGAAAGCGGCGTAGCGATAGCGGAGTGCTTTCCCTGCCGCCGAAGTGTAAGGCGAAGCCGATGCGAGTGGAGCGAGGGCGGCAGGCAGAGAGCACGGAATGTAGCGAAAGCGAAATGAGTGCGATGACTGCCTCAGGAGTGCTGGCGGAGTTTTTGCGTGGAGTGTAGTTTCTTTTGCGGGGTTCGGAGGAGGGTTTGGCGGAGCGAATGAATGTAGTGTAGTGATTGTAGTGTAACGGAAAGAACGGAACGGAATGAGGGAGCGCAGACGAACTCTCCTTTGGGTTGAAAAGATGTGGCTGTGAGCGGAGCGATACTGCCACACCTATGAAATGAGGGCGGGAGCAAAAGAAACGAAACGTAACAAGCAAAAACTATGACAGCACGACGCCCTCGCGACCCGCAGGCGAGCCTAACAATGAGCGGCGGTTGCACCCAATGTAATGATATGGAGCGTAGCGAGACCTTGAAGGGTTTGGGGGCAAGAGTAGCCGCGGGTGACGACTGAGCGAACGCTTGGAAGAAAAAACGAGCTGGCACGCCCTTAGCGAGTACCAAACGTAGCGATAGCGGAGTGAGAGGAGCGCAGCAAGGCGTGTGCCAGCGTTGCTTGCAAGGGTGGCGTAGCTTGCGGAGCCACTTGTCTTGCCCTTGCGAGCACGTTTTTTTTCTGCCTAAGTGAGCGATGGAGGAACACCTATTTCCCTGCGCTGTTTGTAGCGGTGTAATCTGATGTTTTAATGAGAAATATATTTATATCAATTTTGTCCTGTTTTTTGCGTAATAAACGGGACATTTTATTATATTTGCACGATGATTACTAAACGATTATGAACATATCAAAAGAGATAAGAAAAAAGATAGTCGTCTTTCCAGATGATTATGTCTTTACGGCTTCTGATTTTGAAATGGAATCACAAAATCAGTCTGCTGTTGTTAAGGCTTTAAATCGTATGGCTGCTTCAGGCGAAATCACTAGACTGTCGAAAGGGAAATTCTATAAAGCTCGAAAGACTCAATTTGGTAAATTGAAGCCTTCTGCTTATCAAATTGCTAAGGATTATATTGAACGCGACGGCAAATTGATTGGCTATATAACTGGATATTCTGCTTATAATGCTTTGGGTCTTACCACTCAGATTTCTTCTTATATTCAAATTGGAACTAACAAAAGTCGCCGTACCGTAAAGCGTGATAAATATACCATATCTTTTATCATGCAACAGAATACAATAACTAAGAAAAATATAGAAATCTTAAGGATTTTAGATGCAATAAGGTTTATCCGTGAGATTCCTGCAACTACCCCTAATGAGGCTTGTATCAGATTGAAGGAGATTGTAAGGGGTTTAAATGAGGATCAAAAAGAAATGTTTGTCAAATGTTCCTTGAAATATACCAACTATGTCAGGGCATTATGTGGAGCTATATTGGAGGATATTGGTTATGACGGTGGTTTATTGGAGTATATCCGTAAATCTTTGAATGGAGTTACTAATTATTATCTACCTATTTCTGAATCAGCATTATCAACAAAACAAAATTGGAGAATTTATGAACCTACACGAAAATAAGAAATTATTTACTGATGCGGTACTTGCCGCATCTGAATATTTGGATATACGTCCTGTTTATATCGAGAAAGATTATTGGATTACTCGTTCTCTTAAATTGATGGCACAAAATCCTAATTCCGACAAGGCAATATTTAAAGGTGGAACTTCATTGTCTAAAGCTCATAAAATTGGCAATCGATTTTCGGAAGATATTGACATCGCAATATCTGATGGAGATTCATTAATTGGCAATCGGTCGAAAATGCTCATTAAAAAGATTGCTAAAGAAATGACATACGGACTTGAAGAGGTTGTAGTACAAGGAGTGACAAGTAAAGGTTCTCGTTACTATAAAGCGATGTACTCTTATCCGAATGTACTTGGCAAGTCTATTAAAGAGACTGTCAATATTGGTCAGTTGTTGGTTGAAATAAATTCTTTTGCCAATCCTTACCCATACGTATCGAAGAGCATTGATTGCTTTATTGCTCAATTCTTTCGTCAAACTAATAATGAGGATTTGATTAAACAATATGGTTTAGGAGAGTTTTCTTTGAATGTATTGGATAAACGGCAGACATTGACTGAGAAATTAGTATCTCTTATTCGTTTCTCATTATCGGATACTTACATCTACGATTTAGCATCCAAGATACGCCATTTTTATGACTTGCATTATCTGTTACAAGATGAAGAATGTGCGAATTATCTGCAGTCAAAACAGTTCAAGAATGATTTCAATTTATTATTAGAGCATGACCGAGAAACATTCGACAAACCAGATGGCTGGAGCTGTTTGGATATAAAACAATCTCCATTACTATCTGATTTTCCTGCTATATGGTCAAGTTTGAAAGGAACATATTTAAAGGAACTACCTGCCATCGCTTTTTCGGAGATTCCAAGTGAAGATGCAGTGGCGAAAAGTTTTGAGGAAATTTTTTATAAAATAGTGAAATAAATTTAATAGATAAAATAGTTATGGCAAAAGAAATAGTACACCCAATAATTGAAGGTATTACCAATTATATCAAAATGAACACTTCCGGGGCTCTGATGATTACAGGTCATTGGGGATGTGGTAAAACTTATTTTATAAAAAACGAAGTTATTCCATATACAAAAAATAATCTTGGCAAAAACCTAATAATGGTTTCGTTATTTGGAATAAACAATCTGTCTGAGATTCCCGAACGTGTTTTATATGCATATTGGGATGCATACGGAAAGGACAAAACAGGTTTTAACTTTGGAAAAGTTGCAGATGTCATTGCTAAAATGACAGAATCAATTCCCAAACTGAAAGAGTATGTTGATGTTGATAAATTGCTAGGAAGAGGTCAAGGTATATACAAATTAATACCTAATGATGTTGTCATATGTCTTGATGATTTAGAAAGAGTTGTTGACGTAATTGATATAAACAATGTCTTGGGTGTAATTAATGAGCTTGTTGAAAACCTCGAATACAAGGTTATCGTCATAGCGAACGAAGGATTTATTAAAAATAATGAATTAATATTTAAAGAAAAGGTCGTTGAAAAAACATTGGTATTTATTCCTGATACAATTAATATATTCAAAAATATAGTATTATCTTATGAAAATAAACTTTTCATTTCCTATATGCTTGAAAAAGCAGTAAAACTTATAGAACCAGAGAACGAATTATATACCAAATCTGCATTTTATAGAAAAAATATTTCAAATATTAGAATATTAAAATTTGCCATTGAACACTTTTATTGTGTTTTTTCGTATTATGCAGATAAATATGATATTAATAGCAAAGATATCGAACAAAAATTAAATAATTATTGGGCTTTTATTCTTGCAGCATCCATAGAGTATAAGTTAAACAATGTTTCTTTTGATGATGATAAGACTTTAAGTAAATATGTCCATAATACTTTAGTAGAATTTGATTTGGAGGAAAACAATGCAGATATATTATTCGAAGATGAAATAGAGAATACAATAAGTAAAGAAGAACAAGAACTTAAAAAAAAAGAAGATTCAAAATTTCAAAAAACATTCTATAAAAGATATTTTATTACCCAAGGAGAATTTCCGATATTCCATCCAGAGTTATATGCGTTTATAACAGGTGCAATAACTCCTGATTATGAAAAATTAGATTCTGAGATGGATAAATCATTAGGGGAATTTATTCATTCTGGCAATCCTGCTCATGAATTGTTAAATCTATTTACGAAAGGTATCTATGGATTTTCAAATGGTGAAGTTGGTACAAAATTAAATGAACTGTTAGTTTTTGTTAGTAATGGAGAACTTGAAGATTATTTGTCTTACCTGAACGCATCTTTTTATTTACTTAATTACAAAGAGTTGTACTCTAAAAAAGATGAAGACATCATAGAAGGCATTAAAAAAGGTATAGATTTATTTACTAATAAAATAGAAATTACTTATTTTACAAAAAGTAACTTACGAATGATAGAATCAAATATTCATAAATCTGTTAGGGTAATATATAATTATATTAATGCAACAATTATAAAAAAAGAGAAAATACAAGATGAAAAAGAACAAAAGTTGGTAGAACAAAATTTCATTGAAAAGATTGAGTCTGTTGTGAAAGATTGTATGTACATTCCACATGGACCAACTCCTAAGTATATGAATTATCCTATATTAAAATTTATAAACAAAAATGTCATAATTGATAAAATCAATAAAGCTGAGCCTATTGATGTATATTGGCTTAAGATACTATTGCAAGAACGATATGAGAAAGGATTACCAGAAATAGCAAGAGAAGAAATACCTTTTCTGTCAAACATAAAAGACGCAATAAACCAATTAAATCTTGATAGTTCTACTCTATCTAATGCTTTAATAAAATCAGACTTATTACCAAAAATTGAAAATATATTAGAAAGAATAGGCACCATTTAAGGTGCCTTTCTTGTTTTATTAGAGCAATTGGAGTAATTAAAGCAATTACTGGTATTGATGTTGATTTTAATAATTTCTTCATTTTTGTCTTTTCTAAAATTCCTTCCTTGTCTTTCTTCCATATAAATTATTTGCATATATTTGCAGGTATTAAAGCAAAACAGAATATTAACGAATTTTTATCGTAAAAACAGAAAGTATTTTATAACGGACATATTATAATTATCTGAGCTTTTTGCTCTTATTCTCAAATCCAAAATACGGCCAATTTTTTGAATGCACGAGAGTAAGTTGCGAAGAAAGTTCACGTCGTCTATGGCGTGAACTGTTCGTGCTTATCTGTGCATTGGGTTGCTTGGCCGTAACCTTGGATTTAGATAAGCAGAGAATGGTTTCACGCTTTTCTTTTTGCTTGTCGTAATATGGCGAAGGCTCGTAAATCGTATAAGCCTATGCCGAGTAATCCAAAATCTTCCCAAATAAAATCTAAAGAGCGTGTTGCTGAACGTGGCGAGGTGTTTACCGCCGAACGTGAGGTGAATGCTATGCTCGACCTCGTTGCTAATGAGTGTCTGAGGCCTGACTCTCGTTTCTTGGAACCTGCCTGTGGTGACGGCAACTTTCTTTCTGCCATACTCAAACGTAAACTTGCTGAACTCAGAAGAAAATATAAGAAGAGTCCTCGTGATTATGAAAAGCTGGCAATAGTGGCGATTGGAAGTCTCTATGGCGTGGATATAATGAATGACAATGTCATTGCTTGCCGTGAGCGTCTTTTCTCTATTTGGAACGAGGAATATACTGCCCATTGCAAATCTGAGGCTTCTGACGAGACTCGAGAAGCGGCTAAGTTTATCATAAGCAGAAATATCATCAATGGTAATGCATTGACACTTATGTGTGTTGACGACAAAGGCAACGACACTTCCGCTCCTATTGTTTTCTCTGAATGGACTCTTATCAGCAGTACTCAAATGCAACGCTCGGACTATACAATGTCTGACCTCCTTACATATAACGACACAAGTTTAGAAAACGGCATGGGCAATCTATTTGCTCTCAGTGAAGAGCAAAAAGAAGAAGGCGGAATATTCCTAAGAAGATATATTACTCATTATAAAAAGGTGCAGGATTATGGAGAATAGTTTATTTCACAAGGTCTATAATCCGGATGTGCTTTCGTGCATAGCCAACCTCAGCAACGACGAGGTCTTTACTCCGCCAGAGTTGGCGAACAAGATTATTGATATGCTTCCGCAGGAATTGTTTGAGAATCCTGACACTACTTTCCTCGACCCTTGTTGCAAAAGCGGCGTGTTTCTGCGCGAGATAGCGAAACGACTGATTAAAGGTCTTGAACGACAATTACCTGACCTTGAAAAACGTATTGAGCATATATTCTCGAAACAGCTTTTCGGCATAGCCATTACGGAACTAACGAGTCTGCTTTCCCGACGCAGCGTTTATTGCAGCAAATTTCCGAGCAGCGAGTTCTCGGCATATCAGTTTCCGGAAGACAAACCGCAAGGAAACATAATATTCCAGCGCATCAATCACAGTTGGAAAGACGGCAAATGTATCTATTGCGGAGCCTCACAAAACACATACGAGCGTGGAAACGAATTAGAGACACACGCTTATCAATTCATTCATAACATAGACATAACCAAAATATTCAATATGAAATTCGATGTGATTATAGGAAATCCGCCGTATCAGTTAAATGACGGAGGCGGTACAGGGTCTAGCGCAACTCCATTATATCACAAGTTTGTAGAACAAGCAAAAAAACTAAATCCCAGATACTTATCGATGATTATTCCCGCTCGTTGGTATTCTGGCGGTAAGGGTTTAGATAACTTTAGAGATAGTATGCTCAACGATAATCATATCAGCCATCTTATTGACTATTTCGATTCAACGGAATGTTTTCCAGGGATAGACTTATCTGGCGGTGTATGTTATTTTTTATGGAATAGAGATAAGATTGGCGATTGTGAAGTAACTTCTATTAAACAAGGTAAACGTTCAACACTTACACGACCTCTTTTAGAAAAAGGATGCGATACTTTTATTCGTTTTAACGAATCTGTGTCCATTTTAAACAAAGTTCATAATAATGATTTTATAAGTATTGAAAACATCATTAGTGCTAGAAAACCTTTTGGCGACATTATTCCAGATAAATCTACCGATAATGGTATATTTGTATATGCTTATCCCCAAAATGGTTATATATCCAGAATGAAAATTCGTCAAAATAATCATTGGCTCGACAAATACAAAGTGTATATAGCAAAGGCATATGGAGAACGTGGTGCTTTTCCTTATTTAGTACTAGGAAAACCTTTTATTGGAGCCCCTTTAACATGCTGTACAGAAACTTATTTAGTCGCAGGTACATTTGACAACAGAGAACAAGCAGAAAATCTTATCAGTTATATCAAGACTCGTTTCTTTAGATTCTTTGTTTTATATAAAAAAAACACTCAGAATGCAGCTAGAGGAGTATATGCTTTAGTTCCAATCCAAGATTTTAATGAACCTTGGACAGATGAAAAGTTATATTCCAAATACGGATTTACTGATGAAGAGATAGAATATATTGAATCAATGATACGCCCAATGGAATAGAGCCTTTTGTGTGTTTTTTATCATACATTTGTATTTAAAATTAAAATTTTAAAATTATGCGTGAGTTTAACGATTACGAAAAAACTATTATTACATCACTTGTTGAAGCAGAACACACAAATGACATTGTAAACCTGTGTGTGGAAAATTATATTATGAAAGCTACAGGGTGTTATGCTATTGAATGGATTACTGATGTTGGTTTTGAAAAGGTGGATTTCTATTGTAAGGATAAAAACACTCAAATATCAGTTATCTTCAGTGGTTTAGATATTTTGTCGTTGTTAAAATATTTAGAGGATAATGGATATATCTTGGTTATGCAAAAAGCAAATGTAACCCAACTACCAAAACAATTGTATAGCCGCAAAGAATACATATACGAAGATGGGACATATTGGATTAATATGGGTAATGGTTGTAAAGGAGCTGTCCTTGGCAATAAACAGACGTTATACACCAATGTTGCATTATTGTTTGATAGATATGCTCATGCCATCATATACCCAACAACAGAGTTAGAACAATATGTAAAAAGAGGGTTTAAAACACAAGATGATGAAAAGTTTGAGAAAGAACATATTGCTACATGGGTTGGTATTATCATAGCTTTACTGTCAAGCATATATGCAATATATCAAACAACACTACCAACAACTATTGATAACGAACAATTAAAACAAATTGAAACTATTATAAAAGAGACTGAAATTCCCAATATTATCGATGTCAAAGTTTTAAATGACACCATTGATGTTAGCATAAAAGAAAGCATAAAGATTAACACAGAAAGCTGCATAACAAATTTACCCGAATAGAATACATATGCCAAACAACTTCTTTCCTCAACGACCATCAATCACTCCTACAATATACGCATACAGACTGCCTGGAGTGGAGTCTCACAAGGGTTATCTTAAAGTGGGGTTCACAAACCGCACTGCAAAAGAGCGTATTGACGAGCAACTGCATACAAGCAAAATCAAATATGAGATTGTATTGATAGAATCGGCAATGAGTAATGACGGTTCTTGTTTCACAGATAAGGACGTACATCGTATTCTTGAACGTAAAGGTTTCCAACGTCTTAATCCTTTGAACAAGACTGATGAGTGGTTCCGTTGTACGGTGAATGATGTCTTGGCTGCTATATTGTCGCTGCGTAACGGCATTGCAAACGAAGAGAACAGGACACAGAATTTCGCTATGCGTCCGGAGCAATATCAAGCTGTTGAGAAGACGAGAGCATATTTTAATGATGCCTTGAAAGAAGAACCAAATCGGATACCTAAATTTCTTTGGAATGCGAAGATGCGTTTCGGAAAGACTTTCGCAAGTTATCAGTTGGCGAAGAAGATGGGATTATCGCGCATATTGATCCTTACTTTCAAGCCTGCAGTAGAATCGGCTTGGCGCGAAGATTTGGTCTCGCATATCGACTTTGAGGGTTGGCAGTATGTATCGAACAAAGACGCTCTTAACAACAACTTGAACATAGACCAGGAATTTTTGCGAACTGACAAGTCGAAACCGATTGTTGTGTTCGGTTCGTTCCAAGATTTGCTTGGCACAAACGAAAGCGGAGGCATCAAGACCAAGAACGAGTTTATACACGCCACTAATTGGGACTTGGTGATTTTTGACGAATACCATTTCGGCGCATGGAAAGAACGCGCTAAGGAATTGTTCGAAAAAGAAGACGAGGAAAGTGCCGTTGACTTTGATGCGGAGAAATATAAGAAAGACGAGGCTAACAGCGCCATCAATGAATCGTGGCTGCCTATTACAACCAAGCATTATCTCTTCTTGTCGGGTACGCCGTTTCGTGCCATCAACAATGGCGAGTTTATTGAGGAACAGATTTTCAATTGGACATATTCAGACGAGCAAAGAGCCAGAACCGAATGGAAAGGAAGCGGCAACCCCTACCTTGCCCTGCCGAGAATGGTGATGCTTACGTATCGTATGCCTGATGAGATACAGGAAGTTGCCAAGCAAGGCGAATTTGATGAGTTTGATTTAAACGTATTTTTTGCGGCGGAAGGCAAAGACGAGTTTGCAAGATTCAAATATGAGAACGAGGTTCAGAAATGGTTAGACTTAATCAGAGGTTCGTATCTTCCTGCAAGCGTAGATGATTTAAAATTGGGACAAGACAAACGACCTCCGATGCCATTCAGCGACACGAGATTGCTAAACGTGCTCTCGCATACTTTGTGGTTTTTGCCTAATGTGGCGTCGTGTTACGCGATGGCGAATCTGCTTGCTCAGCGTCAAAACAAATTCTACCACGACTATAAAGTGATAGTCTGTGCCGGAGCGTCGGCAGGCATTGGTCTTGACGCTCTGCAACCTGTCAAGGCAAACATGGGCGACCCTTTGGAGACAAAGACAATCACACTTACCTGCGGTAAGCTGACAACAGGCGTCACTGTGAGACCATGGACTGGAATATTCATGCTCCGCAATCTGAAAAGTCCGGAGACATATTTCCAGGCGGCTTTCCGTGTGCAGAGTCCGTGGGAAGTGAAGAACGAAGATGGCGGCAAAACTATAATGAAAAATGAATGCTACGTGTTCGACTTCGCCTTAGACAGAGCATTACGACAAATTTCAGATTACAGTTGCCGTTTGGATATAAATGAATCTAATCCTGAAGCGAAGGTTGGAGAATTTATCAAATTCTTGCCTGTGTTGGCGTACGATGGAAGCAGCATGAAAGAGGTAGATGCGCAAGACATTCTCGATATTGCTTTGGCAGGAACATCGGCTACATTGTTGGCGAAACGTTGGGAATCGGCATTGCTTGTGAATGTGGATAACGATACACTGAAACGCTTGCTCGCAAATCCAGAGGCGATGAAAGCCTTGATGAATATTGAAGGATTCCGTAACCTCAACAACGACATTACTACCATCATCAACAAATCAGATGACATCAAAAAGGCAAAGAAGGACAAAGACAAACAGACGGATAAAAAGAAGAAAGAAATCTCTGCCGAAGAGAAAGAACTGAAGAGCAAACGCAAACAGATTCAAGAGAAACTGATAAAGTTTGCCACTCGTATTCCAGTCTTTATGTACCTGACCGACTACCGTGAGCGATGCCTCAAAGATGTCATCACACAGTTAGAACCAGGATTGTTTAAGAAGGTAACTGGTTTGAGTATTGGAGATTTCAATATGTTATGTTCTATAGGTGTGTTCAACGCACCGCTGATGAATGATGCCATTTTTAAGTTCAAACGCTATGAAGATGCAAGTCTTACATATACCGGCATCGACAAACATATCAACGATGAGGTTGGAGGTTGGGACACAACGATACGCAAGAGTCAGTATGAGAAGCTGTTTTATAATCAGCAGGACTCAATGAATGAGGTTGAGAATAGTGCATATTCAAAAAGTGGCGAGGCAGTTGAGGACAAGCGTAATAAAACTAAGACTGATGTTAATACGCAGGTCGTTAAACCAGCAGTCGTGACTCAAACGACATCATCGCGACCTTTCGACAAGAATGCTGAGCTAATGGCAAAGTTGGAAAGAGTGACCGTTGGCAGCATTGTTTTTCACAAGAAATTCGGCAAAGGCACGGTGGTGAAACTCAACAGTAACGACAAATACATCTACATTAAATTCGCTCTTGGCGAGAAGAAGTTCGTCTTCCCCGACGCGTTTGTAATGGGGTATCTGGAGGGGTGAGAGGGAGGTGGATGAAACTACAACAATCATTGATTGACTAATAAGTGATTTATTTTCTTTGAAATGAAAATTTGAATACATTTTTCAATATGTTTCTGAATCAAATAAATGAATTTTAGTAAGTTTATATAGTTAACAATATGCTATGCGATGTAAACACCATGAATTTGAATTGGTATGGTATACATAGCATTATCTGCATTTGTCAACAGTTTGGTTGATTCGGATGTGAAAATATTATATTTATTATTTCATATAAGACATTTCATTATTTTTGTATCAATTTAATTACAAAAGATAGTATGGATAAATATGGAAAATGGAGAATAGTTGGCATTTTAGGTAACGGAGGTAATGCTTCAGTTTTCAAAGTTCTTGATGAAAATGACAATTGTTTTGCTTTGAAAAGATTGGATAACAAAGAATCTAAAAAAATTGATAGATTTAAAAGAGAGTGCTCTTTTATGGAGAAACATCCAGAACTAATAGAACATAAAATCATTTTGCCAATTATTGATAAGGATCTTAATTGTGAAACTCCATATTATGTTATGCCGTTAGCAGAACCTTTAAAAAATCATAGGTTTAGCTCATTGAAAGAAAAATGCAATGCAATAGGTGATATATTAAGATGTATAGACGCTTTACATAAAATACAGGTAGCTCATAGAGACATAAAGCCTGAAAATATCCTAATATATGAGGGGAAATATTATTTATCAGATTTTGGGTTAATATTTATTGAAAGTGCGAGTAGAATCACAAAGGAAAAAGACAAGGAAAAAATTGGTGCAAAAAGAACAATTGCACCTGAAATGGAAAGAAGTACAGGTTATAATGCTGATACATATAAAGCAGATATTTATTCTATAGCTAAAACAATCTGGATGATTTTAACCGAAGACTATGATTGTTTTGAAGGACAGTATAGTGCAGAAACAGTAATTGCTTTAGAACGATATCCAAATATTGGTACTTTTGATGATAATATATTGCCTACGATTCCGTATTATACACCTTTAGATTTATTATTGGCGCAATGTACTGATAATAATCCGACACTCAGACCACATATAGGTGATGTTGTAAAGATATTTAGTAATTGGATAGAAATAAACTTGAATTTTCATCTTAGAAATAATATTGAATGGTACGAGATAACCAGCAAATTATTTCCTATAAACGTTCCTTATAAAGCTATTTGGACAAAACAAGACGACATTATAAATATCCTTAATTTACTTTGCAAATATAAAAGTTTGGCATATGTATTTTTACCACGCGGTGGGATGCACTACAAAAGTGTAAAAAAGTATAAGGAGAATCCTTTTATAGAATTTGACATGGGATATAACTGCTTATTTCCTGCAAAATCTTTAACTTTCTATTCAGTAGGAAACGACTGCGAATGGAATTATTTTAGATTAGATTCGTATGATTACATCAAACCTATTTTTTTGAAAGACATTCCTGATGACATAACGGAATCAAAAGAGGAATTGACGGAATTATCTCCTGGCAATTATGCGCCTTATGAAGTTTGGGAATATGAAGAAGACTTTGAAGGTTATTCGCCAACAGAGAAAATGAGGAAAATCTGCCGTTACTATAGAGGTTCATTTGTTTTCTTTAATACACGTTCGCCATATAATCTGGAATCATCAACCCATGATAGACATAGTCTATTCTCTAAAGATGAGTTTGAATTTTATATTAAAGGTTGCTCGCAGGGAAGATTTAGTTTAAGCTATAGTGAACGTATGTTTGATGAAGTAAAAAGATTGTTTTTAGAAGAAAATCAATCTAATAATAATAATTAAAGATTTTTCATAATTATAGGAAATCGTTTCTCATAATGACAATTTAGAAATAAGGTAAGACTATGAATTTTGATACAAGATACTATTTTGCATAATTTTCATTGAAATCGTTAAGGAATAATCTGTAACTTTGCACATTATAGAGTCTCGATTACTCGTTGAAAAATCAAAATATAATTATTTAATTTTAGAACTGAAAGAATTATGAAATTCCCTAAACAATATATAGATATTTCTGAATATCAAAGCGAAGTTAAAGCCTTATTGGGTGATAATGATTGTGCAATATTCATAGATACAAATATCCTTTCTCAGTTATATCGCCTAAACGACAAGGCAAGACAAGATTTTTATAAATGGGTTGAAAGTTGTGGAAATAGATTTCATATCCCTGTTTGGGTTATTCATGAATACTCGGATAAAATATATAAATGTAATATTAAAGAGTACCTGTCAGAACTTTCAAAAATTAAAACATACACTAAGGAATTCAGCAATATTGCCGACTTTGTGAAAGGTTATATAGGAGAATCTCTTTTGAATGGTTCTGCTTATCAAGATAAAACTGATGACTTAAAAAATGATATTGATTATATTGCGAACACATTAGATAAAATTAGCAAAGCTATTAACAATAATCTTGATAAACATCAGAACGAAGTACATAAAGAAATCGTAAATCAACTTGAAAGTAAGGTGCTGCCATCAGATGTTTATTCATTAGTTAAGGATGCTGAAAATATATTTAGTCAGCGTTCTCATAATCGAATTCCACCAGGTTATAAGGATAGTACAAAAGAAGAGAATAGTGCTGGTGATTATATAATATGGACGGAAATATTGCAATTCTGCAAAGAAAATAATGTTAAAAAAGCTATTTTAATTACAAGGGATATGAAAGCAGACATTGTGTATGCTCCTAATACTCAGGTTGAAGATGGAATATCTATTAAGTCAAATGACAAGCGTATTAAAATAGCCAAACCTTGTCTTATACATGAATTTTACACTCAAACTCAGAGTGATTGTTTTTATGTGATTGATTTTAAAACTTTTGTTAAAATATCGGCTTCACAATATAAAGACCTTGCTTTATCTTTCCAATTAGCAATAGCAGAAGAAGAGAAAGAAAATGCCGTAGCAAAAATTGAGGTCGTGCCAAACGACGATATGAAAATAGAACAAAAGCGTACAGAATTAAATAAAGACAAAGATACCATAAACGAAGTTGTTCCAAAACAGGATACTATGTATTATGGAACAGCAATATCTGATGGACAATATGATAACGAGTCAAATATTGGTTGTATGGATGAAATTATAACACAACTCAAAACATACAATTGGTATGTACAGAATCCTGCTATTGATAAAATCATAAAAACACAGAAATTGAGTGTCCCCAATACTATTGAAAATAGAAGTTCAGTATTTGTATTAGGAAGAAACATTGTTCAAGCAGCGGAGGGTTCTTCAGGTAATGCTATTATGTTTATGGAGAATATCAGCATCTATATAAAAGAATGGGATGTCGTATTCAAACAGGCAATAATAGACGGAATGTTATTTGAGGTTTTTTTTAATTCTGAAGGTAAGATTAGGTCAAACGAGTTTAAGGCACAATTCTTTGAGGATATAATGACTAATGCACAGAAATTAAGCTTGACAAGTCCATACAAATTTATCAATGATAAAATTTCAAAAGTTGATACCAGATTTGTACCTTCAGTTGGTGATGACAAAGAATACACTTTTGTATTTGCAATAGATCACGATGGTAAAACAACTAACATACAATGCAATGAACGTGATATTAGCAGTACATTCAAACGCTCCTGGAGATCTCAATTCGCGAAGAAAGAAGATATTAATAGAGCATTAGCATCATACTATGGAATTCTTAAGAAAAAAATAAAAGTAAACGGAATACCAGAAGGTGTAGATATCATTACTTATATAGAGGAACCAATGGAACTTCTGTTTTAATAATAAAGTCATAGAAAAAATACATTTTTAAATAATTTAATACATGGCATTTAATTATATCAATCCCGATGAGTTCAAAGTTGCACGAGTAATATCTTTTCGTGATGAGTATATTAAAAAAAATGGAAAAATTTGTTACATGCGACCATATACTCAAGATTATAAAAAGGAAATGATAGATGACTTTGACCAGTCAATAATTGAATGGTTAAAATCATTGAATCTAGACAATGTAAGTCTGATTCATAGTGAAGATATTCTATTTGACCATCAACTATCTCAATTATCTCAAATCTATGATGGTGGTCGCCCAAGTAGTAAGCTATCCTTAGTTTGTCATGGAGATTATTCAAACGATGATTTTGTTGCTATTAGACAAATAGACGCTGTTTGTTTTAAACTAAATGTATTTTGGAATGCTGATAAAAATGATACATTTCCAGTGTTAGAAAAATCTGTGACATTTGATAAGAACAAAGAAAAATATTATTTTGATGTGATAAAGTCCATTACTAGTCTTTAATTGGAGTATAATCTGATTTTATAGTATTTTAATTAGGACAATAATACGATAAAACATTATAATTCACTATCATTAACAGGCTGGTTTCCATATTCTAGCAAATCGATATGTACAGATGTAGATTTATAATCTCCACATCTCATGCTCTCGATAAACTCATCACGCTTGATTCCAAAGGCACTTGAAAAATAATGATAATGAGGTTGTCCATTGTTATGATTTTCTTTACCTCCAATACTATTGTAGGTCGTGAACAGACAATGCCAATCATTGCCTCTATCAAAAAAATGAGCAATAATGACTTTACGTTCCGTAATCATTTTCTTAACTTGTCCGTTTGTCAAGTCTGTATCTCCAATAGTCTCAATTGTACCGTCATTCAACATAGCGGCAAATTTAGGTGTTTTTTTGTCATACAAATCTTTAGACAAATTTTCAAATCTATATATGCTATATAGATAATTATAATCTTTATATGATTTGAAAATTAACGACATTAATTGCTCAGGAGTTATTGACATTCCTTTAAGCAATGTGATCTGATCTTTTTTTCGTGTTGTTTCCAACAACTTTAAAAAATTTTCATGAACACCTACTCTTTCTATCTTCTCGCAATATCCTTCATTTTCAACTTCCCGCATTGCATATCTTGTATAAAAATCATCGGTTAAGTTTTGCGCCAATACAGGATCTTTTATTTCTATCACATTACGGTATAAAATTGCTCTTTTATAGATTTCTGCATTTTTATATAATTCTATTGGGTTTGTCTTTTCAACATTATCAAGCCAAAATACTTGATAAGAACTACGTCCATCTGGGTGCATGATTTCCCTGTATTTAGGCATATTATGTTGCGTAACATCTTTTTTTGTCATGCAACATTTTTTATATTTTAATCCACTTCCACATGGACATTTATCATTTCTTCTTATTTCGACTGTCATATCATGCTCATTTAGTTGTTTTTGACTAACATCTTTTCCTTATTGGATTATAAAAACCACAAATGATTTGTATCAAGGTCGTAACTGTTGGCATCGTTGAAGTATGGTAGCATCTGGGCTATCATCTCTGGGTATTTAATTGTTACTGGTAGGTTTTGTTGTTTGACGGATTTCCAATAGATACGACTGAATTGATAGACTTGGTCGATTAGCTGATTGATGGTTGTGGTGTCAATGTCGCGTATAGGGTCGTTGGGGCAGTCTATCTTTATTTTTATCGGAAACGGGTATCCGTCGTATGGGTTTAGCTTTGCATTTTCGTAGCGTGTGTTGTTGCATAAAAGATATGTCTTGTCGCCTAAATTGACGTATGTTCCGCTGTATGGCATTAGTTCTTTGTAATTGTTATCAAATACCACATAATCTTCAGATTCTGTCTTGTTTATTGACAATACATAAAATGGTATATCAAGATTGAGGTTGTGCAGTGCTTTTTCGATGTGCGCTAATTCTTTGTGGTTCATAGTTTTGTAATAGTGTATGATTAGTCGTTGAGGTTTGCCGTTTGCTACTGCAAATTTAAGGATGGCATTTTCTATGGAACCAGCCAGTTCTTCTAATTCATCATTTAAAAAGTAGGCAAAGGAGTTGAAAGAACCTGTGTTGTCGAATGAGAATGCGGAACCTATATATTGTGTGTTTGTTTCTATATTGCGAAATGCGCCTACACCTACTATGAGTTCGTCTTGCTTAGGTGACGATAGTCGCCAAGGTGTTCCGCCGAGTTTGGCATTGATGGCTATAGACATGTTTTGAAGAGTGTAGGCAAAGTTTTTCAGAGGTTTGCCGTTGCTGTCAGTATTTGTATTGTCGTGTTCAATCATGCTGAGCATTTTGGATGTTTCAATGCATTGCGAGACGATATTGTATCTGAGCAGTCTTTCTTTTACTCTGTAATATATTTTACGCTCTTCTTTGTCGGATGTGTGTCTGCCTATCGGCGTCAGGTATATGGCGATTATCTTTTCATTATGATTAAAAGTCATATTTCTAAGGAAGTCGTTCAGTTCTCCCAAGATATTGTTTGTGTCTTGTATTTCAAGAAATTTATTTGAGAAAGAAAAATCTCTACCTATGTATAGTTTCAGTCCTTTGAACAGTTGTTTATAGTCATTTTTGAAATATCTGAGGAGGTTTCTTGCTGCTTCTCTGTCTTCTTTCGGGAATATCGCCAGCATTGAGACTGATGGATATGGTGTTGGCTGAAACGGACCGTGGTTAACTCCGATTTGTGGATTATAGTTTGTTGTATTGCCTCCAAACATCAGTGATTTGCTTGCTGAATTGGTGTGACCTATCTGCAAAGGATTAAGTATAGCAAATCCATCTTCGATATTTATCAGCTTACGGAATTCATCGTTGTTGATAGTCTTATAAAAAGCTGATATTTTATCGAGGTATCTTTTATACTTGTTTCTTGGATATGTTTTCTTGTATGATGATAGTTCATAGGTTTCGTCTTCATCGGCAAATTCTATTTGCAGATAGTTTATCAGTTCCCGATTCATTATAGGATATGCGTTGTTGGAATCGAAATTATCCGTCAAAGAGATTGAGCTGTATTTGTCAACAATGAATTTTGTGAATTTATCTTTTCTTCTATAAACTACTTTTCCGAAGAGTTCGGCTGATGGTTGAATGGATGAGAATGGGTCGTCGGCAGACTGCATTATTGCTGCTACAGATTTCTTATACATCCAGGTCGGACGGTCGTAAGTGATGACGAGTTGCGGGGCGTTGTTGAATTTGTCGAAGCTAACTCTTAAGGTATATCGGTCGTATTTGATACATTCGGGATATGGATTATCTCTGTCAGCACGGAACCATATCTGATTGTCTTTTGTTATTTTGTTGCTTTCTATTAGAAAGTTTTTACTTACAAAATATTGGTAAATAAGTCTGTTGTAGTATCGTTTTGCGAATGCAAAATTTCTCGGGTCACGCAGGTCTATCTTGACTGGTGTGAATCCATTAGTTTCGACTTCAAATGTTGAATAAATCTTGTCTCCATTTTTAAAATCTGGGAATGCTACTTCCAGTTCTATGGGTTTGTTGTGATGCGTCAAGAATGGGAAGTTTATTCTATCAGTTGTGTGCAAGAAATAGAATGTTTGCTGTTCTTCAGGAAATTGAAAGCGAATGGCGTTCAAGAAGAGAGATTCTTGTGATGATTGATTGTTGTTCATGTTGTTGTTTTTAATTGTTAATAGATATAAGCTTTGTTCGATTTCATTGAGTTAGGTTTTTTGAATCTATAAGCAAATATAAAAAAATAGTTAAAGAATATTATGAAAGTTTGTTAAAATTTATTAAGAAATTTTGATTGGAGTAATTAAAGTAATTGGAGTGATATTGCGGATGCTTTTAATTTTATAGGGTAATACGGCAACTGCCTGATTTTTTCAGGCAGTTGTGTCTTGTAATGATTTGGTTAATTATTTGTTTTTATTTACTTTTTAAAAAAACTTTTTTATTTGGTGTGCGTTGTTTGAATAATATTTGTATCTTTGCAACGGAGTTCATCTCTCATCTGAGAGAAGGAAATCGAAGAACGCAAGCCTTGATGCTCTGCGTTTTTTGCTTTTATAAAGTGTTGATTCTGCGCTTGTATTTCTTTTTTATTTTATCTCTTGCCTTATCTTTACCTTCCAAATAGTATGCGGTCAACAGATAATATTCATCCTTATTTCTCATTGGTTCAAGGATAATAACATATTGTTCGTCTTCATCGTATATATATGTTCTTACACCATCTGGTTCTTGTACTGAAAAAACAAGTATATTGTCTTTTTTATTTTCGTCTATATGATATTTGATCCAATGTAACCGAACAGAACGATTTATATCAAACTCACGTTTACGAATAGATTTGTCGGTAATAACAGTAGTAAGGTGATTAAAAAGACGCTCCATAGTGTCTTCTCCATCTGCCGGTGTAGGATTGATTTTCTTAGTTCTAAAAGAAAAGTCTTGGTTGTTCGCAATATCCCTGTTAAAAACACTTTTTAGAGATTGATGTCTCTGTGCATGAGAATATGCAGTAATTTCAAGCAATTGATTATATTTTTTAAGCAGATTGTGTGGCATATCATCTCAATTCAATAAAAAAAAGATTCAATTTTTCAGAATAGTTTGTCTGACTCAGATTTGTTGTTTTGGCATGCTGCATTATCTTTTCCAAAATCTTAACTTTTGCAGTATTGCTTTTTTCTTCACAATTGGAGTTATATGATATTGCACCCATTAAAAAATCAGACAGCTGCATCAGCAGACTTTCTTCTGAGCGTATATTTTGGACATTTCGAAAAACTCCATATTTGACATTTAAAATATCTTTTAATCTTCTTACCTTAATTGCACTTAAAGTATCCTTAATGTCCATATAAACATTGTAATGACAGAAAGAGCTAATATTATGATTCAACAACTGATAGTACATTTTATAATAGAAATCGTCATAATCAGAGTTGAAATCATTGTATCTTATCTTTGATTTTTCGACACCTATTGCACGAAATCGTAAATCTGTATCAAAGAAATAATCGACAAGATCAAGATAAAACTTGATTTTAGAGTTGGATACTTTTGACCATTTAATCTCTGCATAAAAATTATGCTTCTTCTTCAGTCCATCGATACGTTGGCAATGTCGTTTAACCTGTGGATAAGCACAACTGACAGACCCTAAGAACATAAACCTTTTATGATCATGCTCGATATGACAACTTTCGTCACAATATATATTAAATGTTTTACTATCCATAATGAAATTATTGATTGTGCAAAGGTATATTTTTTATAAAAACCAATTGTATTGTTTTATCTTTTTTTATAAACAAAAAAAGTCCCTGCGTGGGACTTTTTTATGAAAATTTCTTTTCTCTATTTTCCATACCATCCGTGTTTAACACGGTTCAACTGGGCGGAGAGTGTCCATTGTTTGAGATATCGCTCGGCAGTCTTGTGCGGTATGTTTAATGTTTGCGCTACCGACAATGCGGTCTGTTTGTCGAAATCGTGTGGCAAAGCGTCAAAATATTGCTGTTTGAGCTGGTTCTTGCCTATGGGTTGTTCTTCTGCATTGACAGGAAATGTCTGATAGACTTTAGCGGTGTGTTTGAGTAGGGTTTCTGCCATTGATATTGCAGTTGTGAAGTCTTTGTCATTGCATAACATCACGTTAGGGAATTCACCGTTTTCAAGTATACGCAATACAGACAGTGTCATTGCAATACGGAATGTTATAAGTCCGAAACGTCTTATTGATGCCACGAAGTCGATACCAAAGCCTGATGAATATTCCATCTGCATCTTTTCAAAGAAGGAATGGAATTCTTTCTGCTGCGTTGCCGAAAAAGAGAAACGTATTGGTGGTGATGTTTTCAAAAGCCGATATAAATCGAAGAACTCTCTTCCGTAATTCTTGAAATGTTCGTCGAGCGTTTCGTCTTGAACTGCAAACACATCGTACCACTCCAATCTGATATTCATGCAATAGAATATGAAACGACTGAATAGTCCGTTTTCTGCATCTGGTACAAGTGAAAGAATCTGACGAGGTGTTCCGGACAAAAGCGCTGACAGCTTAGGTCTTTCAATCTCAACGAATTCCTTGTCTTTTCGTCTGTTGTAAGAGATTGGCTCGTGATGAAAAGCTTTTCTAAATCCATCGGAGAAGTTTCCAAAATCTGATTTGAATGTATTTGCAAGTGTATCTCCTTCTGTTTCAAAAATAAGTCCAACGCCTTTGTTGTCGTTTAACACTTGATAAACTGCCGTAGAACTACTGTTTGCTGGAATAAATAGCGTTTTAAGAGGTGGTTCTATTGGTTGTTCTGCATCTGGATTCTTTTTGTTGATAGAATAATCGACTTGCTGTCGTTTGAAAATCTCCATCTCGACTGCATATTCCTCACGAAGCTGTTTGTGAATGGGATCTATAATAAAACGGCACAACGACAAGCGTCCTTTTCCTGCAGAGGCGTGTGCTGTGACGAAAAGGAAAAGATTCGGGAAGACTTCTCTGCCTGCGTATATTCCGTAAATATTTGGCATACAAGCCGAGACGACTGTAAGGGTTCCTAAGATGAGCAGGTCGGCATCTTCATTGGAGATGGAATCGTCTGCTATCTTTTTAAGAAATTCTGGAAGATTGTCTCTCACTTTATCACTAAAAGTGGGCATCTGCTCTAATGATAACGTCTCGATTTCATCTAAAACCTCAATAACCTCAGTTGAGGTTTTTGAGGATATTGGGGAAATGGAAACTTGGGAACGGGAACTTATTGTTATTCCAGCTTGTTTGGCGAGGTGGAATATGGTTTTGGATGTTATTCCATGCCCATGATGGTTGAGACAGGCTGTGAATTGCTTGTCGGTTTCATCGGAGGAATAGTTTGGATAGAAACGGCTTAGACGGTGATAGTAGTTTCTTCCGTTTTCTCCGAGGGCGTCGGCAAGGGCAAAACCGAGGTCGCGCCATGATTGATAGTCGGGAGCGATGTCGATGGCTCTGTTTTCTATTTCCTTGGTAAGGAGTTCTATTTCTTGGGAAAGGTCAACAGACAACGGACAACTGTCAACAGACATTGAGGTATTCTTTGTTTCTTGAGTTTTTTTGTTGAGCCATTCTTCTATGTTAAATTGTTTCTTGTTCATTTTTTTGAGAGTTTTGGGTTGATATAACAAAAAGGGTCGTGTGGGAGGAAGCAGGCTCGTGAGATGTCTTTGCCTGATTTGTCGGCTTGAAGTGAATGGGTGTGCATGAGGTAGTTGGATATGGCTTGAAACCATTGTTGGTGTGTGGCTTGATTGGTGTTGATTTCTACAATCCATTTGAGTCCGTCGCCTGATGAGGAGATGAACATAAGCATGGTGTCGAAGTATTCATCTTGGAGTAATATCTTCTTGACTTCTTCGATGTTATTGAGGTGGTCGAAATCGAGACATAGTAGTCCAGAATGTCGTATAAGTCCTTTGTCATTCCGATATTGAAATGTTCCGCTGAAGGTGCAATAGTCGAAGTTTCGTGCCTTGAATTGTTTAGCGTAGTCCTTGTCAATGATGGAACGAAGACGATTGGTACTGTGCGACGCTTGGTGTCCGACAATATAGTTGTAAGCGTCGAGCAGAGTGAAGTCTCTGCTCGGCTTGGTGTTGGTTATTGGAGAACTGAAAAATGAGAAAGTTCTCTTGTTATTTGTCTGATTTTTCATATTCGTTTCTGATTTTATACATTGTGTAGTTGTCTGCAAGAATTTTCTGTATATCACGACGGAGATAGTATATTTTTCCGCCAATGCGTGAGAATGGCAATGTGCCATTTGAGCGTAAGGTTTGAAGCGTGCGCGGACTGACATGCAGCATGTTAGATACATCTTGATTGTCGAGCCAGTCTTCAAGAGCGGTGTGTTCGACAAGATTGTGAATCTGTTCGTCGTTCAAATCATCAAGAGACAATTTGCCTTGTCGGAGCAGTTCCACCTGAATGAATGGGCATTGGATGAAAGTCTTGCCAATGGGTTCGTTTTTGTCGATTGATATATCAAGGATTATATCCTTTATTGATTTAGGTTCGCTCATCGGAGACCTCCTTTCTTGCTGTTGACGTATGCGATTGCTTCCGCATGGAGTTCGGCGGCAGTCTTTCGCTGGTCGGATTTGAGCCACTGGTCGATTTCTGATTTGAGAAATTGGAGTTTCTTACCTTTCTTGTGATAAGGTATGGTGTGATGGGATACCCAACCGTAAACAGTTTGTTTGGCAGGTTTGTCGGGGATATACTGACAGAGCTGGTCAATATTGAACCAGCGGTCGGGTTCTACCTTTGCATCGTGGACGGTTTGAAGCAAAGACTTCAATTCGTTCACATCTTTCATAAGCTGTGATATTGCCTCTGGCAATTCATTAAATGTAATATCAAAATTTTTTTTCATTGTAAAAAAACATTTATTTTAAAAAATTTTGAGGCTCCGCAGCTACCCAAGAGCCTCTCCTTTGAGCAACTGCTTGATGCAAAAGTAGAATGGAAAATATTGATAATTATAAGAATAGCGCTCGGCGCCGAGTGCCCGCCGAGCGCCGAGCGCTGCAAAGTGCTGATAATAAAAAAGACTACCTTTTGAAGATAGTCTCATTATTCTTTTAAATAGATGTTATATGTCGAGTGCCGAGTGATTTGTTTATGACATTAGATAAGCAAAATGTTTAATATCAGACAGTGTTTTTATCGGATTCTTTTGTTTTCTCAGCACATTTACGCCAAATGGTTTACCATTTTTGTCAACGAAACACGCATCTACAACATCCCATATTGTTTTACCTTTTGGAATTTCGAGAACTTTATATTCGTTTACAAGTTGCTTAAACAGATATGACAAATCACTTTTTTTACCTATCCAAGTAATAGGTTTTTCAACTTTCACACCTGAAAATAGATGCTTGAATTCTGTTATCGGCTCTTCTTTTGGAATGGCATTATGTTGCTTTAATTCAGAGAATAAAGTGTTTATATTTTGACTGTCAGTTTGTAACTTCGTATATATGAAAGATAGAACAACATCATCATTAACCTTTTTATCTTTCTTAACTTCATTTACTGGAGTGATTTCCAAGGTTGGAATAAGAGTGATATTGACATAATCACTTTTTTTCCATTGAAGTATCTCAACAAAGAAACTGTCAATGGTTCTTTGTTTGCTTTCTTCGATATAATCAATGAAATGCTGTTGAAACTCCATATAAAATCTTATCAGAGCAAGGACGAGATAATGGTATATATAAGTATTTTCATTGATATACAATGCTCCAGAATAATCCCTCGATATGAACAAAGCATCTAAATCAAGATTGTTTGTTATGATGATTTCCCTGATTTCTTTTAAACTAGTCTGTACCAATCCAAATATAGATTTGCGATAAAATAATGCAAGAGTATTAGAGTTTGTTTTAGAAAAGAAATCGTTTAGTTCGGTTGTAATGGTGTTGTCTATCAGTTTCCTGTAGTATCTAACTTTTGCGGATACCTCAGGTGCGTTGAACTCAATTATATAGTTACGAGAGAACTTCTCTTCAACCTTACCTAATTCTCGGAGTTTTGGTTCGTAGTAGTCGTTGCCTTGTTTGTTTTCTCTCAATGGACACAAGTCAAGTCGAATTATTGAATCTATAGTTTCTTTAAACATATCTATTCCTCCATATTAAGGTTTATATTCTTCAAATTTTCTATAACTATAGCATTGGCAGCTGCTTCTTTTTTCTGGTCGACGATATGGGCGTAAATTTGAGTTGTTTTGATGTCGGTGTGACCGAGCATCTTGCTGACGGTGTAGATGTCGGTGCCGTTGGTGAGTTGCAGGGTGGCGAATGTGTGGCGGAAGCAGTGGAAAGTGATGTTGCGGTGGATGCCGGCCGCCTTGATCCATTTCTTTAATGATGGAGATATTTTGGTTATGTCGGGAAGGTCGGCGAAGACGAGTTGCTCGGGCTGTTTAGGTTCGCCACAGAGTTTGTACGCCTGTTCGCTGATAGGCATGTATTCAACGCCTTTGGTTTTCTGTTGTGTGAAGTTGAGGCGGTATTTGTCGCCTATTTTCTGTAACTCTCCCCATCTTAGTTTCTTGACATCGCAGTGACGCAAGCCTGTGAGAAGTGAGAATAATGCTCCTTGCTTTATGATTGGTTTGTCGCACTCTGTGTTTACAAGGAGATTTATCTCTTCGAGTGTCAATGTTTCTCTACGTGTGTCGAGTTTGCGTATTCTTTTGGTTTTGGCGGAGAGGTCGATGGTGAGATATCCATCGACGAAAGCTTGTTTCAGTACGGTCTTGAAAGTCGAGAAATAGTTGGATGCGGTATTCTGGGTGATGTCGCCTTTTTTGTTTCCGTCGCGAGGTGCTTCAAGCAGGAAGTTCTTGAAGTCTTCAATGAGTTTCATGTTGATTTGCGAGAATGCGAATGTGTCGGATTTGGCGAATGCTTTGAAGAGTTTGCAGACCCTCGTCCAGTTTATTGTGACGGAGCGTGAGGATTTCTTTTGTCGCTTTTGTATGAGTTGTTCGAAATATTCGATAAAGTTGCAGTTGGATTTTTCCTGTTGTTCGGCGAGTTCATTTTCTCGGTCGGTGAACAGAGCCTGATTGTCGAACTCACGTTGACGCAGCTTGCGGACATTGTCGGCATAGATGCATACTTCCTGATCTGCGGTGCTGCGACATTGGATTATTCCGTTGGCATCGCGTTTCGGTTTGTATGTTTTCTTTGTCTCTGTCGTCCTTGCGGTTCTTGTCTTGTCCCAGATGGGTGTAGTGATGATGCGGTTGAGATATTCTCTTTCTCTTATCACTTTGCTGCATCCTTGTTTGAAGACAGGGTATGCTTCGAGGTATAGATACCATTCGTCGGCATATTCTGATTTTCTGAGTCTTACTGAGACTTTAGTGTTTAATATTGATTTTTTCATATTGGTTGTTATTTATAAAGTTTGTCTATTTCAGTTTTTGGAACATATATGCTGTTACCTTGATGACGCATCGGGATTCCATATTTACGGATGTGTTTTGTGACGGTGGTGCTTTTGGCTACTCCATAGATGGTTATGGCTTCCGGCACTGAGATATATGGTCTGTCGCATGGAACGGATGCTGCGATGGTGTCTAATTCTTGTTGTCGTTTTTCTTCTGCTACTTTTCTCTTGTATGCTTTTCTTGAACATTGTTCGGAGCAGTAGCGTGAGTTGATGGTCTTGGGTGTGAAGGTCGTGCCGCATATAGGGCATTTCTTGGTGGTTCTCGTTATTTTCATGTTGATAGTGTTTTAAGGGTTAATAAATGATTTTTAGTATTCATAGGTTTCACTTCATGATGGATTAAGTTTCGGTACAATTATGGTACAAATATACGAAAAAACATTGAATAAAACAACATAATAACGATAAATTATGAAAATAAAAATAAGTGTAACAGATTGTGTTACACTTATTTATTGTTTTAATTGATTTTGGTGTTATGAGGGGGAGTTTTCAACTTTCAATTTTCAATTTTCAATTTTCAACTTTCAACTTTCAACTCCCCAAGAGTACCTCCGCCGCTTTCTTAGCTTCGGCTGTGACTTCAGAATTAGACAACATCTTAGCAATCTCATCGATACGTTCTTCGCGTGTCAAAGATTTTATGTTAGAACGCGTCTTGTCGTCAACAACGGTTTTATATACAAAGAAATGATGTTTCGCCTTACTTGCGATTTGTGGCAAGTGAGTGATACTCATCAGTTGCAGAGTCTCTCCCATCTCATTCATAATATCACCGAGCTTAGAAGCCACTTCACCAGAGACGCCAGTGTCAATCTCATCGAAAATCAAAGTCGGGATATAATTGCTTTTCGCTGCTATGCTCTTTATCGCCAACATAAGTCGTGAGAGTTCGCCTCCTGATGCTGCTTTCGCCATGTTTTCTGGAGCGTACCCTTTGTTGGCAGAAAACATAAACGTCACTATATCTGTACCGTTCGATGTTAGTTCCTTGGTATTTTCCACCTTAATTTCAAAGACGCCATGAGGCATAGCAAGCTGTCGTATCACAGAAGTAACGTCTTTTTCAAAACTAAGTTTCGCCTTCATGCGACGTTTGTTCAACTCGCCAGCTTTAGCGAACAACTCTTTCTCCAATGCCTTGACTTCTCTTTCCTTATCTGCTACTATGTCATCTATATTGTCAAACTCATCGACTTTACTTTTGATGTCATCTCTCAGTTGAAGTAATTGCGGATAATCGTTAAGATGATGTTTCATCATAAGTCGCTGAATCATATCAAAACGTTCCTGTAAAGTCTCAAGAGAAGAAATATCAGAAGAGTCATCTTGAAGGTTATTCAAGTCGGAACAAATATCTTTAAGCTCAATCTTTACCGAATGAAGACGTTCCGCCATCGAATTGAGTTCCGGCATATATCTGCATAGTCTTCCTATATTATTAATTAATGTGTTGACGCCATCTAAAAGAGAAGCCTCGCTATCTTCAATCAAAGTCGTAGATTCCATCAAAAGACGATTTATCTCTTCCTGATTTTCAAGCAACTCAATCTTCTGATTAAGCTCATCGTATTCATTTTCCACGAGTTCTGCCTTCAGAAGTTCATCTAATTGAAATTTAAGATAATCGTTTTCGTCTATATTATTTATAGCTTTTTGACGAAGTATATCGAGTTCGTTTTTCTTTGTTGTATAAGATTTAAACGACTTCTGATAATCGAGGAGCAGCGTTTGATTATTGGCAGCGTCGTCTAACAACGACAATTGGAAATTAGGATTACAAAGAAGTAGAGAATCATGCTGAGAATGAATATCTACCAATTGTGAGCCGAGTTCTTTAAGAATTTGCAGAGAAACGGGAGTATCGTTGATGAAAGCGCGTGATTTTTTCTGAGGATTGAGTTCACGGCGAATGATACATTCTTCTTCAAAATCGATGTCGTTATCTTCGAAGAAAGATTTCAGTCGTTCATCGTTAAGAAGGAAGATTGCTTCCACCACGCATTTTTTTGTCTCATCGAAGAGAATATTTGTATCAGCACGATTGCCAAGCACGAAGCCTAGAGCGCCTAGCAATATTGACTTACCAGCGCCCGTCTCACCCGTGATGGCAGTAAATCCATTATCAAGATCAACTGACAGCGAAGCTATTAAAGCATAGTTTGAAATTGATAATTTCTGTAGCATAATTATTTTCTATTCGACAATATTTCTTCGTACTCTGTAGCGTGTGAAGGGTCTATTTCTCTGAATATATTGATAGCTTTTGTTTTATCTTGTTGTGAGCCTTCCGAATAGATGCTTTTCCATTCGTTGCGTTTTGTGTCATTAAGCACTTGCATGAACAAGATGTTAGGTTTTTCGGAGTACATTTGTTTCAAGTAATCCAGCGATTTTGTTATTGCAGCCTTGCCTTCATCTGTTTTTATCGACATCACGTCGAGGCCAAGTCGGTGGTATTCATACATAAACTGACGAATTGGTTTATAAGCAGCGTTGGTCATATTTTCGCACAACCAATAACGGTTTCTCTTGTCGTCGAAGGCTTTCCATCCAGTTTCGCTAGCTCCTTGCGCCGATGTAACTATCTGGTCGGCAACCTTAAAGAAGTTATCACCACCATATAAGCCGAAGCTATCGAAATACAATCCTAATGAATAATAAGCATAGAAAGCGAGTGTTGACGTAAGGTTCGACATATAAGAGTTCTCGTTAAAGTCGAGAGGTTGTGATTCGACATATTCGAAAGCAAAATCATCGTCTACATAATTGAAGAGAGCTGTGTTATAGTTTGTTTTGTACGTAGGACGACGCACTGCAATATTAAGTTCAGCTTCAATAACATTATCAGTCTTACTTTTCACGTTAATAACGATAGCACCTTCGAGACGTTCTTCTGGGTTAAACTTCACGTTGGTCCACACTCTATTATTCATAAAGTTGACGACAGCTTCTTTAAGAGATTCGTAAGCTCTCTGGTCGGTTCCTGCTACCTTAGCTGTCGACACCGAGACATCGAAATTAAATTCCTGTGCCTTCGCTGACTTCATTCCGAAGAAAGAGCACATCAATATTAAAAGGAGAACGACTTTTCTATTCATGGTTAATATATTGGTATATAGCGTTTAATACATCTAAAGCGACTTCACTTTTGGCTTTAAGTTCAAATTCAGTCACCCTATCATCCTTTGTGATAATGGATATTTTGTTTGTCTTCGATTTGAACCCTACGCCAGATTCGTTCATCTCATTAAGAACGATGAGATCTATGTTTTTGGTATGTAATTTCTTTTTAGCATTTGTTAAACCATTCTCTGTCTCAAGGGCGAAACCCACCACTGTCTGTTTCTCGTTTTTCATAGCACCTACGCTTCTCAGAATATCTTCTGTCTTAACGAGTTTCAATGTCATGGTATCGGTATTAGGGTCTTTCTTTATTTTCTGGTCTGCCACTATTTCGGGGCGGAAGTCTGCCACAGCTGCGCTCATCACGGCGATGTCTGTCTTTGGGAAGAATGTCATCACTGCATCATACATCTCCTTTGCCGATGTCACTGGCATAAGCCTTATGTCTTTCATATTAGGGGAGATGTTGGAAGGTCCCAGCACCAGAGTCACATCAGCGCCTTGTCTTGCGAAGGCACGAGCTATCTCTATTCCCATAAGGCCTGAGCTATGGTTGCCTATGAAACGAACAGGGTCGATGGCTTCGTATGTTGGTCCTGCTGTTATAAGGACTTTCTTTCCTGTAAATCTGCGTTTTGTCTGAAAGAAGTCTTTTATTCTTTCATAAATTTTCTGAGGTTCTTCCATCCTACCTTCTCCGCAGAGTCCGCTAGCGAGTTCGCCAGAAGATGGAGCGACGAAGATACAGCCTCTTTCTATTAAGGTTTTTATGTTTTGCTGCGTTGCCTGATGTTTATACATGTCGAGATCCATCGCCGGTGCGAACATTATCGGACATTTAGCAGATAGACACACCGTGAGAAGGTAGTTGTCTGCCATTCCGTATGCCATCTTCGCCATAGTATTTGCCGATGCTGGCGCCACTACAAAAAGGTCGGCCCACAGACCGAGTTCGACATGACTCTCCCACTTTCCAGTTTCGTGATCGAAACCTTGAGAGAGGACAGGATTACCGCTGAGTGTAGATAAAGTAAGAGGCGTGACGAAATCTTTAGCAGATGATGTCATCACGACTCTTACATCAGCGCCGTCTTTTTTAAGAAGACGCACCAAAAGAGGAATTTTATAGGCGGCAATGCTACCTGTGACTCCTAATAGAATTTTCTTTCCGGTTAGCATTGTAACTCTTTATATTAAAATTCTTCTCCGTTTTCCTTGTTAGGATTACGATAATAAATACGGTCGTTCAAGAACTCATTGACAGCAATCAATGTCGCCTTTGGCAATCGCTCGTAGTATTTTGCCACCTCAATTTGTTCCTTATTTTCAAATACTTCTTCAAGGCTATCATTAGAAGTTGTATACTCTTCTATTTTCTTGTTGAGTTCACTCTTCATCTCAGCAGCAATTTGATCTGCTCTCTTTGCCATGATAGCTACTGTTTCATAAATGTTACCTGTTCCTACATAAAACTGGTCTTTCTGACGTGTGACACAGGTTGTCTCGGTGTTAATCTTTTTGAAATCCATTTATTTAGTTTTATTATTTTTTGTTAATTCTATCTTAATCTTTTCAATTATTGGCTCCAATTCCGATATGTACGGACTATCTGGATACATATAAGTCAATGTGTTATATTTTTCAACAGCCAATTCGTAACGTTCTTTTTGTTTTTCTAAGACACTGTTCTCTGCATAGTTATAATATGTTAGAACCATGTTCTTCATTATCTCTTCACGATGCTTTGTAGCCGGATATTCTTTGATAAAATTCTCAAAACTGGTGATGGCAGCCTGATATTCTTCCATCTTAAAATACAACATACAGGTATTATATTCCTTTTCCGAGATTTTATACCTCAATGTATCAATCAATTTGTTGGCACTATCGACCAAGGCACTTTGCGGATAAATATCCACGAAACTCTGGAATTCGCTGATAGCGGTATATGAATCCGTCTGATCGAGGGAAATATTGGGCGATTCTAGATAATAACAGCAAGCGCTCCTGAAAAGAGCATCTTCAGCTTTCTTTGTAAGAGGATAATTAACAACATATCTCTTGTAATAATGACTTGCGATATTATAGTCCCTCATGTTGTAATAGCATTCAGCCGTCAGATACGAAATATTCTCACCCTCTGGCTTACCTCTGTACGCTGCCTGCAAAACATCGAACAACTGCAAGGCTCTGTTATAATCCTTATTCTCGAAGTATGAGATTGCTGCTTGATATTTCTGCTCATTATCAGTACTCCTAAGTAACTTATTATAGCTATTGCACGACACAAAAGCCATCAAAAAAACTATTCCTATCGGTATAAAAATCCTACTTTTTCGCATAGTGCAAAAATACATTATTTTATCTTTCAAAAAACGCCTTTTCCAATAAATTATTATTATTAAACAAATTTATTCCACAACAATTTTCCTGACGATTCTATTATCGTCAACGATGATATTCAAGAAATAAAATCCGCTCTCTACATCTTTCAAATCTATCTCAAATTTCATTGACGACAATTCAGAGCTTTTAACTGTTTGTCCACTTACATTCATCATAGTCCAGCTTATGCATGAAGCTTCTTTATTCAAGTTTACAAACAACATGTCTTTGGCTGGATTAGGATAAATGTTAATATCGTTTAATACATCTTCTCCCACACTTGTACAATCTTTCACCAATACGTCAACGCTGCTTTCTTTAGTCGATGTTCCGTCACTTACGGTAACCACAAACGTCATCTCACCTACTTCTGTTGGCGTTGCTATTACGTTTTGAGCATTGGGATCATCAAACAATTCTGCAGGTGACCATGAATATGTATATTCTCCAGAACCGCCCTCTGCCTCAACAAACAACTCGACACTCTCGCCAAGACAAATCTCATCCTCACCAGCATCAGCTGTAACTGTCATTTCACCGCCCACACATCTGACAACAGCTTTCCATCCTGGATAATTCATTGAATAGTCGGAAAGAAAACGGAATGTAAGAGCTCCTTCTGTGTTTGTAGCTGTATATTTTCCAGGCAACGAAGAGCCACTTAATTCAGCCAGACATTGTGATGAACCGACTTCACTACCATTATATATACGTAAGACATCGTAATTACCTTCTGTTGAAAATTCTAAAAACTCCACTTGTATCATTGCGCCTTCTGTAGCAGGTTTGAATGTCATAACGTGGAGATCATTGTCAGGATAATTGCCGTTAGGTCCGCCGTAGTCATAGAACAATGCGCCACATGTTGTTATAGTTGCGTCCTGCATATTATATGATTCTGTTACATTTATGTACCTTCTCTTTGTAATTGTCTCACTATCACCTGATGCATTTGTCGCTGTTAAGGTTACATCGAAAGAACCTTCTTCTTCATATTTCACAACAGGATTCTGTTCGCTTGATGTTTCAGGATTACCACCATCAAATCTCCAGCACCAACTCACTATGTCAGTTCCCCATGTTTCATCGAAAAACTGAACGCTGCTGCCAAGAGAGATTTCTGTTTCCGAAACAGAGAAATCAGGAATCAAACCTTCACCAGCCTCAAGCTCAACAGTCAAATTTGTTGTCTCTCCATCGACGACAGTCACATTGTATTGCGCAGGATAGTATCCGTTTGCCTTGACTTCGACTGTATAAGTACCTGATTTTATCGGTCTATGGAAGTCACCCATTGGAAGTTGTGATTCCACCATTGAATATTCCTGATCATGATTTAATATCTCAATAGTTGCTTGTAATGGCTCTTTTGTTTCAGCGTCAATAACAGTACCGTGAATGCCATACAAAGCCTGGTTCATGTAAGCGAAGATTGAGTTGTAGTTATAATCCCAAAAAGTAGGAAGATTTGATGGAGCCGGACATTTTACTGAAGAGCATTCTATAGTGACTTCTCTACATTGATGATAATAGTTCATAAAGTCTTGACGACCACCGCCGATGGTGTACCAATCCGCTCCATTTGTGATACCATTTTCCTCGTCTGTCATATAATACGGATCTGACGACTGAGCAGCATCTTGACATAAATCAGCATATTCGCGGCTCACCATTTGCCACCAAGCGTCATCAGCGTGACGTTCATAATTGTTATCCCAAGGATAGTTCATCAGCTCAGCACCACCATGATAATGAGCCGCCATCGTAAATTGATATTCTTCTGCGAAATCCATGAACCATTCAGTTTCCATAGCGTAAGCTTCTCCGTCAGGATGAGCACCATCGACAGGGTCTGGATAATTTCTATTCATATCAACACCATAGGCATTTGCACGTGTCGCTCCGTTAACAGTATGATTTCCGCCACGATATGTTCCATCAGGATTTGCATTAGGACAGATGAACAAGTCTAAGTTAGCTAATACGTTCTGTACTTCGGGCAAATCTTCTCTTGTCAAAAGAAGGTCTATCAAACGAAGCATCATAATGTAACCTGTCGTCTCGTCGCCGTGAATTGTAGATCCGTATAAGAATTTAGGTTTACCATCAGGATTGCCATTGTTAATTCTGACCAACAATATTTTACGTCCGCTATTGAGAGTCCCCAAATCTATCAAAGTACATTTTTCCGGATAAGTCTCAGCAAATTCTTCCATCATCGCGACGTATGCCTCGTAAGTTGGATATTCGTCCCAATTATAATCAGCGCGAGTTCTTCCGTCGTACATCTTATGAGTTTCCAACATTGATGGCGGTGTCAACAATTCTGTTTCAATTCCTAATGTTAAAAATTTTTCATATTGTTGGTTATTGGCGTAAGCTACAACGTTATTACCTTCCAACTTATCGATGGAAATAATATCAGAAATCTTTTCAAGACTTTGCAAGTCATTGATTTCAAAACTAAAATAAAACTCATTACGTTCTTTCATCATATTGCTCAGATCTTTGTCTTGAGCCATCACGTTAAACGAAAAAACAGATAATAACAATAATGTAAATAATGTTTTCATAAGTCAATTATTTATTGTAGATAAAATTAAATTCTTTTTCTAAATCATTTTTAACATTTTCGTTGACAGGAACCAAAGGCAATCTCAACACATTCTTGCAAAGATTCTGGTATGCCAAGAGACATTTTATTCCGGCAGGATTTCCGTCAGCGAAGATAAGATTATTCATCTTCAGCAATTTATAATGAAGAGAAAGCGCTGTTGCAGAGTCATTATTCAACATCGACTTCACCATTTTGCAGAACATGTCAGGATAGCCGTTAGCTGCCACCGAGATAACGCCTTTTGCTCCGAGTGCCATCATTGGTTGTGTTATTCCATCGTCACCCGACAAAACATCAAAGTCAGCAGGTTTGTCACGAAGAATCTCCATAATTTGCTGCAAATTTCCAGAAGCCTCTTTCACCGCTATGATATTAGGATGTTTTGCAAGTTCCACGCAAGTTGCTGCTTGAAGGTTCACTCCCACTCTACCAGGCACATTATACAAAACCACAGGCACTGGCGAGTTGTCGGCGACAGCCTCAAAATGAGCTTTCATGCCTCTCTGATTTGGTTTATTGTAATAAGGAACCACGCTTAAAATTCCATCAATGCCTGTAAAATCCTGACCCTTTATCGTTTGAATTAGAGTCGGAGTATTATTGCCGCCCATACCGAGCATTATAGGGCAGCGTTTATCAGCAACTTTAATTATTGTTTTAAGGACTTCGTTTTTCTCTTCCTGGGTAAGAGTCGGCGCTTCTGAAGTTGTTCCGAGAGCGACCAAGAAGTCAGCGCCATTAGACAAAGTAAATTCTACTATATTCTCAAGTGATTTGTAATCAACAGAAAAATCTTCATTAAACGGAGTTATGAGAGCGACTCCGCTACCGATAAAAGGATTAGTTTTCATTTTTATTTCCTGATAACATCATTAAATATCTATGTAAAATCTTCAATCGCTGTACGTCATTCTTCTCGATACCATAATCCATCACCAGATCGTGAATCTGTATATTGACCTTAGAATGTCCCACCTTAAACGACGATTTCAGACACGAGACCAGATAATCGTTAAGCAGATTCTCATTGTCGTCCGACAGATTGATAAGCATATCATCAACCAACATATTTATGGTTTCAAGTTTCTCTTTCTTCAAGAGACCCAATTTATTAAAATCTTTTTTCTCAACAAAAACCATAAACTCGCTGTGAAGGAAGTCTTCTTTCAGCATTTCGGCAAGAACAATAAAACGTATATTTTTGGGTTTCAGCGATTCTTTCAGAAAATGCTCCATCGTTTTTATATCCTTCTTTTGGTTATCATCAATTAAAAGTGTGATTGTTGGAAATTTATTCAAGTCAGGAAACCTCATCAGCCTTGAATTTTGAGCGTTTTTCCTGATATTTATCTTCCTAAAAAAAAGGATTATCGACTTTAACATTTTTCCGTATTTATGAATTGCAAATATACATTATTAAAGTTAAATATCCTCACATTTTTTGCCAATATTTTTTATCTTTGTCACGAATAAAATAGTAATCTATGAAGGTAACAGTTTTAGGCAGTGGCACGTCACAAGGCGTTCCTATTATCACTTGCGACTGCGAGGTTTGTCGTTCCAACGATGCTAGGGACAGGCGTTTAAGAACATCTATCTTAATCGAGTCAAAAGAGAGCGTCATCTGTATCGATGCTGGTCCCGACTTTCGTCAGCAGATGCTCAATGCTGGTGCCAAGAAATTGGATGCCATTCTGATAACACACGAACACAAAGACCATCTCGGAGGATTAGACGACGCCCGACCTCTTATCTTCATTCAGCAAAAACCAATGACGGTATACGCGTCGAAATCAGCACAGGAAGAGATAAGAAGAGAATATTCATATGCTTTCGCCGACGATAACGAAAGATACCCTGGAACTCCTGTATTCGACTTAATTGAAATTACAGACAACTTAATAAAAATTAAGGATTTGGTTATTGAACCGATAAAACTGAAACATTTCACCTTGACATCATACGCATTCAGAATAGGAAACTTCGCATATGTCACCGACTTGAGCGAGTTTTCTGAAGAAGCCTTCAACAAGCTGCAAGGCATTGAATATTTAATCATTGAAGCTTTAAGAAAGAAGGAACATTATTCTCACATCAACCTTTCACAAGCCATAGAGATTGCCCAGCGTCTGAATGTTAAAAAAGCCTGGTTCACACATGTAAGTCACGAAATGGGGAAAGCCGCCGATGTCAATCCAACACTCCCTCCAAACATGATGTTAGCATACGACGGTCTTGAAATAGAGCTTTGATTTATTCTCAAAATAGTTCTTTCTACCACTCACCTCCAATCGGAGAGACGAGTCTTATTTGTCATCTTCTATCTCCTTGTAGTTATCTTCATCTAAAAACCACTGTTTATACATCAGATAACCTTGAGCGTTTGTATGAGCCATCTGCCCTATTGACTCAGAAGCGTCTTTCACCTTCTTGGCAGGAACGCCAGCATAAACTCCAGGTTCTAACACGGCATTACTCAACACTACCGAACCTGCAGCGATTACCGTATTATCAGGTATCACAGCGTTATCCATCAAAATGGCGCCCATTCCAACAAGGACGTTATTACCGACTTTTGCTCCATGAATGATAGCATTGTGTCCAACCGAGACGTCATTTCCTATCTCGCACACAGACCTTTCATATAAGGTATGAAGCACCGCACCATCTTGAATATTAACTCTATCACCTATCTTGATAGTGTTGACATCACCTCTCAAAACAGCACCGTACCATATACTGCAATCATCGCCCATTGTCACATCTCCGACGATGGCTGCCGTTTCTGCAATAAAGCAATTATTTCCAATCTTTGGTTTACAACCATTTAACTCCTTAATCAAAGTCATAACATCTTAATTCTTTTATTATTTATTTATCTACAAAAATACTTATTTTTTTCACACTCAGAAGCAACTTCTACAAATTCCACATTTGAAAATAAATTATCTTTGCAAGAAAAATATTTATGCAGGATTTTACATTTGAATTAAGAGAAGGTGACGACTTCATCCCATTGATTGCCTTGTTAAAAGCTGTCGGCATTGTCGAATCTGGAAGTATGGCTCAGGAAGTCGTGACAGCAGGTTTAGTCAGACGCAACGGAGAAGTCGAATTAAGAAAAAGAGCGAAAATCATTTCAGGCGACGTCATTGAATTTGAAGATTGCAGGATTAGAGTAGAATCTTTTTGATTTAGAGGAATATGAGTTGAGACGTACCAATTACACCGATAAAGATAAACAATCTGTAATTAATGCGTCTCGTCTTTGAGTTACTAGGACAATCTCCCGTAGAGACGCCCGGACGTGCGTCTTATCTGACCACGAATTGCACGAATCCTCACGAATTGTTTTTGAAAATTGAAATTTTCAACCTATTTAGGTCACTGAGTTTGTCGAAGTGCCGAGTCATCGAGTCTATGAGTCTATAAGCTAATAGATCAACAAGTTCTAAAGTTATTACCCAATTATCAACTCTCATTTTTCAACTTTCAATTCTACTATATTTGTCGCTTCGACAGGCTCTGCGACCAAAATCTTTAGACTTTAGCCTTTAGTCTTTTCTCAGATTCTGAGGTTTTCAGATTTTCAGTTTCAAAAAAAGAAGTCTGTTGTCTGTTGACATCCGAAGGATAATAACAATATATAAAGCAGGAATATTCTCATTGTTTCGCAAAGATAATGAATTCTTACGAATAACAGAGGTACGACAGATACTCCTTTCGGATGTCTGCAACTTCGTTTAAAGTAGGATTTTATTTAAAAATCATAAGATTCTCAATCCCTCATGATTGTTATGATGGTCGCCGCATTCGTGTTCAGAACATCCAATTCCAGAATCAGCGACTTTTCCTTCCAAATATGATTTCACAAGTTCGTCAACATTACCGCTACAGCCTCTTATAACATTGATATTATGAGCGTTTAATTTACTTTTAGCGCCTTCACCCATATTACCAGCGAGCATCATCACAACGCCAAGTTCTTGCAAGTCGGCTGCTATACCAGATTTACATCCGCAACCTTGAGGCGAAGCCAAAGTCTCACGACTTACAATTTCGTTATCTTCAACAGTAAAAATCGTGTAATGATCGCAATGTCCAAAATGATCATCAACACGCTCATCTCTTGTAGGGACTGCTATTTTCATCGTTTATCTTCTTTAAAATTCGTTGTGCAAAGATACGATTTAAAACTTATAAAATATTTTCTGCCATTACATTTTTCACTTCTTTTCCTTCAAAAAACAAAGCTTTCATTTTATCCATATAAGGCTCAACATGAGAGAAGAAATAATACAATCCATCACATAAGGAATTCAAGCCTTCTTCATCTTTATCAGTTTTGTTAAATCTATGTTTCGGGCATTCTCCATGACAAGCGAAATAATACTTGCATTTCAAGCATTTAGACGGGAGAGCATTCCTTTTGTCGATACCGAACTCTTTCATTTTCACAGACGAGACAATTTCTTCCAAAGATGAATCCTTTATATTTCCAAGCTTATATTTCTCATATACAAAATGGTCGCAAGGAAACACATCGCCATTATGTTCAACGACTGCATTAGCTCCGCAAGTCTCTGAATAAACGCAAGTCCCAGGATTAACGCCGCACCAATTCGCCAGAATTGAATCAAACAGATTGACATAATACGTACCGACATCATTTTTTATCCAGCAATCGAAAATGTCGCACATGAACTTCCCATATTCCATAGCATCTACAGAATATGGAGCAAGTCGCGAGTTTCTATCATCAGGAGAAACCACATTATTATTCAAAGGATTGACATACTCCAGCACAGGCATAAACTGCATATAATGACTACCTATTCCTTTTAAGAAATTGTACACTTCCTCTCCTCTACCCTCGCTATATTTATTAATTGTAGTCATAGTATTGAAATCAACGCCATAATGTTGCAGCAACTCTATTCCTTTCAGCACCTTATCAAAAGTAGCATTGTTATTTTTGTCTCTTCGGAATCCATCGTGAATATCACGAGGTCCGTCAATAGACACTCCAACAAGAAAATTATAATACTTAAAGAAAGAAGCAAACTCGCTGTTTATCAATGTTGCGTTTGTCTGTATCGTATTGAAGATTCTCTTATTTCCTCTATACTTTCTTTGAAGTTCTATAACTTTGATAAAAAAATCCACGTCTAACAGCAGAGGTTCGCCACCATGCCAATCGAAGCAAAGTTCATCACCAGCGTTAGTTTCGATATATTCCTTAATGCTTTTTTCGAGAATCTCCATAGACATTGCTGATTCTTTTCCGTACATTTTTTGCTTGTCAAGATAATAGCAATACGTGCAATTCAGATTACATATTGAACCGACTGGTTTAAACATCATATTAAACCTCAATGGTTTGGAGATTCTCAAAGCATCCGATAAAGTAAGAGTTTTTTTCAATTTACAATTAACAATTTACGATTAACAATAATTCCGCAATACCAGTTTCATTGAAACTTAAACAATTCCGACTCAGTTCTTGACACTTTCATCAAAGAATCAAACTCTGCTACTTTTTCAGGATAAGTCCAAGACAAATCGTTTGTTTCCGACAAATCGGCAGAAAGATCATAAAGCTCGATTTTTCCGTTATTATGGACATCATATTTAACAGCTTTCCAGTCGCCTTTTCTAATAGCCTGTCTTCCATTATTTTCATGAAATTCCCAATAGAGACAATCGTGTTCTTCTTGTTTCTCTTCACCTGTTAGTGAAGGCAAATACGATATTCCGTCTATATTATCAGGCAGTTCTGCATCGATAATATCCGCCACTGTCGGCAAGAAATCCCAGAACGCTGATATATGTTCAGACTTAGAGTTTCTTTCAACAACATTATTCCATTTAACAATAAACGGCACTCTTATCCCGCCTTCATAAAGGTCGCGCTTGTAGCCTCTCAGTTCGCCATTGCTATCAAAGAAATCAGGGTCTGCACCTCCTTCGAAATGAGGTCCATTGTCGGAAGTAAATATAATTATCGTATTATCAGCGATTCCCAGGCTATCCAATGTTGAACATATCTCACCCACCTGTCTATCGAGTATAGACACCATCGCAGCGAATGTAGCATGCGTATATTGTTGGGAACCATAGCCGGCATTCTTATAATACTCACCGTCATCACAACCCACGAAAGCTTTTTCTTCGTCGAAATTAGGATGTCCCACAAACTGTTTCAACACATCTTCCGGCGCTTTCAGCTCTGCATGAGGGATGATAGAGGTGTACCACATAAAAAAGGTTGTATCTCTATTTTCCTTGATAAAATCTATTGCCTCGTCATGAATCAGATATGGCGCGTACTCCTCCTCGCCCTTGCCTTTATTACCATCGAGTATTATTTTGTTCTCGTTGTGCCACAGATGGTATGGATAATAACTATGAGAAAGTCGCTGGCAGTTATATCCGAAGAACTCATCGACATTTTGGTTTTCGGGAGCGCCTTCCGTGTTAGGAGCACCGAGTCCCCACTTGCCAAAGACAGATGTCTTGTAACCATTATCCTTCAACATTTTGAATATGGTATATGTATCTGACGGCAACGGATGCTGACCTTCAACAGGAAGTTCCTTATTACCTCTTATCACAGTATGTCCGGTATGTTGTCCTGTTATCAGACAACTTCTTGACGGCGCACTTACCGAGCTGCCGGAATAATGCTGAGTAAAGAGCATACCTTGAGCAGCGAGACTGTCGATATTTGGCGTTGAAAATCTCTTCTGACCTAAGCAAGACAAGTCTGCATATCCGAGGTCATCAGCCAATATAAATATTATGTTCGGATTTCCCTTGTCATGGTGAGGTTGCTTATCGGCATTCACGCACGAAGTCAAGGTCACTGCCGCAACAGCAGTTGGCAAATATTTCTTTATTTTTCTTTTCATACGCTCAATATTTCACTACACAAATATATGATTTTTTACGACGGTTCATATTCATTAATCACACAAATAAGACATTAGCGATATTTTAGAATCAGCACCTCATATTCATTGACGACTCTATATGCATAGTCGTACAACACCTTATATTCAGAGCCTTTCCTTGTTCTATAAACGCTTGTCATAACATTAAAATTGAAATTTGCATCAACGAGTTTCTCTTTCATAACCATCGTTTTTGTATTGGCAGCCAAAGACCTCAGTATTTCTCTATTCTTGATAAGACTTGTATTAACCGACTTTATAACTTCATTATCATCCTTTCTCATTTGATAATGATGGTTATTACGGCAATTGTCATCGCAATATTTCTTATCAGAACGTCCCAACAAAGCCTCTCCACAAAAAAGGCAATGCTTTTTATTTTTCATCATAGCACCCTGCAAGGATCAGTTAGAGAAAACGTACTCTATGATATTGGCGCCCATCTTAAGAGCCTTAAGGCGAGTCTCTTCAGAATCGTAATGTACTCTTTGATCCTCCCAGCCATCACCGAGATCACATTCGTACGTAAGAAGACAAACCATTCTACCTTCATAAATCAAGGCGAAGGCCTGAGGTGCTTTGTTGTCATGTTCATGAATCTTAGGCAGGCCATCAGGGAACGAATATGGTTCTTGAAATATAGGATGAGAATAGGGAAGCTCCGTCCATTGTAATTCTGGAAAAACCTTCTGCATCTGACTCATGGCATAATCCTTCATACCATAATTGTCATCGATATGAAGGAAACCTCCACCTATAAGATAAGTCCTTATATTATTAACTTCATCATCATTAAAGACCACATTTCCATGACCTGTCATATGAACAAAAGGATAATTAAAAATATCAGGACTACCCGCATCCACCGTAGCGACATCTGGATTTAAGTCCGTTTTCAGCGACTGATTACAAAACTTGACTAAGTTTGGTAATGATGTTGGATTGGAATACCAATCACCGCCGCCTCTATATTTCAAGAGAGCAATCTGTGTCTTCTGCGCAAACATCTCAGAAGACATTAACAGTAATAAAATAACGAATAATTTTTTCATAATAATTGGTTTAAGGTTTTTAATTAATTTTATTTCATTTGATTTATCAGCTGCACTGTATGACAAGCCACCACCGCAGCCGTCTCTGTTCTTAAGCGAGCCTTGCCAAGACTAACGGGAACGAAGCCGTTATCTTTTGCAAGCTGTACTTCTTCTTTACTAAAATCGCCTTCTGGTCCTATCAGAACCATGACGTTTTCACCTTTTTTATACAAGTCGCACAACTGTTCTTTCACATCATCGTCAATCCAAGCTATGAACTTCTGTCCGTCGAAATCCTGTTTTACCAATTTCTCAAAAGGAACTATATCTTCCACGACCGGCATCTTAGATTTAACCGACTGTTTCATAGCAGCAACGACTATTTTTTTGAAGCGTTCCACATTCGCTGCTCTTCTTTCAGAATGATATGAAGCAAAAAGTTTCACCTCATCAATACCGATTTCCGTTGCCTTTTCAAGAAACCACTCCGTTCTTTCATTAAGCTTGGTCGGAGCGATTGCTATAGAAAGTTTAAAGTCTCTGATATCATATCCATTTCTCTGGTTCGTCAGATTAGCAGCGGCTCTTTTAGGATGAGCATCTACAAGTTCTGCATCAAACAAAGAACCATTTCCATCGGTAACACAGAAACAATCTCCTTCCTTCATACGAAGCACTTTCACAATATGTTTCGATTCATCCTCAGGGAAGGAGATTATTCCCAATTGTGCGGTCGGCAGATAAAAGACATTCATCTTATGTGTTTTTACATTTTATCTGGCATAGAGATTCCCAAAAGACCTGAAGCGTTACGTAACAACTTAGCTGTCATGTCTGCCAATTGCAATCTAAACTCTCTACGATTGACGTCCTCTTCTTTCATAATGCTGCATTCTTGATAGAAATGATTGAAGTCTTTTGCCAAGTCATAGATGTAGTTAGCAATCATAGCAGGGCTTCTGTTGATAGCTGCTTGTTCTAACACTGAAGGCCAGTTATAGATATTAACCAACAACATTTTCTCTTTAGGTTGCAAATCCGTAACAGGAATATCTGCCCCAAATGTGATTCCATTATCAGCAGCTTTACGAATAACTGAGCTGATACGAGCATGTGTATATTGAATGAACGAAGCTGTATTTCCATTGAAGTCGATAGATTCTTTTGGATCGAAGAGCATTGTCTTCTTAGGGTCGACTTTAAGGATAAAATACTTCAAAGCACCGATACCTATCATATCATATAATCTGTTCGATTCTTCCTCGCTGAGACCATGAGCCTTGCCTAATTCTTCAGAGACGCTCTTTGCTGTCTTAACCATTTCGTCCATCAAATCATCGGCGTCTACAACAGTACCTTCACGAGATTTCATCTTACCATTTGGCAATTCCACCATGCCGTATGAAAGGTGTTCAATATCATTACCCCATTCTCTTCCCAGTCTGACAAGAACTCTCTTCAATACGTCGAAGTGATAATTCTGTTCATTGCCCACGACATAAATCAATTTCTTAGGTTGATATTCTTCATAACGAAGCTGTGCTGTTCCGAGGTCTTGAGTCATATACACCGAAGTGCCGTCTCTACGGAGCAACAACTTTTCATCGAGGCCTTCGTCTCTCAAATCACACCATACAGATCCATCAGGTCTTCTATAAAGAACGTTATTATCCAACCCTTCGTTAACCAATTCCTTACCCAACAGATATGTTTGTGATTCATAGTAAATCTTTTCAAAAGAAACGCCGAGACGATCGTAAGTAACGTCGAATCCATCGTAAACCCACTGATTCATTGTCTCCCACAACTGACGAATATCTTTATCGCCTGCTTCCCATTTTCTCAGCATCTCACGTGTCTCTTGCATTAAAGTCGAGTTCTCTTCAGCTGTAGCCTTGGCTTTGTCCTTTTCTTCATCGCTGAGTTCATCATAGTTAGATGGCAACAACTGCTTAACCTCTTCCTTGTAATGTTTATCAAACAAGACGTAGAAGTCACCTATAAGATGGTCTCCTTTTTTTCCTGTCGATTCAGGTGTACAACCATCACCCCATTTCTGCCAGGCTATCATACTCTTGCAAATATGGATACCTCTGTCATTAACGAGATTAACCCGAACAACGTTTTCACCATTAGCTTTCATTATTTCCGACACACTCCATCCTAACAAGTTGTTACGGATATGTCCGAGGTGTAGAGGCTTATTTGTATTAGGAGAAGAATATTCAACGACGATAGGCTTTCCTGAGACCTGCTTCCTTCCGAAAAGTTCGTCTTGATGATTATCTCTGAAGAATGTCAACCAATAATTATCTGATACCAAGAGGTTAAGGAATCCCTTTACCACATTGTATTTTGATATTATTTCACTCTCTGCTACTATTTCCTTACCCAGTTCATCAGCCATCACCTCTGGTGATTTCTTAGCTATCTTCACAAATGGGAACACAACTATCGTTACATCACCTTCAAATTCTGGACGAGTCTTCTGAAAATTAACTTGTTGCATAGGAGGTTCTTGTCCATATAGCTTTGTAAAAGCATCGACAAAAAGCTGTCTTAAGATTTCTTCTAACATATTAGTCTTATTTAATTTTAAGGCACAAAGATACTAAAATTCCACGTCTATTTTTAACACTTTTACGGTTTATTAAAAAATAATGTTCTGAACAGACTATAGCTAAACGGGAACGTCACCACCTCTTCCAAGAAAGGCTTTGGATAATACTCCAAAACTTCACCTGGTATCAAGGCAAAAACATTTCCAATAATATACAATCGAGAATCTTCAAAGAACACGTCCTTCACTTCGTAAGTGTATTCAAAATATGGGCAATCAGGGTCTTCCGATAATATATCATTTAATATAGAGTCTCTTATTTCTTTGCCTCTTTTATTCATAACATCATCTGGAAGATTAGTACTACGCACATGTTTCGACAATATCTTGTCCGCTATTATCCCTAACATTTTCAAGTCAAAACCTACATCTTTGAAACTCATAGTCTTTAACAATGGCTGTCCGCTAAACCAACATCCCATACTGTGTGCTGCCATCGCCGTTATCGAATGTGTCAGTTCTTTATTAGCGCTACCTGCAAAGAAGCTCCCACCATATTGCTCAGCTGTCGGTTCATCATAATACGTATACATAAAAGATTCCACTATCCCGCTTCCCAATCCGTAATAAGCAGCACCTTTAATGCTATTCCAATCATCTCCAGAGAAATCAAAACTGCCATCACCGATTGTTACCATCATATTCACTCCCGACAACAGACCTTCCATTGCAACACCTATTCCTACCTGAAGAAACCACGACTGACCGGCGGTATATTCCGTTAAAAAACCTTTGACGAAACCAACGCCAAACAACATGGCGCCCTCCCCGAACGAATCAATTTTTCTAGCATTCATAACAACATTAGCAGCGCCTCCTACAACTCCAAACACAACACTTTCAACAAACTCACCTGTCGGATCTGTATATCTTAGAGGATTATTCATACAATAATTGTATCTATTGAAATTCTGCGACATATCTGGTAGTTGTATATTATTATCTGGACTTAACATCATCGACATCAAAGGATCATAGATTCTCCCATTCATATTTATCAAACCAAAATCGAGTATATGTTCATGCCCTGTAAAACCTCTGTCATACATCATCGCATCAGCACCAACATCAGATTCCCAGTCTACTGAACTTCTGATATTTCCCCAAGCATCAAAACTCAACTCTTGCAATAATTGGGCATTCTCATCAGTGATAACATTCCAAGAACCAAGATTATCTCTATGGACATAATTATATGATTTATCTCCCTTTTCACCAACGACACAAACAGCAAACACTCCACCCGGTCCTTCTATATATGTCAGCATTGCTGTTTTCCCGTCAGACTCTACAATTTCACAATCTCCAGCATAAATCTTCGTCTTCATTCTTCCATCAACAGAAGTCACCATTCTTATCCTGCTGTGATTATGACCATAATCTATTGTTAACTTATCGCTATCATCGGCAACACTGACCAAATCATCGAACGACGAGTAACTAAACCTCCTATTACTCTTTGCCAGCAATTGCTTATCATTCGTCTTTGTCTTTGATATAGCATTAGGCCTTGTCCTTTCATATTGCGTTCCATATAAAACCATTATGCCATTCTCTTCTTTCTCAGTGATATTTCCCAAAACGTCATAAACCATTCTTCCTGTTTCTTTTCCATTAAGCCTGATTCCAATAAGACGGTCATAATCATCATATTCAAACTCCTCATACACATCAACAGAGGTCGTCTTGCCTCTTGACAACATATTTCCGAAATCGTCATAAACATAATTGAGATTCTGAAATTCAGCATCATTGTTAAAAGTGTAGATTTTTTCAACCAATGAAGTCTTGGGATTATACAACATTTTTGTCTTCAATCCATTACCAACATGATATTCCTCAATATCGCCATTGGCATTAGTCTTGCCAGATCGCCACAAAAGTCTATTATCTTCTACATCATATATCTCTTTCTCATATCCCGAATTGGAATACACTTTAGAAACAACCAGACCAGACGGATAAGTCTTAGTTGCAATCCTGTTAGCATCATCATAAGAATACAAAGTCTTATATTGTTTTCCATCAATTGATTCCGTACCACTTACCAATCTAAATTCATCATCATACTCATAACTAATTTGATAACCTCCTGATGTAATAATATTTTTTAGCAGACCTTGCTTCCCTTTCTGCTCATCATATATCCAAGTCGTAGTAAGTTCATCTTTCAACACGACATCTTTTTCAATTTTAGAAACCATTCTTCCAATGTTATCGTATTTAAACTCTACCACCGCATCTTTAGGATTTACAATTTTTTTAATATTACCCAAGGCATCATATTCATACATAGTGGTACCATAGTTAGGATCATGCAACGACTTTCTGTTTCTGCAATTATCATACGTCACTGTTATCCTAGTATTTGGATTGTTTGCAACGTATACCGACTTAATCAAGCCATCACTATAATAATCATACAGTATCTCATTGCCGCCATAGTCTTTTGTCGACATTAGCAAACCTAACACATTATAAACGTCCTTTCGGCTACGTCTTTTTCCTTCAGTATTGGTTATATACGTAACAACCTCATTCCCATCATAAACCATATTTTTCACCAAACCATTAGGATATAACGTTTCTACAATCCTGCCGTTTTCATCGAACACATTAGCAACAAAGAACTTGTCCTCATTATGATAATATGGCAGAGATTCTTGTTTTACATTTCCATAGTCATCGTATATCTTATCGACAAAAATCGCTTTACCATCAAGGTCGAAAGTTACAGTCCTCAACACGCATCCTGATTTATGATAAAACGTCAGCGACTCGGAGTTACCAGTGTTTTTCTCCCACTGATAATATGCAGCATTGTCAGGAGCATACTCATTGCCAAGTGCCCAACGTATAGCCTTGACATATTGTGTCCCATCTGGCATTAAGACTCTTTCATCAACGCCAAAAACACTCTTCTCATTATTTGTCACGCAGCTATTAAAATCTATCGTAGATGACAATATCCCAAACGCATCATATTTACTTATTATCTCCCTACCTAGCTCGTCAACAGTCTTTGTTTTATATCTATACTGATACGACTCACCATACTCATAACTGACAATTCTATTATATTCCAATGAAGGTGACGATTTAATCTGACTTACCACATTACCGACTTTATCATATTTATATTCTATAGTCATCTTTAATGGATCTGAATAATCTTCTATATAATTTGGCAATTTTATTTCCTTAGTCACCAAGGTCGGATATTTATCATGATATTCAAAACAATAAGTACTACCAACCAAATTTAACGCTTTATCGTATGACATAGAATACACTTTCTTAGGCCTGTTGACTATCCACTCGTCCACATCATTATCAAATACGATAATGTTATCCTTAATAAAAAGGCAATCCTCAGGTTCAAAGGCACTTATAGAATTCGTATAACCCACAACAGACCGATTCATATTAACGACATCCTTATAACTATTTGACGAATTATCTGATTGATATTCATTTCTAGTTATATTATAACTAATAATATTTCCCTTTGTATCGGGACTGTAAACTATTTCATAATTATATTTCAGCAAGGGCATCACCACCTTGTCATTAGAAATGCAGTTGTACTTGTCAAATCTCATCATCTTTTCTTCCAGCAGATAATTTTCACCTCTATACAAACTCACATAACTTGGAAGAGCCAGACAATACGAGCCCATAGTTTTCAGTTCTGCGCCAGACACCTGTTTACGATATAGATTTCCATTGACGTACGTTCTCGTCACCACCTCTTTAAATCCCATAAAGCCATGTCCTTTGGCATGAATCAAAGCATCTTGATACTCATATTTATTGACTATCGGTTTTTTGTTGATATTAAAAGTCGTATCCGATTTCAGAGCAAGTATCGGCACAGAGTTTCTTTTTATGTCATCAACGATATCATGAGAACATGTATAGAATTTCTCCTGATTATTTTTTTGCATCAGATAATCATAGGAGAATCCCCTGACATCACCCATGCCATCAACTATTCTTTCCACACTATAGAATGTAGCGTGAGGACACAACGACACAATATATGCTTTCTGTGCCGTGTTGGGATTTCGAGGCAAAGACGACAAGACAGACGCGTTTTCCCGTGCCAAAAACCTTCCTATTTGAATCGTCTGGTGAGAATAATTTATTGGCATATAATACCTTGACTCATTTAAAAACATACACTTATTATTTGCTCTGACAAATGGTTTGAATCCTACCTCCAAATATTTATTACCTGCCATATTCTTAAACACTCCTACATCAGAAACGCCATCACCATCAAAGTCGGCAGTTCTTATTGTCACTGTAGGATTTTGCATCTCCTTAAGAGAATATCTATACCTATCCTTAGGATTTAAAACAATATGTGTCAGTAAGTTTGTCTCCGTACACGAAATCGGTTCATTAAAAGATTCTCCATTTGAGAAAGCTATATTCCAATGACGCGACGGATGATAATAGAGCATATCTATCTTTCCATCTCCATTAAAATCATTAGGGAACGGATAAATGTCTTTGGTCATAAAACTTCCATAATCAAACAACACAAAGGACGGATAACCATTTTTATATGCCAATTTATAAATCTTGTATCCATCATTATACAATGCAAGTATCTCATTCATGCCATCACCGGTGACATCAATAGACATAAGTTCCGCCTCTCTACCATTGACGCCATCATTATCAAGCATCTCATTCATAACAATTTTATCATCCTTATACCAGAAGTATTTAGCGCGCAAATCATTATCATATTCATTATAAGCATCAAGAATAATTATTCCCTTGTTACGATTTGAATAATATTTTCCTGGCAGAATATTAATATTATTTTTATACGACAATGTCTTTTTGTTAACGAATTGTCCACTTCTCATCAGATAGAAATGTATTGTTACGATATTATCAGAATCATACTGTGCATCATGATTAAATTCATACGGAATTATATCATCAAGGCCATCACCATCAATATCAAGAACATAAATCCATTCTAAATTCTTTGCAAACTGTATCGTCGTCATCGGCTTATCTTGAAACGTACCATCACCATTATTTATATATACATTTCCCTCGACCACGTCTGGATAGGTGTCTTGTATTTTATACGGAACAATCAAGACATCAGAAAAACCATCACCATTAAAGTCTCCAATAAAAGGAGCGTTACGAAATACTGTTTTGTCTAGTTGATATGAGTCAAACTTCTCAGCCGTAGGAAAATGATTTTTCTTCGCATTCCACATTATCCTCGTTGGATTTATCTTCTCATCTCCCGAACTCATACCTACAGACTTAAGCCGATGATAGATATAATATCTACCATCGTAAGTTCCCGGAACATAGTAATCGAGTGAATAATTGAGCAATTTCTGTCCTGAATTATTGTCGATTATATCAATATTCTTTAATATCTTTTTCTCCGACAACACATTACCATTGACATACTCAAAACACACATCATACTGTTTCTGTTCATATTTAAACAACACGCTATATGATGGTGCTACATTAGCTTCCTTATTGGATGTATACTCAATTCTATCAAGATACAATTCTCCAGTGTTAATATTCTTATTATAATAGAAATCAATAGAATTACCAAGTCTATCTGATATTTTATTCAAGCACCATTTAAGAATTATCCTACTATCAGTCTGAGCCTCCAACTTAGCATCATAGCTATTACCATACTCCCATATTGTCCCATCATTTTTCATAACGACAAAATAATCAGGGCCAGCACTATTTGAATGACATTTTATCATGTCCATGTTATCTATCTCTGTCTTGTATATCGAATTATCAGTTCCATGCGTTCCATCTATTAGCATAAGTCGCTGACCATCCATGACAAATCTATCATTTACAAAATCGACAGCTGTTATATTACCATCGTGATATTCTGTTTGTCCGATGCGTTCTATCGAAGAAATTCCCGACAAAGTCCAAGCCCATCCCACGATTCCATTTCCACCTTGACTATTGTAGACCAACGATATTTTAGGTATCATCGTACCAATGGCTTTAGGCATATTCAAATCAATGGAATAAACCGCCGCTCCGGTTCCACTTGTGCTGAACTTTCCAGGCAGCGAGCCAACCACTCCATCATCGTATTGCATCACGCCACCAGTATAGCCTTCCGACGGCGAGAACACAGAGTATCTGTCTATTTCCAAAACCATATTCCTATTCTTCGCAGGATCATAGCTAAAACCAGGTAACAACTCTATTGTTTTCGTCGCACGACATACAAACGACTCATCCGAGTTCATCATCCCGTTCAGCTCAAGACACGACTGCTGAAACATCTCTTGCGACAGAAGGCTCAACGAGAAAAATGATATTATCATTATTAACAATCTTTTTTTCATAATCCATAAATTAAAGTTTCACAACCACTTTACTATACACACATTCACCTTTAATTATTCTCAACAGGTAAACACCCGCTGGTTTATCAGATATATCTACGCCCTTTTCATCAAGATAATAATCGGCTTTTATCAAGACACCTTTATTGTTGTATATCTGGTATACAAGCTGTGACAATTCACTATCGTCAACATCTATCTTAAAAGTTCCATTATTAGGATTAGGATACACCGTCAACTCTTGCTGACCTTCATTTATTGATATTTCTTCATCATCTATTACCTTCCTTGATTGGTCTTTATATTCACTTCCACAATCTCCTTCATACGACTCCACCCTATTTCCGGTCCTGTCATATTTGAAATATAAGCATTGTTGCGAGAAAGTTTTAATCGAACAAATAAGGCATAATAATATCATTAGAAATACCGATTTATATTTCCATTCCATATTATTAAATTTTTAAGGTTGTTATTTAGACTGCAAGTTCTCTATTATTTCTTGTTGTTTCTCAACAAGTTTATTCAGTTCTATGGTATATAACGTCAGTTCTTCTATTTTTTTCAGCAGCAAGCCATCCATCTCTACCATATCATAACCATTGTCAAGCACGTCCTCTTCCGACGGGATGTCTGGAAGATGCCCGTTTCTACCAATATACATTTCCAAGTCATTGATAGACTTCAGTTTGTAGTCATCGTCAAAAACGAAATCATACCATTCAGTAACTTCTTTAACCAAGACTGCTGTTGTAAGAATTCCACCTGACACTGCCAAGGCATAATTATCATCTTTCAAGAAGTCTTCCGTCGTATTGATAGCTACTTTAGCGTTCATCTTAATGCTGTTAGCATCAAAGCTCATCTTGTCATTTTGAGAAACGAACGTCATTCCTTCGTTACTGCTAACACTTATCTTATGGTTTGTATCGTAGATTTGAAAGAATGCAGCGTTTGTTTTATTGGTGGGTTCTAGTATTATGCCTGCGTTTTCATTGGCATCCGACTTAATATGCAGCTTCGACTGCGGATTCGTCACATTACCCACACCAACTTTTCCGGTAGTGTTAAACCCCGCAGAGCCACTCACAAAAAGCGTAGGAACGCTACTGCTAAAACCAACCATCAAGCTATTGGGTATATTGTTGATTAAGGCTCTGGTATCGCTATTGCTCGACCCAGCACCTATCACCATAGAGTTTGTCGCTCTCGCCCTTACATATTTTCCCATAGCAAAGGTCGACATTGCATTAGCTTTTGCATACAACCCACTCGCCAAAGAATATGCGCCTGTGGCTTCACAGGCAGCGCCTATAGTTGCTGAACAATTACCACTCGCCACATTCTGAGTTGCTCCTGACGATGGCCCACATAAATCGCAGCCACCTCTTTCCTGCGCTTTCACATCACCGAAATTAAAAACCATCACCAGCGAAAGCATCATCATTATAATTCTTGGTTTCATATTTTTTGATTTTTTAAGGTTATAACTAATTTTTTACAAATCTTTCTTTTATTTCTTTTTTATCATTCATAATAACTTTATAGAAATATGTTCCTTTTGGCAATGACGACACGTCTAAAGATAACACATTACCATCTAAAACAACTTCCTTATCCAGGTATCTTCTGCCCATCATATCTAAAAGAAGTATCCGCGCATTTTTATCCACAAACGACTTCAAATTAATATTCAGACAAGAAGACACTGGATTAGGATAACAACCTATCTTTAAATCATCATAATTTTCTGTAACATCAACAACTATCTCCAAATCTTCCTTTCTAAACTTATAAATCACAGAACGGTTATTATCTTCACCAAGCACGACACCTTGAAGGATACAAGAGCCATCGTATGACGAATGAACATGCAAAACATAGAAATAATAATCATCGAAGAACATTGTTTTCCGTCCCAGCAAATCTAAGTTCTCATTGATAAGAAACAAAGTCATTGTATTAGGCAAGAAATCCAAAAAAGAGTCTCTGTTCCAAAATGTTGACACATATATCACATCAGAGCTAACGTACGCCATACTTTTATATTCAGCAACATAATCTATGGTATCAACTCTTTCTAAATCCAAAGTCTTCACAACATTCATCTCTGTATCCATCTTTACCACAAATGGTTTCCAATTGTTGTAGCCACCAGTCTGTACTGTTTGCGCCGACATCAGAAAATGATTCTCATCATACCAATGTCCCACACTCATTCTATACGGCAACATCAAGTCAGGATACTCCTGCTGTTCATCCAAAAACGACATAGATTTATAGTTGAGTTCGTTATCAATATAAATCACATTAGCCATGCCAGTAACTTCCATGCCATACCCGAACACAGCATAGGTATCAGTGTTTGGAACTCTGGTAAAATCGTCAATCTTACATTGCCTCGACAGATTCTCAAGATACGATTGTTTCAATAAATTACAATGAATATCAAACTTATAAAACGAATAATCGTAAAAAACACTTGTATGCTCAGGAATAGAATCTGCCACAAGTGTTACCAAAACAATCTCCTTATCATCATTGAATAAAGTATGCATTGTTGATGTTGAGAACGAAAGATAAGGTTCCTCGAGTTCAATATAATTTTCTTCTACAACCTCTAATCTTGGATTTAATATTGCAACCCATAATTTATTATACAAATCAGAGTTATCATTTTCGACGTAGGCTGCTGTCACAAATACATTACCATCATCTAAACCTAACACACTAGTAAACACTGATTTCTCACTTTCCATATAAAAAATCTTATCTATATAATCTCCATTTTCATCAACACATAAAGCTATAGGACAACTCTCATTCGTAAGGTTATTCTCATATCTACCCACTGCGTAATCATACATATGTGATTTATCTCCATGAATGAATGATACTTCTTCATAATCCTCCGTAGGGTATTCTATAACCCATTGCTGAGCATCTATACTATTAGCCAAAACAACTATCAATAATAAAAGGACAATTCTTTTCATAACATTATTTTTTAGATTATTTGATTTAACAATACCATTGCAATAATCATTTAATAGTAAATCTCACATTGGTTTCCTTTAATCATATAACAAATTCTTGAGGCTACCAAACTCATTCTTATCTACAGAATAAGGTGTTCCATAAAAGATATAGTTTTTATGTTGGTAAACAGCAGTTTCTCGAAATCCTTGTATACCATCAATGTTTACTTCCATAAAAACATAATCGTCGTCAAACATCGAGTCATACAACGGATCATTGGGAACTCTATTCTTAATCACGTCAACTTCGCCATAGTAATAATTATTCAAATCGTTCGCATCAAGATATAGCTCTTCCTTATCGCAATTGACTTTGTAGAAAATACAATAATCTTGCGTTACATTATACCAATATTCATTACCTTCCAATGGAATTGACGCGAGGTTAACATATATATTCCTTTTATCTGGATATTTCTCAGGTTTATAGCCATGATAATAATTAATGGTATCTTCTAACAGTTCTGCGGCATCTTTCAATACATATGGGTCATCGCATGAGCCTCCCAACTCGCCATAATACCAGCATGAACCAGCAGCAAAAGGTCCGTGAAGCAAAGGTTCATAGTCGTGCTGTTGACAATCGGTTTTTCCGCTCACCACAACGACCTTAATCTTCAGTTCGCCAGAACGCTGTTCCTCTTTTTTCACAAACAAAGACATCAACGACTTATTATCCGTAAATCCATCATTGCGATAGGCATCCCTCACAGACATCACAATTTCATCATACAGATTTCCCATATCAACAATCGATATTTTATTATCGATTAATTTGACATCGAAAGACAATTCTTGTATTTTTTTGTCTACAAAAATATCATCGGGAGATGAATACGTAATATTAAACAAAGACTCTATATCCCACATCGCGCTATCCACATTAACGAGTTCATTTGTTCTATAGACACCTTGTTTAACTTCTTTTAATTTTTTATCAAACTTTTTTATTCTTTGTACAACTTGATTTGTTTTAAAATCGTAAGCTGTAATCTCTTGATTTATATTTTGGCGTGGTTCTGTCAGTTTATCTTTTTTACACGACAAGAAAATCACGACTGATGTGATAACCAAGGAAACACATAAGACAACATGATTTAGAAAAATACGTTTCATAATTTAATAGTTTTAATGATTTTTGGTTTAATTTAATACTACAAGTCTAAAAAAAATCTATGCCACACTCATATCCAACACCTCCTTTCTATAATAATTTCATTAATTTTGGTTTGACAAAGATAACACACTAAAAAGCGTTTGTCAAGTGTTTTTTTCATAAAAAAAATTTAGATTTTTTTTGTATTTTTTATTAAAAAATATTATATCTTTGCATTTTGATGACACAGAATAAATCAATATCATTGAATCATGAAGTTGAAGGTTTACAAATAAGTAAATCAAGTTTCATGTTTTTTTTGCGGACGGTTTTCTTAGCCGTCTTTTTTTTGTGTTTCCCGAAAAAATATCTTTATTATAAACTCAAAATCACAAGCAACAATGTCTATTTCACTTAAAAATCGTAGTCTGATTTCTATATACGACTACACTCCAGAAGAAATTTGTCATATTCTTGACATAGCAGAAGACTTTGAAAAGAATCGTCTTCAGAATCTATTAAATGGCAGAGTCATCGCTTCATTGTTCTTCGAGCCTTCGACAAGAACAAGACTCAGTTTCGAGACCGCCATTCAGCTTTTAGGTGGAAATGTTATAGGTTTTAGCAGCACAGCGGGAACAAGTCTCCAAAAAGGAGAATCATTGAAAGACACCATTATGATGGTTGCGAGCTACGCCGACCTTATCGTCATGCGTAACCCTGTCGATGGCTCAGCACGTTATGCTTCAGAAGTTTCTAAAGTACCTATTATCAATGCCGGCGACGGTTCAAACCAACACCCAACACAATGCTTACTCGACCTCTACTCAATCAGAAAGACACAAGGCACCCTCGAAAACCTTGAAATCACTATGGTCGGCGACTTGAAATACGGACGTACAGTGCATAGTTTAGTACAGGCAATGTGTAATTTCAATGCTAAATTCAATTTCGTATCTCCTGTCGAGTTAAAGATGCCTTCAACTGTCATCCAATACATCAAGAACGCAGGTCTTGAATATCACGAATATACAGAACTTGAAGAGGTCATTCCACATTCAGACATCATCTACATGACTCGCGTACAACGCGAACGTTTCCCAGACCCATTGGAATACGAAAAAGTCAAGAACTCATATATCTTATGCAACGATATGCTTGAAAACTCCAAGCCTAATTGCCGCATACTCCATCCACTACCACGTGTTAATGAAATTAACACCGACGTCGACCCTAATCCAAAAGCTTATTATTTCCAACAAGCTCAAAATGGATTGTTCGTCCGCCAAGCTTTGATAGCAGCAATTCTTGGTCTTAAATAATTAAATCATCACTAACAATAAGACTTTAATAATCATGGATAAAAGAAAAGAACTCATCGTATCGGCAATAGAAAACGGAACCGTTATCGACCATATTCCTGCAAATAAAGTTTTCGAAGTCATCAAAATATTAGACCTCGAACATTCTAAAAACTCCGTCTATTTCGGAACAAATTTAGACAGCAAAAAATATGGCAAAAAAGGCATCATAAAAATCAGCGACAAATACTTCGCACCAGAAGACATCAACAAGATTGCTTTAGTCGCTCCTTCAGCATCACTTATCGAAATAAAGGACTTTGAAGTCATTAACAAACATAGCATCGAAACTCCTGAAAGAATCGACGGCATTGTAAAATGCTTCAATCCTAACTGTGTGACCAACAAGGAACACGTAGCAACAAAATTCTCCGTTGTGAAAGACGAAGACGGCAAAGTGAAACTGAAATGCCACTATTGCGAAAAATACACAACAGAAAACAACATTGAGTTTATATAAAATAATTGAGGCTGTCTGATTGACAGCCTCTTTTCATATATCTTATCTGACGATTATCTCATCCAAGAACATCCACGAAGGATTATTATATCCTGGCAATCCGTACGGTATAAATCCTGGATTCTCTATCATGACTCTCATATATCTGCATGATAAACCATCCAAGTCAATATTACGAGTCACAACTGAAGTCTTTGAATTATCCACATCACCTTCTATGTTATACACCTTATACAACTCATAATAAATACCATTGGTAGATGTATAAACTTTCAACACCTTAGGCATAAGAATCCAATCGTAAGGATTAGTGATAAAATTAATCCTCAACGAATTGAGCGACTCTCTCTTACCGAAATCCAATTCAATATCACAATCGTCTCCATAAAATCCCTGCCAATTTCCGTCTTTATAATTATTGCTTCCGACGATACCATTGAGCAGTGCATCCTCACCTCCGCCTGAATATTCAGGACGATAATTACCTGCAACAGAATTCAGTTTCTTAAAACTACCCATACCTTTATGATAAAGGATATATTTTTCATTTACAAACACATCTCTGTTATCTTCAAAACATGCAGCTTTCACAATGCAAGAACAATCTATCGCAATAGGCCATGTATAAAAATCACTGTTCTTGTCAGGAATACATCCATCCGTCGTATAATAAATAGGTCTGTCATTAAATATTGTCTTTAATGTAACCATTGTCTGTTGACCTTTGTCTGTTGTCTGAATATAAACGTAATTACCAGCATTTAAAATGTCTTTTGCAATCTTGTCGTAGCGTTCGGTGAAGACATTCCTATAATAAGAACGCGACTCCATATTCCACGCGTTGACAAACCTTTTCTTCAGCAGATGTAATGAATCTAACAGTTGTTCCGACATCTGTTTTGAGGTTGCGATATTATCTTTTGTAGGATTTTGCAATGTGTTATAGAGATTTATCTTGAGTTCATTTTTCAATGTCGTGACGTAAGCTCTATAAGCTGCAAGAATTCCCATATCGATGATTTCAGTATTCTTATCAAGTTCGCTTCTGTCTTGAAGGAGAGCTTTGTAAATCTCAAAACTCTTCTCTTTGTAGAAATCATTTTTCGCTCTCGCCGTACTGTCAACCTGCGATTCAAAAAACTCCAATAGCGGCTCGTTAAGAGTCTGGAAGTTCATCACATTACGAGTGTCGCCCTCATCAATAAGTTTATTCAACTCATAAAGATTCGACATATAATTTTGGGTAAGTTGCTGGTCTCTATTCTTGTCTGTTGACTGTTGTCTGTCGACATTAAAATACTGAATATTAAAATTCTCGTTAAAGACTTCTTCTCTTTTTAATCTCTCACTTTCATCGTTGCTTTTCAACACGTTCCAGCTTGTCTCGGCGCACCATATCATTGCATGCCATGTTGAGTTGAACATTGTCTCGCCGTAGTCGTCCCACGCAGTGTTGATAACGCCCTTCGCTCCGTTTTTGGCAGCGTCGCGGTTGAAGTTGGCGATATTCTTGATGTAGTTGTCGATGTATGGAAACGATGTAGCCCAGCAGCTTGCGCCTGGAGCCACCCAGAATTCATGACCTGAGTCTTTGAAAGGCGCAATCATCTCGTCAAAACTGTCACGACCGCCATAACTCCAAACTATGAACTGAATGTCTTCTGGAAGTTGACTTATCATTTCCGGATTCTTTGCAATAATGTCGCCCCACATCATCACGTCTTTGTCGTATTTCTGTAAAATTTCATATACCTTATTAATGTGTTGGCAATATGCGTTCTCAGCACCGATGCTGTCGATATAGGATTTCGCTTTTCCGTTGCCGAGGCTCTCTGTCTCATCGCAGTTGATGTTAAAATATTTCGATTCGTATGCTTGCGCTGTCTCTCCGAGAAGCACTTCCAAAAACTCGTAAGTCTCATCAACGCCAGGATTGAAGTTGAAGCGTGTGTCCTTTATGTCATCGTAGAAAGGATTGTCGAGAGTCTTTTCTGCGTGAGCGAAACATTGTTGATTGCCGATAAATTCTATATAATAATCTTTAGCGAAGTCGGTCAGTTCTTTTATCTCTTCGGCGGTAAGTCCGTCGGTAGGAGCGATGTCGGGATAATCTTCAAGTTTGAAAAGATGTTCGGTGTAAAGGTTGAAGAAGTTGAACTTATATTCTGCGAGGCGACGAATCTCTTCCTTGATAAATTCCTTCGTTGGGATAGGACCGCGACTGATGTCATCCATCCAGCCACGATATTCAAGAGAAGGATAATCGAAAATCTTGTAACAAGGAATATTTAAATTATTCTCTGTGAGAAGCTGGTGACGAATAAGTTGTTTCAGACTTTGAGCTCCATAGAAAAGACCTTGCGATGTTGATGCTGAAACATGAATGAATTTGTCTTTAATTATAATGTTATATCCTTGATTGATTCTTAGAGCCTGAATCTTTGTTAATGAATCGTAGTTTAAAAATGATGAAGGTCGTATTAACTCAAATGTAACATATTTCTTCTTATTCTTTTTTGAAATCTCTAAATCGAGACCTGTTATTTCTTGAATGTCATTTTTAAAAACATTGATGATTCTTGATATTTCTTCATCTTCATTATCAAGTAATACACAAGATTCATCTAAGACAAAATAGCCTGTTGTTAAATAACTGACATCTTGCGGACTCGGAATAATTCCGGTATTTACTGACAGCTGACAGCTGATAGCTGATTGCTGATTGCTGACAGCTGATAGCTCACATCCGTTGTCCGTCGTCTGTTGCCCGTTGACATTAATAAATAACGCTAATATAATGATGAGAAATAACTTTTTCATAACTTTCAACTTTCCGTTTTCAATTTTAAATTTTAAATAAAAAGACGCATCATTGTTTATTAATATTTCAGGTGTCATTGATACGTCTAAGCAATGCACGCGGCAAGCCACGTCCCTACAATTGTTAACTGTTAATTGTTAATTGTAAATTGTTAATTATATATCAAACCCTGGCGCATTGACGCTGAGCATGTCGTAAAGGTCATCGACGCCCATGCTGTCTATATGTCGTTTAATGATTGGAGGAAGCTCTCCGTTCTTATTTTCGTAGCCGTCGCTATAAATATCTTCTTTCAAAAATTGATTTATATTTTCAAATATTTCATCATCATACAGAAATGAATGTAAGACGTCGGTGTCTGTTTGGAAGTCGAAATACATCTTGCCGTCTTTTCTGTTCTGACCGTGATAGTTATCGACGACGATAAAACGTTTCATACCAAATTGATAAATGTCGGCTATCAATTCACATTCGTCTGTTATTGAGAGAGAACATACACCATTGTCGTTAATAACAAATTTTCCGCCTATACGAGGTCTGTGCGTTTCATTATAAAAACGCTGCGCATTTTCAGCATCTGCTACAGAAGGAAAGCGCATATAAAAATCATAATATTTGTGTGTCATTACTATCTTTTTTTGCAAAGATAATAATTTAGTTTTTAGTAGTATATATAATAAAAAAAGAATTATATTTGCGCTTTCAAATTTTAATCAACAAATTTTGTTATTAGTATGAAATTCAAGGGATTTATCATTTCCGCGCTACTGCTTTTTATATCATTTTCGGTAGCTGCACAGAACCGTTCTAAAAAATTCGACTTTGATGCAATCAAATCTGACACAACTTATTTTTGGGGTGCAAACGAAGTCGTCAACGACCAAGACGAGGCTTTCGAATTGTCAGTCAACGAATTGTACAACAACATTGCTAACAAATGCAAAGCTGATGCTATCTACGTTGGAAAAGGCGATCAAAAGACACAATTGAGACAAATTATCAAAACGTTTGAAAACAAGATCAAAGAAAAAATGATTCAAGTCCCAGTTGTAGAAGATTTTGATGATGAAGAATATTCATATTTCGTATATCTTAAAAAAAGTGATTTCAGAGACATCTGCAACGAGAGAAAGAAAAGCATCAATCGCTTAGCTTTAAGAGGTTATAACAGCGAAAACGAAGCCATACTTCAATATGAAGATGCTTTAAAATCATATTATTGGGGAATGATGTTATGTTTGGCACATCCACAAGGTAACTCATTGGAAATAACCATAGAAGATGAGAAAATGTTAGCTTACGAATGGTTCATCAACCGCATTGATGGTGGCGACGGAGTGCTCAAGTCATTCTCTTTCATTGTACCTAAAGAGAATGCAATAGAAGAATCTGGCGACAATAATATCATTGTCAATTTGAACGCACGTTCAACGAGTGGCGTTGAAGTCTCGAATCTTCAATTCAAATATTATAACGGCCAAAATTATATTCCTACATCAGTTAACAATGGCAAGGCAGTAGTCGTCATACCAAAGACCGAGACATCTATTAATATCAGAATAGAATATGAGTTCAAGATAGAATCAACTATAGACCCTGAGGTTAACAAAGTTCTTAACACCATCAAGCACAATATCAAATTCAAAAACGAGAAACTTACAATAGATATTGGTTCACATGTAAAAGACATTATGAAGAAGGATGAAATAAAACCTGGAGGTTTCTCAAATGTTGCTGACGATATTAAGAATAAGGACATCAAAGAAGAATGGAGAAAAATCGACAGCAAATTCAATATCAAAGACCCAGAATATCTTAGTATAATGCAAGATATTGAAAAGGCATTACGTAACAACAATTACGAAAGCATACGTCATCACTTTACAAGTGAAGGTTACGGCATGCTCGACACCTTATCAAGATATGGGAAAATGACAGTTGTAGGTACTCAAGACTATAGCTTCATGAAGTTTGGTAATCAGGTTTTATGTCGTGACATCAATATGCTTTTCAATTTCAGAAATCTCGCATCATTCAACAACGATGTCGTATTCCGTTTTGACCATGCCACAAAGAAAGTCACTTCCATAGCATTCCGTCTTTCATCAACAACAGAAAACGACATCATCTCAAAAACAAACTGGCCGGAAGAAGCTCGTTTGGTTTTAATCAACTTCCTTGAAGATTATCAGACAGCATACGCATTGAAACGTCACGATTATCTCGAAAGCATTTATTCAGAAGATGCCCTTATTATCGTAGGTCATGTCGTAAAGAAAACCGTGATACCTGACAGAGCACAATTCAACATCAGCGAAAACGAGGTTAAATTGATGAAATACGACAAGGATACATATTTCAAGAATCTTACAAGAACATTCAAATCGCAAGATTATATTAACATCCGATTTGCAGAAACCGACTTTACCAGAGCTAAGAGCAGCACCAACAGAGAGGTCTACGGTGTCAGATTATTACAAGAATATAACTCAAGCACATACGGCGACATCGGTTACCTTTTCATATTGGTCGACTTAACAGACAACACTCCGTTGATTCACGTAAGAGCATGGCAACCTGATGAAGTTGATTTGGAAAGACTCATGGGAATGAAAGACCTGAGATTCTAAACATCAGGCACCATACAAGAAAGGCATCTTATTTACTAAGATGCCTTTTTTATTATGCCTGAGCTGCAGGACCTCCCATTGTGAAAGGGGGTAATTTCTCGTTTACGTCCTTTATTGGGCCGTGTGTTGATTCATACTTACTGATGTTTTCAGCCAAAGCCTTATAGAGTCTTTTTGCATTTTGAGGAGTTAAGATTATTCTTGATTTAACCTTTGCCTTTGGAGAAGCTGGCATCAACTTAATAAAATCTATGATAAACTCTGTTGATGAGTGAGCTATAACAGCGAGATTTGAATAGATACCTTCAGCGATTTCATCAGTTAATTCTATATTAATCTGATTCTTATTATTGTTATTATTTTCCATTGTTATGATTATTTAAATTTATGCAAAGATAATTATTTTTCTATATAAAAAAGGTCAGTTACAAGAACTGACCTAAATATCTAAAAAAATCATCCGTTATTCTTCTACTGTTACGCTTTCTAAATCGACATTAACGATCGGTTCGTAATCTTCACGAGCGCCAACAATCAAGTCTTCATATTCGCGTAATCCAGTACCAGCAGGAATCTTATGGCCTACGATAACGTTTTCTTTCATTCCTTCGAGGGTATCTGTCTTAGCATTGATAGCTGCTAATGTCAAGACTTTTGTTGTTTCCTGGAATGATGCAGCCGAGATGAAACTATCTGTTTGAAGAGCTGCTCTAGTGATACCTTGGAGCACTTGGTGTGCTGTTGCAGGTTGAGCGTCGCGAGCTTCAACGAGTTTCTTATCTTTACGTTTCAAGATAGAGTTTTCATCGCGGAGTTTTCTTACTGTTATCATTTGACCTTCTGTGAGGTTTTCCGAATCACCACGGTCTGTAACGATTACCTTACCGAATATTTCTTCGTTGCATTCTTGGAAAGTGAGTTTATTAACGAGTTCACCTTCGAGGAAGCGTGTATCACCTGGATCATCGATTTCAACCTTACGCATCATTTGACGTACGATGACTTCGAAGTGTTTTCCATTGATTGTTACACCTTGTGAGCGATAGACCTCTTGGATTTCGTTAACGATAAATTCTTGAACCTTCATTGGACCTTCGATAGCGAGGATGTTTGCTGGTGTTATAGCACCATCTGACAAAGGTTGACCTGCCTTCATAAAGTCGTTTTCTTGAGCAAGAATTTGTTTTGATGTTGGGATGAGATAACTCTTTTGTTCACCTGTCTTAGAAGTGATGATGACCTTACGGTTACCGCGTACGAGTTTCTTTTCAAATGAAACGACACCATCGATTTCAGATACGACAGCTGGTTCTGATGAATTACGTGCTTCGAACAATTCTGTAACACGTGGAAGACCACCTGTGATGTCGCCCAATTTACCTGTAGCACGAGGTATCTTAACGAGCATATCACCAGCCTTAATCTTAGAACCATCTTCAACCATAATGTGAGCGCCAACTGGCAAGTCATACGACTTAATGATTTCACCATGTTTGTCGACGATAGAGATAGAAGGGTTCTTAGAATATTTACGACCTTCGATGATAACGCGTTCGTTATAACCTGTTTGTTCGTCTGATTCGTTACGGAATGTAACACCTTCAACGATGTTTTCGTATTGGACTTTACCTGAATATTCTGAGAGAATCAATGCGTTGTATGGATCCCATTCGCAGATGAGGTCACCAGGGTTAACTTCAGTATTAGGTTTGATATAGAGTTTAGAACCATAGCGGATATTAGCTGTTGTAAGGGCAACACCAGTCTTCTTGTCGATAATCTTCATTTCTGCAGAACGTCCGACGACTACTTGGTATTGCTTATGTTCGCCTGTCAATGGGTCAACTGAATCTTCTACGTAATCTACGACGCGGAGTTCATCGATTTCAAGGATACCATTATATTTAGCCTTGATTGATGAATCGTCTGATGTTGTGGAAGCTGTACCACCTTGGTGGAAGGTACGGAGTGTAAGCTGAGTACCAGGTTCACCGATTGATTGAGCAGCAATAACACCGACAGCTTCACCTCTTTGAACGAGTTTACCTGAAGAGAGGTTACGTCCGTAGCAGTTAGCACAAACACCGCGTTTTGATTCGCAGGTCAATACGGAACGTATTTCCACGCTTTCTATTGGAGAGTCTGTGATAATCTTAGCAATGTCTTCAGTAATTTCTTGACCGCCGTTGATAATCAACTCGCCTGTTTGTGGATGGAAGATATCGTGGAGAGCCACACGGCCCAAGATTCTGTCATAGAGAGATTCTATTATCTCGTCACCTCTACGCAATGCGCTAATTGTCAAACCACGAAGTGTACCGCAGTCTTTTTCATTGATGATAACATCGTGAGCGACGTCAACGAGACGACGTGTCAAGTAACCAGCGTCAGCTGTCTTAAGAGCGGTATCGGCAAGACCCTTACGAGCACCGTGTGTTGAGATAAAGTACTCAAGAACAGAAAGACCTTCTTTGAAGTTTGACAAGATAGGGTTTTCGATGATTTCTGCACCACCTGCTGCTGATGACTTTTGTGGTTTAGCCATAAGACCTCTCATGCCACAGAGCTGACGAATCTGTTCCTTAGAACCACGAGCTCCTGAGTCAAGCATCATATATACTGGGTTAAAGCCTTGGTCATCTTTTGGAAGGAGTGTCATAACTTCTTCTGTCAACTTAGTTACAACATGACCCCAAATATCGATAATCTTGTTATAACGTTCGTTAGAAGTAATGAAACCCATATTATATTCTTCACGGATAGCTGCAACTTCTTCGTTTGCTTCACGAATTAATTCTTCTTTCACTGAAGGAACCAAAACGTTGCCTAAGTTGAATGAGAGACCGCCTCTGAAAGCCATTTCATAACCCATATTCTTGATAGCATCCAAGAATTTTGTTGTTGTGGCTGTTCCGAGCATCTTTACCATTGTACCGATGATATCACGTAAAGCTTTTTTATTTAACAACTTGTTGATGAATCCGAATTCTTTTGGAACCACCTCATTGAAGAGAACGCGACCTACTGTTGTTTCAATCTTTTCATTGGCCAATGATCCATCATCTTTACGTACATCGACGTTGACATAGATGATAGCGTGCATATCGACTTTCTTTTCATTATAGGCGATGATGACCTCTTCTGGTGAATAGAATGTTTTTCCTTCACCTTTAACAGGATGTTCTGGAGTGCTCTTACGTGGTTTGGTGATATAGTACAAACCGAGAACCATGTCTTGTGAAGGCACTGTGATAGGAGCACCATTAGCAGGATTCAAGATATTGTGTGAAGCCAGCATTAAGATTTGAGCTTCGAGTACTGCTGCGTTACCAAGTGGCAAGTGAACAGCCATCTGGTCACCATCGAAGTCAGCATTGAAAGCTGTACATACCAATGGGTGAAGACGGATTGCCTTACCTTCAACGAGTTTAGGTTGGAAAGCCTGAATACCGAGACGGTGCAATGTAGGAGCACGGTTCAACAATATTGGATGGCCTTTCAATACGTTTTCGAGGATGTCCCAAACAACTGGGTCTTTACGGTCGACGATTTTCTTTGCAGATTTGACAGTCTTAACAATGCCACGTTCAATCATCTTACGGATGATGAATGGTTTATAGAGCTCAGCTGCCATATCTTTAGGAAGACCACATTCGTGCATATCGAGTTCTGGACCTACAACGATAACAGAACGACCAGAGTAGTCGACACGTTTACCGAGTAAGTTTTGACGGAAACGACCTTGTTTACCTTTCAAGCTATCACTCAATGATTTAAGAGGTCTGTTAGAGTCTGTCTTAACGGCGCTCGACTTACGTGAGTTATCTAATAATGAGTCAACAGCTTCTTGGAGCATACGCTTTTCATTACGCATGATAACATCCGGAGCTTTGATTTCGATAAGACGTTTAAGACGGTTGTTACGTATGATAACGCGACGATATAAGTCATTCAAGTCTGATGTTGCAAAACGACCGCCATCGAGTGGTACCAATGGTCTCAACTCTGGAGGTATAACTGGAATAACTTTTAAGATCATCCACTCAGGACGGTTTTCGATTCTTTTACGAGAATCACGGAATGCTTCAAAAACTTGGAGGCGTTTCAAAGCTTCCTGTTTACGTTGCTGAGCTTTTTCCTTACTTGCCTTGTCACGTAATTCATATGACATCTTGTCTAAGTCTAAGCGTGATAACAAGTCATAGACTGCTTCAGCTCCCATCTTAGCGATGAATTTATTTGGATCGTCTTCTGGCAAATATTGGTTTTCAATTGGAAGAGATTCCATGATATCCAAATATTCTTCTTCTGTAAGGAAATCTAGATATTGAATACCATCTTGTTCTTTCACACCTGGTTGGATAACGACATAACGTTCATAGTATATAATGCTATCCAATTTCTTAGTTTGTATACCGAGCAACGCACCAATTTTATTAGGCAATGAACGGAAATACCATACGTGTGCTACAGGGACGACCAACTTGATATGACCTGAACGTTCACGTCTTACTTTCTTCTCAGTAATTTCAACACCGCAATGGTTACAAAAGATGTTCTTGTAACGTATACGTTTATATTTTCCGCAATGACATTCCCAGTCTTTTACCGGTCCGAAAATTTTCTCGCAGAACAAACCATCACGTTCTGGTTTGTAGGTACGATAGTTTATTGTCTCAGGTTTAAGAACTTCACCAAAAGAACGCTTTTCTATTGATTCTGGTGAAGCAAGACTAATTGTAATCTTGGAAAAATTGCTATTTATTGTGTTCTTACTTAAAGCCATATATGAGGTTAATATTATAGAACATTATTATTCAAACGTAATTTCGAGTCCGAGTCCACGTAATTCATGGATCAAAACATTGAATGATTCTGGGATACCAGGTGTTGGCATACTTTCGCCCTTAACGATTGCTTCGTAGGCCTTAGCTCTTCCGTTAACGTCGTCAGATTTAACAGTGAGGATTTCTTGTAGGATATTACTTGCACCGAATGCTTCAAGAGCCCAAACTTCCATTTCTCCGAAACGTTGACCACCGAACTGTGCCTTACCACCTAATGGTTGCTGTGTAATCAATGAGTATGGTCCTATTGAACGAGCGTGCATCTTATCGTCAACCATATGGTGCAACTTAAGCATATAGATATAACCTACTGTTGCTTTTTGGTCGAATGGATTACCTGTACCGCCGTCATATAGTTGTACACTACCATTTTCAGGAAGACCAGCTTTTTTCATATAGTCATTGATTTGGTCCAATGTCGCGCCGTCGAAGATAGGTGTTGCGAACTTAACACCAAGTCTCTTACCTGCCCAACCCAATACTGTCTCATATATCTGACCCAAGTTCATACGTGAAGGCACGCCCAAAGGGTTCAATACGATATCGACAGGAGTACCATCAGCTAAGAATGGCATATCTTCATCGCGGACTATTCTTGAAACAATACCTTTGTTGCCGTGACGACCTGACATCTTATCACCAATATTAAGTTTACGTTTTTGCGCTACATATACTTTTGCCATTTGAACAATACCATTTGGCAACTCATCGCCTACGCTAGCAACGTTCTTTCTACGGCTGTAAACGCCAAGTATCTCTTTACATCTCATATTGAAATTATTGATGGTCTTAATGATTAACTCATTAAGTTCTGGGTCTGTTGTCCATCTGTATGGATTAACAGTCATATAATCAATATTCAATAATGCTTTATGAGAGAACTTAATTTTCTTAGGTATTACGACTTCTTTAAAGTTGTTGTGGACGCCCAAAGATGTTCTTCCTGCGAGGAGACTCATTAATTTTTCGATGAGTCTTTCTTTGAGAGCGTCTATCTCACGTTGGCATTCGAGGTCGATTTCTGCAATGATGTCCTTATCTTTTGCCTTCGACTTACGATCTTTGATAACGCGTGAGAACAAACGTTTGCCTATAACGACACCCTTCATTGAAGGTCCAGCTTTGAGTGATGCGTTCTTAACATCGCCAGCTTTGTCACCAAAGATAGCGCGGAGCAATTTCTCTTCTGGTGTAGGATCGGTCTCTCCCTTAGGAGTAATCTTACCTATTAATATATCTCCTTCTGTTACTTCAGCGCCAACACGGATAAGACCATTTTCATCCAAGTCTTTTGTTGCCTCTGCGCTTACGTTAGGGATATCGTTTGTCAACTCTTCAAGTCCGCGTTTTGTGTCACGTACTTCAAGAGTAAATTCTTCTATATGTATTGATGTAAATAAGTCTTCCCTTACTATACGCTCAGAGATAACGATAGCATCCTCATAGTTATAACCTTTCCATGGCATAAATGCTACCATGAGGTTACGGCCGAGTGCCAAGTCACCACCTTGTGTTGCATAGCCTTCTGTAAGGATTTGACCTTTAGTAACCTTCTGACCTTTCTTGACAATAGGTTTTTGGTTGATGCTTGTGCTTTGGTTAGTACGAGCGTACTTTATCAAATTATATGTCTTTTCGTCGCCATCAAAACTGACGAGTCTTTCTTTGTCTGTTCTATCGTATCTTATAACGATCTTTGTAGAATCAACAAATACTACTTCGCCATCTCCTTCTGCTTCAACGATTGTACGTGAGTCTCTTGCAACATAACGTTCGATACCTGTACCAACAATTGGAGCTTCCGGATTCATCAAAGGAACAGCTTGACGCATCATGTTAGAACCCATCAGCGCACGGTTTGCGTCATCGTGTTCAAGGAATGGAATCAATGAAGCTGCTATTGATGAAATCTGATTTGGAGCAACGTCTATAAGATCTATTTCTTGAGGTGTTACAATAGGATAATCGGCAACATAACGTACCTTGATCATATCTTCGGTAATCTTGCCGTTATCATCCATAGGTGTTCCTGCTTGTGCAATGATTTTTTCTTCTTCTTCTTCAGCTGTAAGATATACTGGAGGATTATCGAAATCTACCACGCCGTCAACGACTTTACGATAAGGTGTTTCGATGAAGCCTAAGTTGTTAATCTTAGCAAATACACAGAGAGAAGAAATAAGACCGATGTTTGGTCCTTCAGGTGTTTCGATTGTACAGAGACGTCCATAGTGTGTGTAGTGAACGTCACGAACTTCGAAGCCAGCGCGATCACGTGACAAACCGCCAGGTCCTAATGCAGAGATACGACGTTTATGTGTAACCTCTGACAATGGGTTTGTCTGATCCATAAATTGTGACAACTGGTTGGTTCCGAAGAAGGAATTAATAACCGATGACAATGTTTTTGCATTGATAAGTTCAGCTGGGGTGAACTCTTCACTGTCGCGGACATTCATTCTTTCACGGATGGTACGTGCCATACGAGCCAACCCGACACCAAATTGAGCGTACAATTGTTCACCTACAGTTCTGATGCGGCGGTTGCTCAAGTGGTCGATGTCGTCAACTTCTGCTTTACTATTAGACAAGTTTATCAAATACTTAATAATAGCGATAATGTCCTCTTTGGTGAGAACCTTTACATCTGGCGCAATATCAAGACCTAACTTACGATTGATACGATAACGGCCAACATCTCCTAAGTCATAGCGTTTGTCTGAGAAGAACAATTTCTCGATAATACCACGAGCTGTTTCTTCATCAGGTGGTTCAGCGTTACGAAGTTGTCTGTAGATATATTCTACAGCTTCTTTTTCTGAGTTAGAAGGGTCTTTCTGTAAAGTATTAAATACTATAGAGTAGTCGGAGATATTGATATCTTCGCGGTCGAGTAAGATTGTTTTTACGCCTGAGTTGACAATAACGTCTATATGTTCTGTTTCCAACACTGTTCCACGGTCTAAGATAGACTCGTTACGTTCGATAGAAACGCATTCTCCTGTTTCTTCGTTAACGAAGTCTTCGAACCATGAACGCAACACTCTAGCTGAGAGTTTACGGCCGAGTACTTTTTTTAGAGCTGTTTTAGAGACCTTAATTTCTTCAGAGAGATTGAAGATATCGAGGATGTCTTTATCAGACTCAAAACCGATAGCACGGAGCAATGTTGTAATTGGTAATTTCTTTTTTCTGTCGATATAAGCATACATTACGTTGCTAATATCTGTTGAGAACTCCATCCATGAGCCTTTGAAAGGAATGATACGGGCAGAATACAATGTCGTACCATTAGCGTGGACGCTTGAGCCAAAGAAAACGCCAGGAGAACGGTGGAGTTGGGAAACTACGACACGTTCTGCGCCATTAATGACAAAAGTACCTTGAGGTGTCATGTAAGGAATGAGCCCAAGGTATACGTCCTGAGTTTTTGTTTCAAAATTATCATGTTCATCATCAGTACAAGAAACTCTGAGTTTTGCTTTAAGTCTAACGCAATAGCTCAGGCCGCGTTCTATACATTCAGCGATGGTGTACTGTGGAGCATCAATATAGTAATCGAGGAATTCGAGTACAAAGTTGTTTCTAGCGTCTGTAATTGGGAAGTTTTCTTGGAAAACCTTGAAGAGTCCTTCGTTTTTACGGTTATCTGGGTTTGTTTCTAATTGGAAAAAGTCACGGAATGATTTTAATTGGATATCCAAGAAATCCGGATAATCGAAAGGACGTTTTATTGACGCGAAACTGATTCTATCTAATGTGTTATCTGCCAAAGTGTTTATGTTTTTATTGTTATAAGCTAATGTTAAATTATAGATGGGATTTATTAGACTACAAAACATAGGCACAAACCTCAACTCCATAATGGAGCCGAGGTTGATACCCATTGTGTCTTTTGGAAATTAAATCCTTATTTAACTTCAACTTCAGCACCAGCTTCTTTAAGAGCTGATTCCAATGCGCTAGCTTCTTCTTTGCTAACACCTTCTTTGATAGCTTTAGGAGCTGCGTCAACCAATTCCTTAGCTTCTTTCAAACCGAGGCTTGTTAATTCTTTAACGAGTTTAACAACTGCTAATTTTTGTGCGCCAGCTGATTTGAGGATAACATCAAATGATGTTTTTTCTTCTGCTGCTGGAGCTGCATCGCCTGCTGCTGGAGCTGCTACTACTGCTGCTGCTGCTGCTGGTTCGATACCGTATTCATCTTTTAATATAGCGGCAAGTTCATTAACCTCTTTAACAGTAAGGTTTACTAATTGTTCTGCAAAAGCTTTCAAATCTGCCATTTTTCTAAGTTTTTAATTGTTATACAAATTTTATTTTTATTCTTTTTTTTATTTTATTTTTATTCTGGTCTCTCTGATAATGTCTTAACAACACCGCTGAGAATATGTCCACCAGATTGTAATGCACCGAGTACATTCTTCGCAGGTGATTGTAACAATGCTACAACGTCTGCAATCAATTCGTTCTTTGACTTGATGTTTACTAATGTATCGAGCATATTGTCGCCAACGTAAACGCATTCTTCGATGTATGCGCCTTTTAAGATTGGACGAGTTTCCTTTTTGCTACGGAATTTTTTTATCAACTTTGCTGGAGCATTGCCATTCTCTGACAACATCAAAGCTGTAGTGCCCTTCATAACACTGTAAAGATCACCGTATTCTTTTCCGGTGTTATGCATAGCTTGCTTCAACAATGCATTCTTTACCATCACAAGCTTGACGCCGCTATTGAAGCATTGTCTTCTCAAATCGCTAGTCTTCTCTGCATTGAGTTCTGCGATATCTGTCAAATAGAAATTTGGACATGCATTCAATTGCTCAGTAATAGAGTTGATAATAACTTGTTTATCTTCTTTTCTCATGTCAATAACTTATTAAAGGTTTAGAGGGCTACTGATTTAGGATCTACTTGAACACCAGGACTCATTGTGCTGGAAATGTAGATGCTCTTAATGTAAGTACCTTTAGCAGCTGCTGGTTTCAACTTGATAATTTGTTGGATAACTTCTTTTGCGTTATCATAAATCTTATCTGATGTGAAACTGACCTTAGCAATACCAGCGTCAACGATTCCGTATTTATCAACTTTGAAATCGATTTTACCAGCTTTTACTTCTTGAACAGCTTTAGCGATGTCCATTGTTACTGTACCTGTTTTTGGGTTAGGCATCAAACCTCTTGGTCCGAGGATACGTCCTAATGCACCAATCTTAGGCATAACAGTAGGCATTGTGATAATCACATCAACATCGGTCCATCCGTCTTTAATCTTTTGGATATATTCCTCTAATCCGACGAAATCTGCACCGGCATTCTTTGCTTCTTGTTCTTTGTCTGGTGTACAGAGTACCAATACACGAACAACTTTACCTGTTCCGTGAGGAAGTGTTACGCTACCACGAACCATTTGATTGGCTTTACGTGGGTCAACACCTAAACGAACATTCAAGTCAACAGACGCATCGAATTTGGTGTAAGTGATTTGTTTCACGACATCAACCGCTTCTGTCAAGGAGTAAACCTTGCTTTTGTCGAACTTAGCTAAAGCTTCTTTTCTCTTTTTAGATACTTTTGCCATTTGATAATTCTTTTTTTTTGTTCTACAAATGCTTAAGACTTAGTCTTATTTTAAAGGTGATTCGCCTGTAATCTTAACACCCATACTACGTGCTGTACCTGCTACCATGCTCATTGCTGATTCAATTGTGAAGCAATTTAAGTCCTTCATCTTATCTTCAGCAATTTTACGAACTGTGTCCCAGCTCAATGATCCAACTTTTGAACGGTTAGGTTCTTTAGATCCTTTAGCAATTTTAGCAAATTCTAAAATAGATGCAGCAACTGGTGAAGCTTTGACAATAAAATCAAATGATTTGTCCTTGTACACAGTAATAATAACTGGTAATACTTTACCAGCTTGGTCTTGTGTACGTGCATTGAATTGCTTGCAAAACTCCATGATGTTTACACCCTTTTGACCCAATGCTGGACCAACAGGTGGTGCTGGATTAGCGGCTCCTCCTTTGATTTGCAGTTTAATTAATCCGCTTACTTCTTTCATTTTAATTTTTATAAAAGTTAAATGAAAACAAAATTTTCAAAATTCTATACTACTCTCTCTTAACTTGGAAATAACTTAATTCTAATGGAGTCTTTCTTCCGAAGATTTTGACCATGACTTTAAGTTTCTTCTTTTCGTCATTAACTTCTTCGATTATTCCACTAAAACTACTGAATGGTCCGTCGTTTACCACTACAGTCTCACCTACTATGAATGATAATTCATTGCCTTCACCCATTTCTGTTAATTCGTCAACTTTACCTAAAATTCGACGTACTTCTGATGGACGAAGAGGGTCAGCTTCTCCATTTGTTCCAAGGAATCCTAATACATTAGGAATATCCTTAATAACGTGAGTTACTTCACCCGACAACACTGTTTCAATCAAAACGTAGCCAGGAAGATAATTTCTTTCCTTGCTGATTTTTTTACCGTTCCTTACTGAATACACTTTCTCCGTCGGGATAAGTACTTGTGAAATCAGAGCCTGCAAATCAGCACGTCTAGAAATCTCAGCATCAAGATACTCCTTAACTTTTTTCTCTTTACCGCTGACAGCTCTTATAACATACCATTTCATTTCGTTCTGTTCACTCATCTCAATAGAAAATTAAAAGTATTTAGAATGTTGATTTAGTCAAACACCATTAATTAGAAAATACGATAGAATGTTTCTAATAATGTTTCAAAAGACTTATCCATCAGATAAACCACCAAAGCGATTATTAGGGAAGCAATGGATACGACGATTGCACTACCTTGGAGTTCTTTCCAAGTTGGCCAAGATACTTTCTCGACTAACTCAGTATAACATTCTTTAATGTAGTTTATAAACCTTTTCATTTTTTGTTTGAACTATTATTTTATTTATTTGCACAGGCAGAAGGACTCGAACCCTCAACCAATGGTTTTGGAGACCACTACTCTACCAATTGAGCTATGCCTGTGTGTAGGGTGCTTCAGTAGCACCCTTTTTCATATTTATTTTATCAATCTTCTATGATTTCAATAACTTGACCTGAACCAACTGTTCTACCACCTTCACGGATAGCGAAACGGAGACCTTTGTCCATAGCGATTTCAGAAATCAAGTTTACTTCGATTGTAACGTGGTCACCTGGCATAACCATTTCCATACCTTCTGGTAATGTGATTTCACCTGTAACGTCTGTTGTTCTGAAGTAGAATTGAGGACGATATTTGTTTCTGAATGGAGTGTGACGACCACCTTCTTCTTTTGAAAGAACGTAAACTTCACCTTTGAAGTGGTTGTGAGGTTTTACTGAACCTGGTTTTGCGATAACCATACCACGACGAATTTCGTCTTTGTCTATACCACGGAGTAAGAGACCTGCGTTATCACCAGCTTCACCTTCGTCCAAAAGTTTACGGAACATTTCAACACCTGTAACAACTGATTTAAGTTTCTCAGCGCCCATACCGATGATATCAACTGGATCACCAACTTTAATGACACCTGTTTCGATACGACCTGTAGCAACTGTACCACGACCTGTGATTGAGAAAACGTCTTCGATTGGCATCAAGAATGGTTTGTCGATCAATCTTTCTGGTTCAGGAATCCATGTATCGCAAGCTTCCATCAATTCGTCGATTTTTGGAGCCCATGTTGGGTCATCGTTCAAGCCACCGAGAGCTGAACCACGGATGATAGGAGTATTATCACCATCGAATTCGTATGTTGATAACAAATCTCTTACTTCCATTTCAACGAGTTCTAACAATTCTGGGTCATCAACTAAGTCGCACTTGTTCAAGAAAACAACTAATCTTGGAACACCAACCTGACGAGCGAGGAGGATGTGCTCACGTGTTTGAGGCATTGGACCATCAGTTGCAGCAACAACGATGATAGCACCGTCCATTTGAGCAGCACCAGTAACCATGTTCTTAACGTAGTCAGCGTGACCAGGACAGTCAACGTGTGCATAGTGACGGTTTTCTGTTTGGTACTCTACGTGTGCTGTATTAATTGTGATACCTCTTTCTTTTTCTTCTGGAGCAGCGTCGATTGAGTCGAATGATTTAACTTCTGACAAACCTTTTTTGCTGAGGTGGAGTGTGATAGCTGCTGTTAAGGTTGTTTTACCGTGGTCAACGTGGCCGATTGTACCAATATTGACGTGTGGTTTTGACCTTTCAAATTTTTCTTTTGCCATAACAATTTATTTTACTTAAGGTTAATATTTTATTATCTTTTTCTCCGAAGAGCCGGCGACGAGATTTGAACTCGTGACCCCTTCCTTACCAAGGAAGTGCTCTACCCCTGAGCTACGCTGGCTTCTTTTGAGCGGAAGACGGGGCTCGAACCCGCTACCTAAAGCTTGGAAGGCTTTCGCTCTGCCAAATGAGCTACTTCCGCATGGTGTGGGGGAGGGTGGACTCGAACCACCGAACTCATCCGAGGACAGATTTACAGTCTGTTGCAATTGCCACTATGCGACTCCCCCATCAATTCTCTCTCGAGAATCCGAGCCGGCGGAGGGATTTGGACCCCCGACCCCGAGATTACAAATCACGTGCTCTACCGCTGAGCTACGCCGGCTTTTCATTCATCATTTTAAAGAACTGTTTTTCGTTTGCAGACCACCTCAGAGTCTCCTCTCAAATGGTCTGCAAAAATAATCATAATTCTCGAATCTACAAACGTTTTTTCAAAAAAAAATTCATTTTTTTTATTTTTTATGTAAATTCTTGAATATCAATATAAATTAATTAGTTATCTTGTTTACCCTTGTATTTTTCCAACTGTTTTTTCAATGCGTCGATGGTATTATCAACCGATTCTTCAAAGGTCTTGCTTACCTTACTTGCATATAAATCATTTCCTTTCAACATAATTCTAATATCTGCAATCTTATTTTCCGGCGCATCAGTATTATCCAATTTTAAGGTAACTTCAGAACCTATCACGTCTGAATATTTTGAACATACTTTCTCAACCTTTTGGGTAATAAAATCTTCTAACTTTTTGTCAGTTTTAAAGTGTACTGAATTAATGGTAATTTTCATAGTAACCTCCGTTTTTAAATTGGTTATTAATATGTCTTTATTTATCTCCATACGGATGTGCCTTCTTATACACATCTTTTAGTTTATCAATTGTATTGTGCGTATATACCTGAGTAGAGTTCAAACTATTATGACCTAACAATTTTTGTATCGCCCTAATATCGGCTCCCCTATTTAACAAATGTGTCGCAAAAGTATGCCGCAAAACGTGCGGACTTTTCTGTTCTACCGTTGTTACACCAAGTAAAATATTATGAACGATAGTGTATATAAATTTAGGACTTGCTGCATTTCCCTTATTATCTACTATCAACATAGAATGATTCCATGGAAACTGCTCATCTCTTAACTCAACGTACCTTTCAATCAAACTCAGCAAATCTCTTTCAACAGGGATTATTCTTTCTTTGTTTCTTTTCCCACACACCTTTATTGTTCGTGCATCTTTATCCACATCTTCATCTCGTAAAGTTCGAAGCTCAGCCTGCCGCATTCCTGTCTGATACAATATCTCAAACACGAGTTCATTTCTTCTTACTTCAAAGTCGTCTTTATTTTCAAAGGAAACTTTTTTTATGTCATGCTCGGGAACAAACTTTGCCAATTCTTTTGGTTGTTTCAAAGATTTAACACCTAGCAATGGCGTAGTCTTAATTTGCTTCTCCCTTACATAATATTCATAAAACGAACGTAAAGCCGAAACTTTTCTGTTAATGGTTCTATTCTCCATTCCTTTTTCTTTTCTGTCTATCATAAAGGAACGGATTATTGGGGTGTCGACCAACAAAAGATTATCAATATCATAAGTCTCTTTGACATAATCAGAGAATTGGCAGATATCTCGCCGATATGATTTTATGGTATGTTCCGAATATCTCTTCTCGGATTGTATATGACTAATGAATCTTTCTATCATTGTTGTTTCTTTTATGCTTCAAAGATACACAACAATTTTGTAAAAAACAATGTTTTCATAAAAAAAACTTTGCCCCGAATTCGAGGCAAAGTTTTTTTCTGAAATTATTCTTGCAAAAAATACAAACAACGAATTAGTTGTTTTCTTCTGCTTGACGGAGCTGCTGAACGTAGATAGCCTTCATACGTTGTTCACGTTTAATAATTGAAGGTTTAGTAAATTTTTGACGGTTACGTAATTCTTTTACAACACCAGTTTTTTCATACTTTCTCTTGTAACGTTTCAGAGCGCGATCAATGCTTTCGCCTTCTTTTACAGGAACAATAATCATGTTAATACTCTCTCTTTCTTTAAATTGTTAAACTAAAATCGTTTTTTTCTTAAGCGGGTGCAAAAATAATCATTTTTTCAATATAAACAATTATTTTTCTAAAAGATTTTCAAACAAGAAGTTATTAATCTTTTCAAACAAATGCATTCTCACTTCCGTACCATCTGGCTCATAATTACCATAAATGCTGTGGTTTTTGTTTGGATAAACCATTAAGTCGAATTGTACGTTTTCAGAAATCAAAGCCTTGATGAGTTCCATAGCATTTTGGAAATGAACGTTATCATCGCCACTACCGTGACACAGAAGATAATTACCTTTAATTTGATCCACAAAGTTAATTGGTGAGTTATCGTCGTAACCGGAAGGATTTTCTTGTGGAGTGCGCATAAATCTCTCAGTGTAAATATTATCGTAATAACGCCAATTTGTCACAGGAGCAACCGCAACTGCTGTGCTGATATAATCTGCACCTTTTGTGATACCAGAAGTAGCCATGAAACCACCATAACTCCATCCATAGATAGCAATCTTTTCAGGATTTACGTATGGTTGACTTGCCATATATTTAGCCAAAGTAATCATATCTTCAGTTTCATATTTACCTAACTGTTGGTAAGTCATTTTCTTAAAGACCTCTCCCCTAGCGCCACCGCCTCTATTGTTGATAGAGACAGAAATGATACCTTTTTGTGCAAGAAGCTGCATCCATGCGAAGTCGTCGCTGTTCCATGCGTTGTTAACTGTTTGATGTCCAGGACCACCATAAACATAAATCAGAACTGGATATTTCTTATTTGGATCAAAGTCTGGAGGCAAGATACGCCATGCTTCCATTTCTAATTGTGTTCCATCAGGCAAGACAAATGCAGGATCTGTAATCTTGATAAGTTCTTTCTTACCGAAATTGTAAGTTTCCATTCTTTCAGCAAACTCTTTGTTATCTTCCAAAACTCTTATTTGCTTGCCTTTATTATCAAACAACACATATTGATGAGGTTGTTCAACGCTTGAATTGATATTAATCAAATATTTGAAATTTGAACTGAATCTTGCGTTATTAGTACCTACCTTATTAATTAATGTACGCATCTCGCCTTTTAAGTTAACAGCATAAATCTGACGTTCGATAGAAGAATTGATTGCTGCTTGGAAATAGACTTCCTTACCATCGAAACCATAAACGTTTGTGACTTCCCATTCGCCATCGGTAAGTTGTTTGACTTCAGTTCCGTCCATTAAATACAAGTAAATATGGTTGTAACCGTCTTTTTCACTTGTCATCAAAAATCTGTTTCCATCTTCGAGGAATGTCCAGTTATCTGTAACATCGATGTAATATGGGTTTGTCTCATCGTAGAAAACCGTAGTTTCACCTGTTGTTGCGTCTGCTGCCAATATTTCAAGGTGATTTTGATGACGATTTAATCTTTGGATTGCCAATACATTAGGATCATGGGTCCATTTGATTCTTGGGAAATATATGTCAGTTTCTTCACCCGTATCCATTTTTGTTGTTTCACCCGATTCAAGATCGTATACATAAATCTCTACGATTGAATTATCTTCACCTGCTTTTGGATATTTAAACTTATAATCTTCTGGATAAAGATCATTAAACATTTGCATGTTATATTCTTTCACGTTCGACTCATCGAATTTATAGAAAGCTATTTTCTTGCTATCAGGCGACCAGAAGAAACCTTGAGCAAAACCGAATTCTTCTTCATAAACCCAGTCAGGAGCGCCATTGATTATATGATTCCATTCGCCATCATGAGTGAATTGAAGCTCTTGATTTGTATTTAAATCTTTGATAAATAAATTATTGTCACGCATGAAAGCCACCTTTGAAGCATCAGGTGAGAAAGTTGCAAGCCGTTGGTCTCCATTTTGAGAAAGAGGTGACAATACTTTGTTATCAATGTCGTATACGTAGAAACTTGCCGTGTAAGAATGACGATATATTGGATTCATATTATTCATGAACAAAACTTTAGACTCGTCATCACTGAGCATATAAGTTGCATATAAAGGCACTGGAACTGAATCGCCGGGAAGGATAAGTTCTCTCATGTCGAAGAGAGTTTTTACTTTCTTACCTGTTTTATAGTTATAGATATTCAATTTTCCCTCTTCGAGAGTGGCGTAAGTGTTGCCATCTTTCATAGGATTCATGCCGAAAACTCTCTTCATTGAGAACGTTGGACGTTCATAAATGTCGGCTAATTCAAGATTTTTTTTCTCTTGTGCATTGGCAACGAGCATATTACCAAACAAGAACAATGTGATTAACAAATACTTAACTTTATTCATAATAATAGATTTAGAAAGTTCAAAAATAAAATAAAAAATTGAATAAAAAATATTTGGTAGAATAAAAAAAAGTTGTATTTTTGCACTCGCAAATGGGACGGTAGCTCAGTTGGTTTAGAGCGCATGCTTGACAGGCATGAGGTCACAAGTTCGATCCTTGTTCGCCCCACACAGAACGCCCAATGAGGCGTTTTTTTATTAGAATTTCGGGACGTTAGCCCAGTTGGTTTAGAGCGCTGCCTTCACACGGCAGAGGTCACTGGTTCGAGTCCAGTACGTCCCACGAATCCGTTGTACATTGTAAATTACCACTCCACATTCATCAGCTCTTCTCCCAACTTCCTGATTTCGTTCATTATTAAATCTTCACGCTCTTTGCTTGGTTTTTTATTTCCACTTATATACGCAGCGATGAGACTCTGTTGTATTCCTAATCTGCGAGCTATGGCGGAAGCGTTTATCTCTGGATGAGAAAGAAAGAATTTTGATATTCCCACAGGCTCAGGATCATCATATTCAAAACTCTCAAAAGACACGTCTTCATCAAGTTCTTCCCAATGGATACCCTCATCTGACATTATGTATTTGTTACGCTCCTCATCCGTGGCATACATCAGCCGCTTGTAGTATAGCAGCGACTGCCATAAAGTACGACCATCATCTGTCAAACCATAAATGCGGTTCTCTTCAAACCAAATCTTAGTGATTATCATTGCAGTTATATTTAAGTATTCAAATATCAAACATTTTCATCGATTGTTGCCAAAATGCTTATTCCATTCTAAAATAGCCACCTCTTTGTTTTCTTCCAATATTGCTTCTGCCATCTTTAAGTCATTAGGTTTCATACCTTTGCTTTCAACCAATTCAATCTTATCAGGATGAATTATAAACTTTGCTTTCCCATTTGCATTTTTTACGTGAACGTGCATAGGCTCGTGTTCACGGGAATAGAAGAAAAACCTCATTCCGAATATTCTAAATATTTCCGACATAAACTTTGATTTTTAATTACGATGCAAATATAGGATATAATTTTATAACCTACAAGTTTTTTTCTACAATTTTCATAAAAAATATTTTTCTCAACACTTTTCATTATATAGAAAACTTTTTCTACATTTGCACTCGACCTCCACGGTGGAGGAAAAAGGTGTTATTGAAATTATCTTCTTTGATGAAATTCTCGCAAAATTTCTAAGCTGTGAAGATGGTGACGATGGCACCACATCATTGGTATGTACAGCCCGTAGTGGCTCCCTACATATCCTCTGGTGTGGGTTATTGTTTTATCTGACAGCAAGGGCAATGCGAGAAGCCTCATCAATAGGGTAGAACAATAAGTTCCCACACCTTTCTTTTTTATAATCCGCTTTCTTCTGGGAACTGTGAGGGCATTTGAAAAAAAATGTTCGTATTATGGCTATTGAAGATTATTCAAGTTTAACCAAAGATTCCCGTTCGAAAAAATGTATCGTTTATGATATTATGGGGTACAAATACTCTGGAATATACGATGGAGAAACATTCAAGAACAATGAACTTTCTTTGTGTCTAATTCTAGACTCTGCCACAAAAGAAAAATTAAAAAATGCTGATGTTGAATGTAATAAAAATGGAGATATAGTTATTGCAATTCGCATTTCAGCAATCCAAGAGATTGTTTTTTAATCAATTAAAATAATAATATTATGAGTGTAATTATTAATGTTGACAGCAAGGTAGAGTATATTTTATCTCTATTAGATAATTCTTATACAGAAGATGAATTTCTAGCAAAATTCAAAGAAATCTATCCAAAAGATTATGAAAAATGCTGGAAGAAATTCATTAAGGAAGAAATAAACACCAAAATTGGCAAACCACATCCAATGCAGCATCCTGACAAGCATATCAAGAATGCGTTAAAGTCTTATATCAGTAGAAAAAGAAACATCAATGAAAACAATTAAACAATTGCTGATAACGATAGCAGTGCTATTGTGCAGCACAACAATGTATGCCTACGATTTTGAGGTGGATGGGATTTATTATAACATTACTTCAGCAACTGATTTTACTGCTGAAGTTACAAACGGTGATTATTGTATGGTTGATGTTATTATACCTTCAACTGTAAGTTATAATGGAGAAATATATACTGTTGCTTCCATTGGAGAAGAAGCCTTTTTTGGTTGTACAGATCTGATAAGTATAGAAATACCTAATTCTGTTACTTTTATTGAAAATGGTGCTTTTAATGAATGTTCAAGTCTGACAAGTATATATATACCTAATTCTGTTATTTCTATTGGAAATTATACTTTTAATAACTGTACATCACTAAAGGAATTGTATATAGAAGACGGTGATACAACTCTTGAGTTGGGATATAGTTCTGAATATGACAAATATGGATTATTCTATGATTGTTCATTGGAAATACTTTATATAGGACGCAATCTTGGTTATGATGCGACAGATCCACGCGCTTATAATTCGCCATTCTCTGAACAAGAAAAATTAAAAACAATAACAATAAGTAATAGAGTTACTTTTATTGGAGAAGAATTATTTTCGTTCTGTTCAAGTCTGAAAACTATTGAAATACCTAATTCTGTCACAACCATAGGAAATGGAGCGTTTTGTAGATGTGATAGTTTAACAAGCATAGAAATTCCAAGCAGTGTTACTTCAGTTCAAACTAATTATGATGATCATGATCCTATTTATGGTGCTTTTGAGAGATGTTCTAATCTAAAAACGGTAACATTCGGAGAAGACTCTCAACTAACTTCTATTGGAGTAAAAACCTTTTATGGTTGTTCAAGCCTGACAGGCATAGAGATACCGAATAATGTTACTTCTATTAAAGGTGGTGCATTTATGGATTGTGATAGTTTAACAAGCATAGAGATTCCAAACAATGTTATTTCAATAGATTATTATTCAAGTTATGACAATTTTGGAGCCTTTAAAGGATGTAGTAATTTAAAAACAGTAACGTTCGGAGAAAACTCTCAACTCACATCTATTGGAGAACGGGCTTTTATGTATTGTTCAAGTCTGACAAGCATAGAAATACCTAATTCTGTTATTTCTATTGGATATCAGGTTTTCGATGGATGTTCAAACCTTACAACTGTAATATTCGGAGAAAATTCTCAACTTACTTCTATTGGATGGGATGCATTTTATCATTGCTCAAATCTGACAAGTATTGAAATACCAAGTTGTGTTACCTCAATAGAATATAATGCTTTTGAAGGTTGTACATCATTAAAAAATTTACGTATAGATGACGGATATTCAACACTTGAATTAGAGTATGATTTGTTTAACAATTGTCCGTTGGATGCAATTTATTTAGGTCGTAATCTTTCTTTTGAAAGTTCTGAAAGTTCTGAGAATTTGCCATTCTATAACATGAGAACATTAAAAACATTAACTATAGGAAGTTATGTCTCAGAAATATTGGGAAAAACATTTTATGATTGTAGCAATCTTGAGAGTATTTATATGACAAGTGTTCCGCCAATCATTGCAGAAGATACTTTCTCAAATACTAGTTACTATCTCACAATACTTTATGTACCTAAAGGCACTCTTGCATTCTACCAATCCGCTAATGTCTGGAAAAACTTTTGGAACGTTCAAGAATACGAACCTACATCTATAGAAGATATAGAGACAGAGGAAACAAACTTTACAATATCATCTAATGGCATATCTTTCTCAAATGCAAACAACAGCACCGTCGCTATCTATAGCATCAACGGCGTACTTGTAAAGAGGATCGACAAATATACTGGCGAAGAGATTACTCTCGATAAAGGTATTTATATTGTTTGCGTTGGAGATAAAGCAATGAAGATTATATTGTAATTTAACACACATAACTATCAATTAAAAGCCAACTTCCTATCCATAGTAAGTTGGCTTTTAATTTTTAAACAAGATAGTCCTATTACAATTCCAATGAATTGTTCTTGAGCAAGAAATCATAAACATTCATGATAGTGATGCCATTGTCGTCTCTAATAATAGGCGACTCGTCTCCGATAATGATAATTTTCTTGAAGGAATCGTTAATTTTTAACAATGAAGATTTCTCTTGCTTCACCTTTTCGTCGGTTTCCATGCGATAAGCAGATTGTATGTAGTAACGTTTACTTCCCATGTTACAGATGAAATCTATCTCGAAATGAGAACGTTGTTGTCTGCCATCATTATCTCTCATTACCGAAGGAACAATACCGACATCTACATTATACCCACGTATTCTTAATTCATTATAGATTAGGTTTTCCATCAGATGGGGTTTCTCAAACTGTCTGAAGTTGAGACGAGCGTTACGCAACCCTAAATCCATGAAATAATACTTATACGGAGAATTGATATACTTTTTCCCTTTTACATCATAACGTGTTGATTTCTCTATAAGAAATGAGTCACAAAGATATTCCAAATATTCTTTTACCGTATCGTATGATATGACAGATTTCTTTTCACTTTTGAAAGTATTTGATAATTTATTGGGGTTCGTCAATGTGCCTATTCCAGATGCTACTATGTTTATTAATTCTTCCAAGTCATCGTCTTTTTTTATATTATAACGTTCTTTTATGTCTTTGATATACGTCTCTTCAAATAACGACTTTAAGAAAGTAGTCTTGTGTTCTTCAGTTTTATACGATAATATTTGAGGTAAGCCGCCATATAACATATATTCGTTTATACCAGATTGTATCGTTCCCGAATATGCCGACATATATTCGCTAAAGCTGAGAGGATAAATCCTTATTTCAAAACCTCTTCCGCGAAATTCTGTTATAACATCTTTCGACAAAAATTTCGCATTGCTTCCAGTCACATAAATATCTACGTTTTGCTTTTTCAAAAAACCATTCAATACATCAACGAAATTGTCAAGCATTTGAACTTCATCTAAAAGAATATAATAGACATCATCATCGGTTATACGGTTTTCAACATATTCATACAAGTTATTAGGGCTTCTTAGTGATTTGTTTTTATAATTTTCCAAATCAATCTTTATGACATGATCTATCTTGACGCCATTGCTTTCCAAGTATGAAGAAAATATCTCAAACAAAAGGTACGACTTACCACATCTACGCATTCCCGTAATGACTTTTATCATACCGTTTTCTCTCAGTGATATCAAATCATTTAAGTATTTCTGTCTTTCTATTCTTTTCATTCTATTCGGAATTTATGTCACAGTGTGACGGTTTTTTCGACTACAAAGATAGATTTTTTTTGTAAATCAATTATTAGATTTACCCTTAATTTGTATAATTCAGAACCTCATTCTTCATCGCCTACTAAAGTATTGAATAATTAAACCTCTAAACAATATAGTCAAACTTCAATAGTTATCTTTAAAAAACACATTCCATCAAATGTTTATGAATCTGGCATTTTATTATACGCTTATAATTAATGACTTCAAACTTGTTTGATTTATGCTGAAATGGATTAAAAGAATTATAATTGTGGTCTTTCTGCCAACACCCCAGCGCATCTGCATTATGCAATTGCTACGCCAATTCCTTATCCTTGGAGAATTGATAAAGCTCCGCTTGGATGGCAGAAGATGTTTTACCTAAACCCGATTGATTATTTATCAAAATAAAACTATAGAAAAGACCTTGACAATTATATATCGCTCTTACTGAGCTATTTATCATATCTAAAACCTCGGAAGGACTTGAGAATGACTTCCTAATCTTGCCAATGTCAAAATCCTTAACTCGTTTGTTTCCGTCTTATAGTACAGCAATACCAAATCGTTCTTGATGTGGCAATCCCTGAAGCCGCTGAGCTCACCCTGAAGTTTATGGTCTTTGTATTTCTTGTCTAATTTAAAATCATTGGCTAACTTCTCAATTACATCATCCAACTCTTTTTCATCAAACTTTTTGCTTTTCCAAATCTTTTAGATATTGTTTGGTAAATACGATGTTACGCATGACTTACTTTCCTTTTATAATCTTCCATGCTAGTACATACCACACCATCACCATTTTGCATTTCTCTAATAGCTTGTAAGGTTTCTTTCGGCAACATCGGCTTATTCTCTTTCTTTTCTTGAATATCAACATAATCAATAGTCTTTAAGAAATTAATGAGCTGTTGCGCTTTTTTACTTCTTGCGTTAATTTTTAAAATATATTCCGCCATAATCCTAAAATTTCAGTTTTTATATTTGCAAATATACAACTAAAAAATATTTTCTGCTTTCGATTTCGGGAAATTTCTCAAAAAAATTATTCTTCATAAAGACATTTCGTATTAAATATTTTCATAATTTTGACGTGCAAACAAAATTCGAAATATTTTTTATAAACGAAAAGTCGATATATAATCATGAAGAATAACATTGTTCCGGTTGAAGTAGCACAGAAAGTGTTTAAAGACAGCAACCTTCCTTGTATTGGAAAAGCAGGTATTCGTGAAATCAACAAATTGGCGAGAGATCTCGAAGCCGCGAGCGGAGTGAAATTCATCCATATGGAAATGGGCAACCCAGGTCTTCCTGCAGCTCAAGCTGGCGTTGAAGCTCAAATCAAGGCTTTGCAAGACGGCGTAGCAGCAACATATCCACCTATCGATGGCGTTCCTGCTATTAAGAACGAGGCCTCACGCTTCATCAAGAACTTCCTAAACCTCGACGTTGATGCCAAAAACTGCATTCCTACGGTAGGTTCAATGCAAGGCGCTTTCGCATCATTTATGATTTGCGGCCACACCAACAAAGAGAAAAACACAGTTCTCTTCATCGATCCTGGTTTTCCAGTTCACAAGTTCCAAAATAAAGTCCTCGGCATTCCAATGGAAAACTTCGATATCTATGAATATCGTGGCGAGAAACTTCGTGAAAAATTAGAAAGCATTTTTGCTACAGGAAAGATTCACAGCGTATTATATTCAAACCCTAACAATCCTTCATGGGTTTGTCTCACCGACGAAGAACTCCGCATCATAGGAGAACTTGCCAACAAATACGATGTCATCGTTCTCGAAGACCTCGCTTATTTCGGCATGGACTTCCGTAAAGACTACAGCCATCCAGGTGTAGCTCCTTTCCAACCAACAGTAGGTAAATATACAGACAATTATATCTTGATGATTTCAAGTTCAAAAGCGTTCAGCTATGCTGGCGAACGCTGCGCTATTTTAGGTATCAGCGACAAACTCGCAAATCGAGTATATCCTGACTTAAAAGAATTCTGCGGACAAGATATTTTCTTGAGAGGCATTCTCTTTGGCGCATTACACCCACTCAGCTCAGGAACATCACACTCAGCACAATATGCAGTAGCTGGCGTTTTGAAAGCTGTAAACGACGGAACTTACAACTACCGCGACGATGTTTTGGAATATGGACGCAAAGCTAAACTAATGAAAGACGCTTTCATAGCAAACGGCTTTGAGTTCACTTACGACGAAGACCTCGGAGAACCAATCGCTGACGGATTCTATTTCACATACAGCTATCCAGGTTTCAGCGGACCAGCACTTCTCGAAGAAATGTTATATTACGGCATCTCAGCAATTTCACTGGACACCTGCGGCAGCACACGCCAAGGCATCCGAGCTTGTACATCATTGATACAAAGAGATGAAATCCCAGTATTGGCTGAGAGATTACAAAGATTTGCAGAAGATCATCCAATTAAATAAGATTTTTTTCATTTTTCTTTTTTTGATTAGAAAAAAATATATACTTTTGTAAGTCAAGATAAAAAAGAATCAACTGAACAATAAACATTATAAGTAACTTAAAAATAAATAATTATGGCAAGTTTCAAAGGAGCCATCGTAGTTAACACAGAACGTTGCAAAGGTTGTGGCGTATGCGCTGCAAACTGTCCGGTCGGTGTCATTAGCTTGGCTAAAGAAGTAAATGGAAAAGGTTACAATTACGCCTATATGGCGGAGCCTGACAAATGTATTGGTTGTGCATCATGCGGCATGGTATGTCCAGATGGCGTCATCACAGTTTATAAGGTAAAATTGTAATTAAAAAATCAATGTCTAACATTTAAAATCAACACATAATGGGAGAATTAAAATTGATGAAGGGTAACGAAGCATTGGCTGAAGCAGCTATCCGCTACGGTTGTGATGCTTATTATGGTTATCCTATCACTCCACAATCGGAAGTGATTGAATATCTCATGGAACAAGACCCATACGAACGTACCGGCATGGTAGTTCTACAAGCAGAAAGTGAAGTTGCAGCTATCAATATGGTTTATGCTGCCGGTGCATCTGGAAAACGCGTGATGACTTCATCATCAAGTCCAGGTATAAGTTTGAAACAAGAAGGTATCGCCTATATTGCTGGCGCAGAAGTACCTTGCGTTTATGCTGACGTCGTTCGTGGCGGCCCGGGTTTAGGTACTATCCAACCATCACAAGCCGACTACTTCCAGGCATGTAAAGGCGGCGGTAATGGTGACTATAAAAACATCGTATTAGCTCCTGCTTCAGTACAAGAAATGGCAGACTTCGTAGCATTAGGCTTCGAGTTGGCATTCAAATATCGCATGGCATGTTGTATCTTATCAGACGGCGCTATCGGCCAAATGATGGAAAAGGTCGTTCTTCCAGATCCACAGCCACGCATGACGGAAGAAGAAATCAAAGAAAAATATCCATGGGCAACAACAGGTCGTAAGAGAGGCACACAACACCGTGTCATCACATCATTAGACTTAGACTCTGTTAAGATGGAAGCACATAACCGTCATCTCCAAGAGAAATACAGATTAGTAGAAGAAAATGAAGTACGTTTTGAAGAAATCGACTGCGAAGATGCAGAATATGTATTCGTAGCTTACGGTTCAAGTGCTCGTATCGCTCAGAAATCTGTACAATTAGCTCGCGCTGAAGGTCTCAAAGTCGGTTTGTTACGTCCTATCACATTGTTCCCATTCCCAACAAAAGCCATCCAAAACCTCATCGACAGAGGCGCTAAAGGATTCTTAGCAGTTGAGTTGAGCTGCGGTCAAATGATTGAAGACGTCAAGTTGGCTGTCAACGGTCGCGTTAAAGCAGAACACTTCGGTCGCGTCGGTGGTATCATCCATACACCAGAAGAAGTTCTTGAAGCAATGAAAAAACAAATTATAGGAGAATAAGAACATGACAATAGAAGATATCATTAAACCTGAAAACTTAGTCTATCAAAAATCTAAGTTATTGACCGAAAAACCATTCCACTATTGTCCTGGTTGCGGTCACGGTACAACACACCGTATCATCGCTGAAGTATTGGAAGAACTCGGCGTTGACGAAGAAACAATCGGCGTAGCTCCTGTAGGTTGTTCAGTTATGGCTTACGACTACTTCGACGTTGACTTCCAAGAAGCAGCTCACGGTCGTGCACCAGCGTTGGCAACAGGTCTCAAACGCGTATGGCCTAACAAAGTCATCTTCACATATCAAGGCGACGGTGACTTGGCAGCTATCGGTACAGCAGAAACAATCCACGCTTGTAACCGCGGCGAAAACATCACCATGATTTTCGTTAACAACGGTATCTACGGTATGACAGGTGGTCAGATGGCTCCAACAACATTGGAAGGCATGAAGACAGCTACAACACCTTACGGTCGTAAGGCTACATTGCCAGCAGGCGCAGGTTTCGACGGTATTCCATGCAACGGCTACCCATTAAGAATAACAGAGCTTATCGCTCAACTTCCTGGTACAAAATACGTAACACGTCAAGCTGTTTACAATCCAGCATGCGTACGTAAAGCAAAAGCAGCTATCAAGAAAGCTTTTGAAAACCAAATCAACGGTAAGAGCGGCGTCAACTTCGTTGAAATCGTTTCTAACTGTAACTCTAACTGGAAGATGGAACCAGTAGCAGCTAACAAATGGTTAGTAGAAAACATGCTCCCATTCTATCCACTCGGTGACATTAAAGTTGACGGAAAGCTTGTTGAAAAATAAAAAATTTAAAGCTATGACAGAAGAAATTATTATTGCCGGTTTCGGCGGACAAGGTGTCTTGTCAATGGGTAAGATCCTTGCATATAGTGGTATCATGGAAGGTAAAGAAGTCAGCTGGATGCCATCATACGGTCCTGAAATGCGTGGTGGTACAGCCAACGTTACTGTCATCGTCAGCGATGAACGCGTTTGCTCTCCAATCCTCAACGCTTTCGACACAGCTGTGATTCTCAACCAACAATCACTCGATAAATTTGAAGATAAGGTAAAACCAGGCGGCGTTCTCCTTTACGATCCAAACGGTATTACTCATAAACCAACACGTACAGACATTAAGATCTACACCATCGAAGGCGCACAGTTAGCATCTGACATGGGTAACGCAAAGGTGTTCAACATGATTATCCTCGGCGCATATCTTAAATTGAGACCAATCATCTCTATGGATAAGGTTCAAGAAGGTCTCGAACACTCACTCCCTGAACGTGCTCACAAACTTATCCCATTAAACATGCAGGCTGTTGAAGTCGGTATGAATAATGTGAAAGAACAATAATAAGCTGGTTTAAAGTTTAAGGTTTAAGGTTTAAGGCAGAGATGCCTTAGCTTTAAACCTTTTATGTTTATCAAATAGCTATGCCTATGATAAAATAAGCGTTTTATTACGCACACTTTAAAGACATATTGAAAAAAGCGTTTCATGCTATAATCTTGAATCTTAAACCTTAGACTTACCTATCCAACAAATGCATACTGGTGGGGAGATGTGTATTTTTCAGCAACTGGAGGAATCGATCTAGCTTTCCCTATCGGCAATAATTTTGCCATAGGACCATACCTATCTGCTGGATATGATTGGTGTGATGAAACAATCATAGGCAACTTTGGAGCTCTGGCAATAGTAGGGGAGAATAACAACATCAAATTTATGATAGGTCAGGGTGCGAACTTCCAACCTGAATGGGAATGCTGGGGCACTAATACTCGCATAGGATTTACATTACCAAATAATAGAATATATTTATTAGGGGAATTTTCAACAGTATTAGACTATGGTGAACTATGGTCTTATTCTTTCCTTTTCCACATAGGTTTCAACTTAGGTAAATAAACATTTTTCATACACGTCCATTTCAGACACACGTCCGTGTGTCTCTACACGAGATTCGGTTAAGAAATAGCTGATACTATTTTATAATTGAAACTCACGTAGAGACGTACGGACGTACGTCTTAAACAATTACGTCTAAAAACAATATAACAAACGTCAGTACGTCTTTAATTATTTTTAATATTTTTGTACTTCATAAATTTAAACCATGAAAACAAAAGTATTAACACTATTAACCATATTTCTTTTATGTTCTAATTCTTATTCCCAAGAACACAGAGGTCTCTACGCCAAGACTTCTGCTAACATAGCATATCCGATTCCAGGAATCATCGGTTCTGTTGGCTACGAATTCAATAAGCATTTCGCAATAGCCATAGGTGGCGGCGTCATATCCGCTGCCTTCTACGATATATGTTTTCCACTCAGCATTGAGATAAGCGGCGACATAACAAAAAAGAATATCATAGGAAACGCTGCACTTTGCTATAGCATCGAACCTATGATATTACCTGGAACTAATTTATATTATGTTCTTCCCAAAATCGGGTTAAGAAATAACAACTGTCATTTTTATCTTACCGTAATGGGATTTAATTTTGGATATAAGATTCCTTTTAAGAAATCCTAATATCTCACCACTATCCTACCCTCGACATTTTCATAACGTGAATCAATTTTACCGCCGAGTCTATCAATGTAATATATCAGTGCTTCGAGGTCATTTGTCCAATATACATCCTGTGGTTCTGCAGCACACAAGATTTCCGAACTGCCCAACTCTATAACGAGATAGTCAATACTAGCGATAGTGTAATTACGACTCAAATCGACGTCAACAATACAGGCTTACCATCTTTGTTTGGCACGAATCTTTCTTCTATGATGCTATGTTCGTGTCCGTCTATAACAGCATCGATTCCATTTGTATTGTTAATAAGACCAACTGAATTCGGATGACCTCCATCTTATTCCAGATCGCCGAGATGAGCGAGTGCGATCACATATTCTGCTTCAGCCTTATTTTCAGCCTGAATACGAGAAATACGACCTTTATCTTTCAATATATCATATCTTCTGAACGATAGAAATTCATTAACACTATCAGCAAACTCTTTCATATTAAATGTATTTTCACGTTCTATCAGATCTTCTATATAATCGAAGTATCCTGTTACAGCACGTTCTAACTGTCTTATTTCTTTTTCTTCCAGATAGTTCTTTGCCACAACAACATCCGATTTTAATATACGTCCGTCCGGAGCATATTTCCAAGTCGTCAATCCCATATTGTCCTTAGTATGGTCGGCTTTATTGTAGATTATCTCAGCAGCTGTCTGTCCTGTAATGGCGTAATGAAACTTATTCTGCACCATTGCATAAAATTCTTTGGTAACAGCAGAATTTCTATCATAATCGATGCTACATTCCGCAAAAATATCTGTAATCTGCTGCCATATTCTACGCTCACTTGCACGAATAGAACGGACTCTTTCTAACAATTCTCTGAAGTAGTCTTTCCCAAAGGCCGTCTTACCTTGTTTCAAGCGTTCGTCATCAAGGACAAAACCTTTCTGAATAAACTCTTTCAACACCTTCGTTGCCCAGATACGGAAATGCGTTGCTTTAGCAGAATTCACACGATAACCAACTGAAATAATAGCATCAAGGTTATAAAAGTCAACCATCTCAGAGACTACTCCTCTAAATCCTCTATTCACGACTGTTTCCATTTTGGAAATAGTCACTGATTCTTCAAGTTC
>JAZNVS010000124.1:0-3461 GCA_045592965.1 Bacteroidales bacterium | reverse complement strand
TCAAACGACTTTTTAGTTCATCAACCTTATTTGCATACTCTTCAAGCAAATCCGCATTCCAGGATTTGTACCCCTCAGTTTTCTTGGCATCAGTAACAGAAATCCTATGCTTACCTTTTATTTCCTCTACTTTTTCTTTCTGCTTCTGTTTAATTTCTTTATCCCAAGCTTGTCGCTGTGTTAAATAACAATTATCATTGAGCAGTCTGCTCTCAATTGACTTCTTAGTATTTACAAGTTGCTCAGACTCTTTCTTCGTCCACTTTTTCAAGAATAAAACAGAACTTTTCACGCCTGCACCATTTGCCATAAATGCTGTTTGTGGCATACTGACAACAGCGACAATACGGAACCAATCTTCAATTTGATTTCTTACATATTGCATACTGCTATTGGTCAAAATGCCATCATGGAGCACAATGGCAAGATACCCACCTTCCTTCAAAAACTTATAGTCTTGTTCTATAAAAAGTACCTCTGTACTTTGACTATCACGATATTGTTCTGAATTTGATTTTACTGCCAACCAATCTTCTTCCTTTTTGCCTAATTGATAGGTTTTTAAGTACGCCTGCTCGCTTTGCCTAACAATACTTCCAAATGGTGGATTTGTAATAATAAAGTCAAACGTTCCATACTTAAAACCTTGATTATTAGTTTTTGAAATTATTTCTGTATCAGACCAAATACCATTGGAAGTTATAACATTCGTATGACCATCATCATGAATAATCATATTCATTTTTGCCGCACGCGATATTTGTTCACTAATCTCTATACCATATAGATTTTTTTCTGCAAAATCGTGCCAATACTTAAACCATCTATCGTGTTGTCTGACATCTTTTGCGTAGTTTGGATAAAGTTCTGTAGCTTTATTCCTAACTTTGTTTAATGCGTATAATAAAAATCCACCACTCCCGCACGAAGTATCAAGCACCTTTGAATCATGCTCAATAGGTAGTACATCAACAATGAATTTTACAATCTCGCGAGGTGTAAAATATTGTCCAAAGTTTCCTCTAAAGAAAGACCCCATAAACGTCTCAAATGCACGGCCTTTACTATCGAGGTCGGTCTCTCCGAGATTGACACTTTCTAGATACCCAACAACGGTGCGAATCTTTTCAGGTGTCAAGCGAATATTATCGCGAAAAACCTCTTTATCTTTTTTACGACCTTCTTCATATAATGCCATGACACGTTTATAGAGATTATCATTCTCTATAAGTCGCCTTTTGGCTTCGCTTTTTTCAGTTTCCTTGGGTACAGTGATAATTTGAAAATCATATGGTTCACCCATTCTTCGAGGTTTGCGTTCGTCCCAGATTTTACAGAATATAAGTTTATCCAACTCATCGAAAGCCTCTGAAGGATTAAGTTGACCGCCTGCCCAAAGTGCCTCATGAGCCTGTTTAAATCTTCTTGTTAGTTCTGATTGGTCTATGACAGAAAGATCAAAAAAACGTTGCTTACCTGCTTCTTCCGGTAAATATTGTGCATCATACACATACTTATATGAAGCTACACTTGTTACTCCAAATTGAGGAATATCTGGCAACTGGTTACGTGAGTTTGAAGTTTGATCCACTTCGAAGAAATCTGACTTGATACCCGAAGTCACCCAAACATACTTTACTTCACCTGCCATTGCAAAGGCATAGCTATATGCCTGACCTATCGCTTGCTGAAACTCTGCTTCACTCACCTCTTGTTTCTTACATTCTACAAGAATATAGGGGATCAAACACATGTCATCTTTGTATACTACAATATCTGCTTCTTTAGTTTCACTTCCCATTGGAACAGAAACGAACTGCTTAATGCGATTTTCTGGATATTTATAATCGACAATTAAGCGTATGAATGTTTCTGCTTGTACCTTTTCTTCCGGATTATTATAATTACGTTCCTTATCTTGATGTATATACGTAATACGAGACATATCGCTATTAAAAGAGATAATATTTTTTTCTATACCAATTTTTATATAATCTTTCATTGGAATAACAAATATTTTTAACTCTACAAATTTATGAATAATTATCTGATTCCTTAAATTTATTCAGAAAAAAATAATGGATTTTTATCAACAATCCTTTTTTAAAGTTTTGAGTTCATAGTTGATAGTTTAGAGTAGTTTTAGAGTTGAGAGTTTTATAGTTGAAGGATGTCTAAAGTCTAAAGATGAAAGTCTAAAGGGCTGTATAAATGCTTACACTCACGTCTCACAACCCATAACCAAACCATAAACCTTAAGCCTTAAACTTTAAACCAAAACACTATTGTCTTAAAATCCTTTAACATCTCTCCTACTCTTTCATTAACATTTACGTTAAAAATTGTTAAAATCATAATTTTGTTAATAAAAAGTCTTGACAAAAGGAATGGGATTGTTGTAACTTTGCAGAAGAGAATTTTACCAAAATTTATGATGTTATGAGTAGTGATAGAAAAGATTCCGAACAGGATTTATCGCAATATGTTTCAGCGGTAAAAGAGATTAAAAAGGCTATACTCGACAGCCGCTATCGTGTGGCAAGACAAGCGAATAAAGAGGTGTTATTCCTTTATTATTGGGTTGGTAATTACGTTTCGGTCAATAGCAGAAACGGCAAATGGAATACCAATGCTATATCTGTAATTTCTAAATTGCTTCAACAAGAATTACCAGGACTAACTGGTTTTTCTGAAACGAACATCAAGAATATGCGAATATTCTACGAGACTTGGGAGTCGGCAATAGGAAATCACTTTTCAAATAACGGCTTTGATGTCATCAGTCTTGAAGATTTGCCAAATCGGCAGTTTACATCTGCCGATTTAAGTGAGGAAGATTGGAATTGTTTTCTTAGCGTCAGTTTTTCTAATCACAGAGAAATAATAAGAAAAACCACAACCTTAGGAGAACGACTTTATTATATCCGACGATGTGCCACTGAATTTTGGAAGGTGGAGACTACGAAGTATTATCTTAAAGAAGATCTTTATCATAAGGAAGGGAGCATTCAGCAGACTAACTTTGAGAGAACCATTGAAGAGTCTGATTTTAAAAGGAGAGCTTTACAATCGTTCAAAGAGGAATATCAACTTGATTTTATCAACACTGAAGGTATAAGCGAAAAGGTCATCGAGCAACAGGTGGTGCTGAATATCAAGAATTTCATCATGGCGTTCGGTCCTGAGTTTACCTTTATGGGAAATCAATACAGATTAGAAGTTTCTGGAAAAGAGTTCTTTATCGACTTGCTCTTCTTTTCGCGTCGCTTAAAATCGCTTGTAGCTTTTGAATTGAAACGTGGAGAATTCAAACCTGAATATACAGGGAAAATGAACTTCTATCTCGCGGCATTAGATAAATATGTTAAACTTCCTGACGAGAATCCTTCTATCGGAATAATTTTATGTAAAAGCAAAAATGAGGAAATCGTGGAATTGTCTTTCTCCGATACTTCAAAGCC
>JAZNVS010000123.1:0-10882 GCA_045592965.1 Bacteroidales bacterium | reverse complement strand
ACGAAACTCATGTCGGAACAATTCTTAGATTCGTTACATTTATTGAAGAAAAGATTCGTCAAGGCTTGGGATATGGAGTCGCGTTCATATTACAGAGATGTCTTTACAGCACGTTACGACAAGATTGCGAAAGACGTTTTGAATGCAGGGAATTATGTTTATATTAAGACAACAGACAACAGACAACAGACAACAGTCTCTTTAAATACAATTTTTAATGACAGAACTATATATTACACAATTGATGGAAGCGAGCCTGACAAGAACAGTAATATTTATACAGAACCTTTTGAGATAGAACGTTCTTGTGTTGTGAAGGCAGTTTGTTTTGAAGATAACAGAGATAAGATTGTCAACGAGAAATACATTCTTTATCATAAAGGAATGGGGCATTTCAAAAAGTTAAATACGGTGGCGGGCAACTATCGTCCTGAATATTCCGGAGGTGGAGAAGACGCTTTGCTCAACGGTGCGATAGGAAGCATGGATTACACTGACGGAAACTGGCAAGGATTCTACGGCAACAACTGCGACATCGAATTAGACTTCGGCAAGAAAGAAAAACTTAATTCAATAAAAATCAACTTCATCACATATCCTTACAACTGGATTCTGATGCCAAAAGTTTTAAATATATATGTTTCAGACAATGGCATCAATTACAAAGAATTCAAGACATTTGACATTTACGAAGATGTCGAAAAAACAAAGGCGACAATTGTGACAAGGAAATTAGATGTCGACGGATTAAACAGCAGATACGTAAAAATCGTCGTTGAAAGTCCTGGAATCATTCCGGAAGGCTTACCAGGATATAATAATCCGTCATGGATGTTTATGGATGAGATTATATGCGACTAACGATTTATAATAATCCTGTCATCTGATCCTTCGTAATCTAAACCTATCACGCCGCCGAGTCTATCAATATAATATGTTATAGCCTCAACGTCGGTAGTCCAATATTCACCATCAGGTTCGGCATGACGTAAGATTCCGGAGTCGCCCCAATTTACAAGCAGATAGTTGACACTTGCTAAAGTATATGTACAACCCAAATCTACAGGGGAATAATCACCTGTTTCTGGATCTATAATCTGAAGGTTCGAGACTCTACGTTCTCCATTTCCGACATGAGAATAAATGTCATTCTCTACATCGAACACCACAGGCGATGGTATGGAAGCATCCACTTCGAATTTCATTCCGCTAACCTGTAAGAATGCTGACACACCATCAGGGAGCGAGCTTACAGAGAATTCCAAAGCATCAGCAAGTTGCTGACCTGTAATCATTGCCGTGACAATCTCATTAGAGTAAGGATGCATTGCCAAAACGTCGTTAAATGTAACATCACCTACATTGATCTCAGCACGAATTCCTCCAGCGTTGATAACGGCAATATCCGCTCCGGTGTATGAACGATATGCGTCGGCACAGAAATTACCGATGTTAACTTCTTGTTTATTTGCAACATAATTACCTTCATCATCATAAACGGTAAGAAAGACCTCACTATGTCCGACAACTCTCTGTCCTGCCAAATTAACTTCTTCCTTAACATTATCGACAAACTGTTGGGTATTTGCATCTGTCGGCACTGTTCCAGAAGTTAGATCAACAAGCATTGATTCGACAGTTCCATTAGTATTAATAGACAGCATTCCAACATATTGGAAATATGAACCCGATGACGTCAACAATACAGGCTTACCATCTTTGTTTAAAACGAATCTCTCCTCTATAATACTATGTTCGTGTCCGTCTATAACCGCATCGATTCCATTTGTATTGTTAATAAGACCAACTGAATTCGGATGACCTCCATCTTGTTCCAGATCGCCGAGATGAGCGAGTGCAATCACATATTCTGCGCCTTCTGCACGAGCCTCATCGATAACATTTTGCGCGTTCTGATAAAATTCATTACGCATTAAAGTATAAAGCTGGTTGCCGTTTCCATCTTCAAACATCACCGATGTACCCGTCGAGGTCGTTGTAAATCCGAGGTATGCCACATCGACATTCCCATAATTGACAATATGATATGCTGGAAAAACATGGTCGTTAGTTTGACAGTTCTTAAAATTAGAGCTCACAACATTTGCATTCAGTCTGTCAGTCAGATTAAACATTTGTTCTGTACCGTAATCAAATTCATGGTTTCCTAAGATAACCACATCATATCCGACCTCATTCATAATATCTACTATCAGCTCTCCTTTTGATGAAGCGCCGACGACACCGCCATTTGCAAAGTCGCCACACGATACAGTAGTGACTTAATCTGCAATACGTTCCTGTTGGTTTCTCAACGCCAACAACTTAGCATATCCGTCCACAGCACAATGAACGTCGTTATCATAAACAATAACAATCTGTCCATCTGGAAAAACCTCTTCCGGTGTAGAGTTATTATCACAAGAAAATAATAACAATGACATCATCAAACAGATGTAGTCATAAAAAAGTACGTTTTATTCATAGTCTTGATAAACATTGTATGTCTCTACATTAATTTTCAACTTTAAACTTTCAATTTTCAGCTTTCAATTAAACTCACTCTCCCCAATAGCCATAGTTCTCGACGTCTTTCATCAATTCCTTCACCGCTGCTTCCAACTGCTCATCGATACCGACAGACAATTTCTCGGGTGTGTTTCTGACTTTAATATCTGGTTCTAACTGCGAGTTCTCAAGATAATAACCTTCTTGTGTTCTATAGCCCACCACCGGCAATCCGAAATACAAGTCAGTGTCTTGCAATGTCTCCCATGTCACGCTGCTCATCGTACCCGGAACCGGCATACCAACAAGTTTACCCATTTTCTTATGTTTATATACCCATGGCGTTCCGTGAGCGTTGCTGTAGTTCGCCTCGCACATAATCATTATTGAAGGTTTTACATAACGTCGTGAAGGCATCACACAAGCCACGCTATCGCGAATCACCTGTTCAAGATATTTTTCCCCGCTAAATAAAATCTCGATGTCTTCATGCAGACGTCCTCCGCCATTGAAACGTGTGTCTATCACGATGCCTTTTCTTCTGTTATATTTTCCGAGAATATCGGCATATACATCACGATAACTCGCGTCGCCCATACTACGGATATGTACATAACCCAAAGTGCCGTTCGAAAGACTATCGACCACTTCTTCATTATGTTTAATCCAACGTTGATATAACAACTCATTTTGTGTTCCCTTAGAGATAGGCTTCACTATTTCTTCCCAACGTTTCTTTGTATCAGGATTATATATCGAGACTAAGACTTGCTTGCCGACTTTCTTGTTGAGAAGAGGATAATAATCCATGTCTTTGGTAATCTCAATTCCGTCGATTTTCTCGATGATGTTGCCAGCTTCCACCTTAGAGTGGTTCTTATCGAAAGGACCTTTGTCGAGGACTTCATCTATAAGCAATCCGTCGCCATCGTAGTTCACGTCGAAGAGAAGTCCGAGGTATGCTGTCACGTCGCCGCTTCTTCCGTTGCTGCGCATTCCCGCACCTGAGTGAGAGACGTTAAGCTCGCCGAGGATCTCGCTCATCAACTCCACGAAATCGTAGTTATTATTAATATGTTTTAAGAAAGGATAGAAATCTTTCTTTATCTGAGCGAAGTCGGCTCCGTTGCTATTTCTCAGGAAGAGACGTTTGTTTTCCTGCAAGAAGATATGATTGTACATATACTCGCGTTCAGCGGCACGGTCCAACCACATCGTAGCGTCGTATTTTATAGGAGTAGACTTACCACCTTTCGTCTCGATAGTCTGAAGATTACCACCCGACAAGACGAACAGCTTATCGCCTTTTTTGTTAAGCTTAATATCAGCGCCGCCACCGTCAAGTTTTTTCAGAATCTTTGTAGATCTCTCACGTACATCTAACTCCCAAAGGTCGTAGCCTTTCTCGAAGGCGCTCAGGAAAAACAGCTTGTCGCCATCTTTTGAAAGAGACACACCAGAGAGACGCGACGACATCGGCGTGAGTCGCATGATACGATCTTCAAGTCCGTCGAGTTCAACAACAATATCTTTCTTCTCCTCATCTTTCTTTTCATCTTTCTTATCTTTTTTGTCTTTTTTATCATCAGATTTCTCTGCCAAATCTTTCGCCATCTTCTCCTCTTTCTTCAAAAGGTCGTACTCTTCTTTCGAGAGACGGAACTTATCGTATGCTTCCTGATTCATGAACGCGATGAAAGCGTCATCCTGACTTCCCCACGAAGCGTGAGAACGCATACCGTAACGATTTGAGATGAAAGTTATGGCGTTACCATCTAAAGCCCATCGAGGATTACCTGTTATATAACCGTCGTTGGTGATGTTATATATTTTCATATCACCGTCTGAAGAAACGATGCCGACATCAGAATAAGGATCACGCATATTAGTGATCAGAGTCAAGGCGAACCACCTGCCATCTGGCGACCATTCATAATCGAAGCAATAATCGTCATTGCGATAATGCTGAGTTCCGTCTGTAATCTGACGTACTTTCTTAGTATCTAAGTTAATAACTTTTAAGATATTTCTGTTTTCGATGAAAGCGAGTTCCTTTCCATCTGGAGAAAATTTAGGCACGCCGCGTTCTATTCCATCGTCTTCAAACAAAGGTTCCTCATTGATTAATGTTGCGTAAGTGAAGTTTATCTCTTCCTCACGAGCTACTTCAGCCTTGTAAAGAGCGAAGTAACCGTCGCGTTCAGAGACGTAGACCAACGTCTTTCCATCTGGCGAGAAAGTCGGATATGCTTCTGCTTCCGGAGTATGAGTTATCTGTTTCGTTGTCTGATATTCTTCCGAAGTGACGAACACTTCACCGCGAGCCACGAAAGCTATGAGGTCGCCGTCGGGTGTGATGGTGATGTCTGTAGCTCTTCCGAACTTACCGAGTTCAGGAGTCTCTTCCTGGTCGTTGATAATCTGTATCTCCACTTTCTCAGGCTCGCCGTCGAGAGTCTGAGTATAAATCTCACCTTGATAGCCGTAACACAACAATCCATCATTTGAGACGCTCAGGAATCTCACAGGATATATAGGAAAATCTGTAATCTGTTGAGCGTTGTTGATATCATTTACATTAGCTTTATAGACGTTGAAGTTACCGCCTTCTCCTTCACTTAGGAAAACTACATCCTCTTTGTTTGGAAGGAAACGAGGGTCACGGTCTTCGCCGATGTTTGTAGTTAGAATTGTATGTGTCTTTGCCTTTGCGTCATAATATACGATGTCGCGTGCTATTGAAGAAATCTGATGTTTACGCCAATCGTCTTCGCCGCCTTTTTGATCATAATAAAGGAACGACTCGCCATCATCATCGAAAGAGATGCTACAGACATTAGTAGCCACTACCTGTTGAGGACGGCCTCCATCAACCGACACCTTATACAATTCACGCATCCAACCTGTAGAGAACTGAACATTATCGGCATCTTTCTGGATGTTAGCTGAATAATAAACCATGCTGTCGTCGGGAGAGAATGCGAGAGGAATTTCCGAAGCCGAATTTGTCGTCACTCTCTTTGCTACGCCACCATCAACGGAGACGAGATAAACGTCGAAGTTAGCGTTTCTGTCTGTCGCGAAAGCTAAATATTTACCGTCGTTAGACCATACTGGATTAGAATCGTAGGCATCCGATGTGGTGAGCTGACGAGCCAAACCACCGTTAGCATCAACGACATAAATATCGCCTTTATATCCGAAGGCTATCTTATCGCCCTGAGGTGAGATGACGTTGTAGCGCATCCATAATGGTTGCGAGTCGTGAGCCTTGAGTTGTGAGCCTTGAGTAAAGATAAACAAAAAGAATAATAAAGATCTCATCAACTTTGAAATCTTTTGGACGCTGCCTGTTGTCTGTTGTCTGTTGTCTGTTGTCATATTATTAAAACTTAATATTCTTACCACTCATTCGTAATTTTATTCCAGTGATGACCTTCTTGGTATATTCAGGGAAGTCGCTTTTCATAATCCAGTCGTAATATTGAGGTTCGAAACGGAACACATCTTCCACTCTTTTATCTTTATGTTTTCCGAATTTAAAGACTTCTTTACCTTCATCGTCGAAGACGATTTGTCCCATAAGATCGGCGTTTTTGTTATGAGAAGAGAAGACGGAAAGAGCCTGCATATCGTTCTGCACCGGCACCGATGTCACGCCTTTATTATCGGTATATTCTGTATCTTGATATTTATCTAGCATCGCCATAAGTACCTCGTAAGTTGCGGATGTATCGGCGGAAGCGGAGTGAGCATCTTCAAGTTCCTTATTCATGAAGAAACGATATGCGCCTTTAAGGGTACGAGGTTCCATCTTCATGAAGATATTCATAACGTCGATGAGATGACGGTTCTTGATGTCGAAGTCGATGCCTGCACGCAGGAACTCTTCCATCAGGAAAGGAACGTCGAACTTCAGTATGTTATACCCTGCGAGATCGCACGAGCTGAAGAACTTCGCAATCTCAGGAGCGAGTTCCTTGAACGACTTGCAATCTCTGACATCAGCATCAGAGATATGATGTACGGCAGTAGTATGAGGAGGAATAGGACAACCCGGATTTATGAGCCAGGTCTTCTGTTCTTCTTCTCCGTTAGTATTGACTCTCAACACGCTTATTTCTATGATACGATCGTGAACCGGATTTAATCCTGTTGTCTCAAGGTCGAAAAACGCTATAGGTTTCTTAAGATTTAACTTCATATTTTTAATAATTTTAAAGAAGTTCAAAGGTAATAAAATTAAGCATTGTGTTAATGAAAATTTCAAAAAATAAAGATTTGAAACATTTTTCAAAAAAAAGTTCAGACTATAATATTTTTCTTTATTTTTGCTAAATCAAAATTCATTCGTAGAACACAAATTTTTGACAGTTATGGAAAATGAAAAGATGAACAATCGTGAGGAATTGTTTTCGAAGGCAATACGTGCTGGTAAACGTACTTACTTTTTCGACGTGAAGACAACAAAAGGAGATGAGAAGTATATTACAATAACAGAGAGCAAACGTCGTTTCAGCAATGAGCAAAATCGTTTCTTCTATGAAAAACATAAATTGTTCCTTTACAAAGAAGATTTTGAAAAGTTCAGCAACGCATTGAAAGACACATTGAACTTCATCGAGACAGGCGAATATCCTGAAGGTTACTTCGACGAACCTAAACACGAAGACTTCGAGGATGATGACAAATCATTAGACGCATGGTTCGACGAACTCGACAAATAAAATTGAAAGTTGAAAATTTAAAATTGAAAATTATGATAGAGCTGCTATTAAAAGATGGCGGCTCTTTTTTTTTAATTCACGATGTACAATTGAAACTAAAAAAGTTTTTCAATTTATTAAACTCTAAAATTGTAAACTGTAAATTGTTAATTGTAAATTCAACTCATAACTCTACTCTTAAAAAAATCTGTTGTCCGTTGTCTGTTGTCCGTTGACTTTTATTATCTTTGCACCTCTAATTTTTAAACTAAAGGTAAATGAAATACTTCCTGCTTCCATTGGGATGCCAAATGAATCAAAGCGATACTGAACGTGTGAGGACAGTGTTGCAAGGCATGGGATTCGTGCCGACAGAAAACGAAGAAGAAGCTACATTATTAGGTATCATCGCTTGTTCGGTGCGACAAAAAGGCATCGACAAGGTCTATAGCCGAATTATTAAATGGAACGAGATGAGAGGACGCAAGAACTGCATCACATTCGTATCAGGTTGTATCCTTCCCGCCGACAGAGAACGTTTCCTAAAACTCTTCGACCTGGTATTTACCATGAACGACCTTCCAGAACTTCCAAACATGATCCGTCAATACGGAATATTTATCCCTACAAAGGACAACAGCCAACAGTCAACAGTCAACAGTCAACAAGTAACGGTAAATATCCAGAAGCCACTTGTTCCACTTTTCAGCAAGAAAGACAAGATAAATCCATCTGCCAATATGGACAGATTCTGGGTGATAGAACCAGACCATATCTCTGAGTTCGAAGCTTACATCCCTATCCAAAACGGATGTAATAAATTCTGTACTTATTGCGCCGTTCCTTACACAAGAGGCCGCGAAGTGTCGCGTAAGTCGGAAGATATTTTGGCAGAGTTAAAAGACTTAGTACAAAAAGACTATAAATCAATAACATTATTAGGTCAGAACGTAAACTCATACGGTCTTGACAAAAAAGGCGAAGAAATCAATTTTGCAGAATTGTTACGCAGAATTGGCGAATACGGCAACAGCGTGGATAAAGAGTTCTGGGTTTATTTCACTTCACCACATCCACGCGACATGAGCGACGAAGTGATAGAAGTCATCTCACAATATAAATGTCTCGCAAAACAAATACATCTTCCAATCCAATCGGGCGATAACGACATGTTGCAGAGAATGAATCGCAAGCATACCTTAGATGATTATCGCCATATCATTCATACTATCAGAAGACTTCTCCCAGAAGCGACGATATTCACTGACATCATCGTCGGTTTCACAGGCGAGACAGAAGAAGAATTTGAAAATTCAAGAAAAGCCATGGAAGAATTCAAATACAACATGGCATACATCGCGCAATACAGCGTACGTCCAGGAGCAGTTGCTTCAACATGGGCAGACGATGTCCCGAAAGAGATAAAGAAAAAACGTTATCACATCCTTACCGACGAACTGATGAAACATTCTTTGATTTATAACCAAGGACTTATTGGAAAAACAATAAAAGTCATCGTCACTGGTTTCGACAGGAACAAGACATATCTCACAGGTTATACGGAAGGTAAGATCGTGATCCGTTTTAAATCGAACGACAAAAATCTCATCGGTAAGATAGTTAAAGTTGAAGTAACTTCAGCGACACCATTATCTATAGAAGGAAATCTCGTCACGGAATGAAGATAGCGTTTAAGACATTAGGCTGCCGCGTAAATCTTTATGAGACCGACGCTTTGGCATCGCGTTTCAAAGCAGCAGGTTATGAAATTGTAAATGCAGACGAAGACACCGACATCTTTGTCGTGAACACTTGTACCGTAACAAACCAGAGCGACCAGAAATGTCGTCAGGCATTACATCAAATCAGACGACAACATCCAGAAAGTCTGATTGTCGCAACAGGCTGCATGGTAAATCATAGGAAGAATGAGTTGTTGGAAAACAAAACTGTAGATTACGCCATCGACAACGAAAGGAAATACGCTTTATTTAACATTATCGACAAACATTTCAAAGGCGAGCAGGTCGACCCTGAAGGTTTAGACGTGGATTTATTCGGTTACCAGCCAGCATTCGACACCTTTCATACAAGAAGCCTGATCAAGATTCACGACGGCTGCAACAATTTCTGTTCTTATTGCCTAATACCAATGGTAAGAGGCAGAGCCACAAGTCGCAGCGACAAAGATATATACGATAATATAAGAAGCGTTGTCGATCATGGTTTTAAGGAGATTGTGCTGACCGGAGTCAATATGGGACGTTATCAATATCAAGATGTAAATTTTGAAGGTTTGGTAGAAAACATCTTGAACATCAACGGTGATTTCAGACTTAGGATCTCATCTATCGAGCCAGATAATTTCAGCGACAGATTCCTAAGATTATTTGAGAATGAGAAACTTGCTCCTCACATGCACATATGTTTGCAAAGTGGAGCCGAGAACACGTTAAAGGCTATGCGTCGTCATTATACCGCTGCGGAATTTAAAAATATGTGCGAAAGAATCAAGACCGCAATTCCAGATTTCAACATCACGACAGATTTGATAGTCGGATTTCCTGGCGAGACGGAGGACGACTTCATGGAGAGTGCGGAAATGTGCAGAGAGATAGGGTTCAGTCATATACACACTTTTAAATATTCTGTAAGGAATGGGACAAAAGCCGCAACAATGCCAAATCAGATTCCAGAAAAAATCAAGACGGAACGCAGTGGTATAATAAGAAAAATCTCAGCTGAGAATAAAAAAAGATATTTCGAACAAATGCTTGGCAAACCGCAAAAAATGCTCATTGAACGCATAAATTCCGATGGAATTGCACAGGGATATGGCGAAAATTATATCCCAATGCGACTTAAAGGGATAGGTTTAGAAAAAAACGCTTTTGTTAATGTGATTGTCGATAGTATTATAGAGAAGGGGGATAATTCTGAAGTTAATGTAAAACAAATAGATACGTTATAAAAACATATTTTAAAAAAAATAAAAATTTTTTCTATAAAAAATGTAATTTGTAACGATAAATTAAGTAATTTTGCACCCCGAATATGGTATAGAATTCATAAAAAAATAATTATATATGGCAAATCACAAATCATCACTCAAAAGAATCCGTCAAACAGAGAAAAGACGCCTTCGCAATCGCTTCTACGCAAGAGCAATGCGCGCCGCTGTTAGAGGATTCAGAGCTTTAACAGACAAAGCTGAAGCTGAAGGTAAACTTTCAGAAATGTACAAGATCATTGACAGAACAGCTAAACGCGGTATCATCCACAGAAACAAAGCTGCTAACTTAAAGTCAAAACTTGCACATCACACAGCAAAATTAGCATAATAAGATTATACTAAACGAGGAAGCCGACCAAAAGGTCGGCTTTTTCGTTAATATTCATTAACATTTTATCAAGCTGTGAGCTAAGAGGCTTAGCAGTTAAGCGTTAGGGATTGGAGCGGCATCCTTTTGGAGCGCAGCGGAAAAAGATATAGCGGAAAGCCCGACGGCTTGCCGGAACGCCCAAAATAATTCATAATTCATAATTTCTACTGATGCAATAAATTTTTATTAAAATAATTTTAGTTCTTTGACATTTTGGTTTTCGATTGTTGGTTGGTCTTTTGCGAGCAACTCTCGAATAGGTGTTTTAGCTAATGCTGATACGCC
>JAZNVS010000122.1:0-2992 GCA_045592965.1 Bacteroidales bacterium | reverse complement strand
GCCGAGATGCATAACTTTGAGGTTTTGACTGCAAAGTTACCATCAACAATTTCAAATCAAAAAATCAAAGAACGCTTGTAATTAATTTATATTTAATAATTTAACTACTACTTGGCGAATTTTATCGCATCAGTAGTAATTATGCATTATGAATTAATCCTTCACCCATCTTCCGTTATCTCCTGTGTCATTCTGATACGGCTCTCACACTTTGACCTGCCACTCTTGCATAGTAGTAAGAAAGTTTGCTGCTCTCGCTCATATAAAGGTAATATGCGCCGAGATTTGAATTAGATTGCGGCGTAGAACTCCAGTAATATCCGTATTCTCCCACCTCAGTATGTGACGAGTTTTCCTTATATCCTGCCGCAGGAAGGAAGATGCTGTTGCCATTGCTTCCGGTGACAAGATAACCGTTCACGCCATTTTGTGATGTCCATTCCCAGGTGCAGTTATCCAAGAGCTCTTTTTGTTCATCTCTTGTAGGCAATCTCCACGTCTCGCCCCACAGTGCCCGTGCCACATCATATTGAGGATCGCCGGAGATGTCTTCCATCGGCATTCCGTATGTGACGCTATTTTGTTGTGTGTATGAATCCTTTGTCTCAATCTCACCCCAAGCGTAATAGTCGCCGTAATCCTCGGCAGCACTTGCTCCGACATTATGAACAGCCCATTTCAAACCACTCGGCAAACCTAAGTCGACGTATTCATATCCGTTGATAATATTATCTTCCTCTCCTTCCAACGTCGTGAAATATATATTCTGACCGAGAGCTTCGCCTTCGCTGTTGATGGCATAAGCCAAGAAATAGTATTCGGTATTTTGTTGCAGACCTGTAAGCTGATATGTGAAAACGCCTACACCAGAACCCATCTCGACAATGAAATCTTCTATAGAACCCTCACCGTCATAATGGTCGTTCCAGATAAATCCACGTTCTACAACTTCCGCACCTCCATCCGAAACGACTTCTCCTGTTAAGATTGCAGTATTTTCAGTCACTTCCGTCACCGACACAGTCATGACTTCAGGAATTGTTATCACTATCTCTTCCAAAGTGGTGAAAGATTTCTCCTCTCCATAAAACGTTTCATCAGCTACAATCATATAAGCCTTATAATAATAAACGGCACCGTCTTCCAACTCGGAAATCTGACAAGAAAACTCCCCTATCTCATTGCCCGCCACATCATACTCCGTCACAGAATTCTCATCAGTGTAAACTACAAAACCTTTTTCTGTAATCGATTTGCCATCAAGATTGATGCTTCCTCTCAACACTGCCGAGTTCGTAGTAATATCCGCCGCATCCAAAGTAATAATATTGACAGATTTATAAGCTTTTACCGACAACACCATTTCTATCTCATCAGAAGTAATACGCAAAGAAGCGGTGTTTTCACCTATCGATAATTTATCTCTGTCTATCGTCACCTCCACTTTCGTCAAGGAATCAGGTTGCAAAACGCCTTCCGATTCCGTGACATCTACGATCCACGACGCCGTATTATCTATTTTGTAATTCAGCGTTGCTTCTCCGTTATTCAATATGTTAAATGAACGTTTTACATCTGTATTGAGATTTCCGAAATCAAGTTCGCTCATTTCGTCGCCTTCATCATCAACAAGGACCAACGAAACCTGAAGTCTTTCCATCACGACATCACGGCTTATGATTTCCAACGACTTGACAGAAACAGTGTTTTCATCGATATAATCTTTATAACCTGTTTTTGACGCCGCCAGCGAATAATCTCCCACTTCCAAATCTTTAAACTCGAAATATCCGTCAGACTTTGTGGTAACGATTTTTTCTACAGGCATCAGCAATACTTCAACATTCTCAATTGGTTCTCCGGAGTCTTTGTCTTTGACGAAACCGTTTATTGCTCCAGGTTCAGCTTCTACAGGAGGTTCTTTACATGACTGATTAAATGTGATTAATCCTAACGAAATCAGCAATAACAAAATAAATCTTTTCATATCAATAATAATTTGTCGTTAATTAGTTTTTATGTGAATACAGCGATTTATCATCATTACCGCAAAGATAATATTTTTTGCATTTGCTTGATGATTTGTTATTCTTAACGACGCATATAAAAAGACATCTGTGCCAATACATATTGTAACCTCACCATATTTACTTACGCCCGATGAATCTGGTATCCCTAAAGCGATTCTTAAATCGGTAAGAAAACCTTGCGGATTTGTTATTCCAATATATTTTTTTGATAATTCTGCCAATTTAGTTATTGCCATCTCAACATTTATATTTACCTTTGCACCGCCATTCGTTTGAGAAGGATAGTGAGGTTTACTCCCCTTAGGAAAGTTCAAACGAGTGGTTTTTTTATTTTTATTTTCCTTATTCATATAGACATCTGTATTATATCAAATAAATTATTTATCATTAAAAAACTATAAATACAGAAATCTTTTATCCGTAACGGATTGACTTTTTCTGTTTCATAAATTATCCTATTGGTTTTCGATTGCGCAAAGTTAACACTTCATTTTCAACTATAAAAGTTAAAAAATGTTAAAAATATAGTTACCTTCATTTGTAATAAAAAAGTTTAGATGCCGTTCATTATGAAGATTCGTCACTTTATTATATGAAGCATCTTCTTTTAATATCTGCGATAATATTTTTATGCAGCGCGACATTACACGCTCAAAACAAATATTTTCCATTAAAAGGAAAAGTGCTTTCATCCGACAGTCTCTCCCCTATTCCCAACGTCCATATCTTAAGCGAAGAATCATATTACGGGGCGACCTCCGACTCTGACGGAAAATTCTCGATGCTTATAAGAAAGAATGACAGTCTCAGAATCAGCAGCGTCGGTTTCGTCACAAAAATGATAGCAATCAGTTACGACAGCATAGATGCGAACAACTATGAAATCGTGATGGAAAGAGACACCATCATGTTGCAGGAAATTGATGTCTTTCCTTATTTGGACAATCATAGAGTTGAAGAAA
>JAZNVS010000121.1:0-13035 GCA_045592965.1 Bacteroidales bacterium | reverse complement strand
CTTTGGCACGAACAAAGAATCACAATGAAATATTCATATCACAACACACAATTCCCGCAATATCGTCCCGACCTGCTCGGAAGCAATTTACCTGAAAAAATGTTAAAAGATTATAACGGTCAGACTATATGGCTCTCGTTCAACATAAAATCTCTTTTTTTGAATAAAGAAAGTAAGTTCCCACCTTGGTTTAACCTGGCTTTGGGATACAGCGGTGAAGGTATGACCGGCTCGTTTTATAATGTAAATCAACACAATGGAAACATGATTCCTGATTTTACAAGAACACGACAATTTATCATTTCGCCAGATATTGACCTATCGAAAATACCTACAGATAATAAATTCCTTAAAACAACGTTAAAAGTATTGAATTTTATTAAGATACCATTGCCTGCTCTTATGTTTGATTCTAATAGAGATTTCACCTGGCATTGGCTCTACTTTTAATTTTTTTGTTACTTTTGTAAAAAATAAATTTATATGAAAAGACTGTTGAAAACTTTAGTATTTGCTTCATTATTATTATTTATCAGTTGTGGTAATAATCCTGAAAAATCGAGATTATATTATGACAAAGGTATTGATTATCTCTACCATTCTCAGTTTGAGGAAGCTATAGAATATTTCGATAAAGCGATAAAATTTAACGACAAAAACCACGAAGCCTACTTCTATCGCGGCTGCGCAAAATACAATATCTACCAAAAAGAAGAAGCTTTAGAAGACTATAACAAAACCTTAGAAATAGATCCGGAATATCTCCAGGCTTACTTTAATATTGGCTTATATTACAGAAGCATAAACGATTACGATATGGCTTGCTATTATTTTAAAATTGCAGAAGCCAAAGGTAGACCAAATATGGAAGATTATACAAAACACTGCCGTTGATGTACGATACAATTATTTGGGATTGGAACGGTACTCTTTTAGATGACCTCGACTTGTCAATCAAGGCAGTGAATGTCTTACTGAAAGAGAGAGACTTACCGATTTTAACATTAGATAGATATAAAGATATTTTTGGTTTTCCCGTAATCAATTATTATGAGAAAGCGGGATTCGACTTCAGCAAAGAACCTTTTGAAATACCAGCTCGGCAATATGTCAAATTATATGCATCGGGCGAGTCTGACCTCAAGTTATTCCCCGATGTAGTAGATACGCTTAGTTTTTTTAAGGATAATAATTATCGTCAGATAGTGCTTTCTGCAATGAAAGAAGATAATCTGAGAAAGATGATTAGCAATGCTGGAATATCACATTTCTTTGATGGCATCTTCGGAATTAAGGATAATTATGCTCGCGAGAAAGTCAGCATTGGAAAACAAGTAGTTGAAAATCTTAACTTAAATCCTGAGAAATGCCTTATGATAGGCGACACCTTGCACGATGCGGAAGTCGCAGAGCAATGTGGCTTCGACTGTATCTTATTCAGCGGCGGTCATGTAGCAAAGCAGCGACTTGAAACAACAGGATTTAAAATCATAGATCAGCACAAAACATTAACAAGTATTATTCAAGCACTTGATTAGCAATGGCAGAATATTCATCAATATTATTAGAAAAAGCAGTCGATGAGTTATCGAAGCTGCCTGGAATTGGAAAGAAGACAGCCTTACGACTTGCCTTACATCTCTTAGGAGAAGAGAAAATTAAGACAGATCAATTGTGTAAGTCGTTGAGTGACATGAGGAATAATATTGTCTTATGCAAACGCTGCTATAACATCAGCGATGAACCTACTTGCTCAATATGTAACAATCCAAAAAGAGACGAAAACATCCTATGCGTTGTCGCCGATATGAGAGACGTTCTTGCAATCGAACGCACTTGTTCTTTCAACGGATTATATCATGTCTTGGGCGGCATCATCAACCCAATAGAAGGCATCTCTCCAAACGACTTAAGAATCAATGAATTGTTGGAAAGAACATATAGAGAAGAAATAAAAGAAATAATTTTGGCTCTACCTGCAACAATCGAAGGTGATACAACAAATTACTATCTGTCAAGAGTGTTAAAAGATTTTAACGGAACCATCACCACTATCGCGAAGGGAATTTCTGTCGGAGATGCTTTGGAATATGCTGATGAAGTGACTTTGGGAAGGTCTATTGCCAACAGAATACCATATAAATAATTTACAACAGGGTGAATTAATAATTTGTGTCTGAGCTGTTTATTTCATCAAAATCAAAGAGTTCCAATTGATTCTCGGTAAGGTATAATTCTGCTGGCACTTCGTATTCATAATGAGAAATGAAACGTTCGATACTTTTTTTAATTAATTTTATAGGAGTAGTCTTTCTTGCCTTACAATAATTCTTAAGAGACTTAAACTGACCTGATGTCAACTTGAATGTCACAGAATGATATTTGTAACTCCTGCGTCGACTTTTCTTCTTATTTCTTAAACTTGCCATCTCACTATATTATTGAAAGTTTAGAGTAGTTTAGCTTTGAACCTATAAACTACTCTAAACCATGAGCTATAAACTATAAACTATCTTTAATCATTTGAGCAAAGCGTTCGGCTTCAGCTTCTGTCTTGCCTTCAGAATATATTCTGATGATTGGTTCAGTATTAGACTTACGAAGATGTACCCAACCTTCTTCAAAGTCAATCTTCACTCCGTCTATAGTTGTAACTCTCTCATTCTTGAATTTATCTGCAATCTTAGATAAGATTTCATCGACATTTGTTGTAGCGTCGAGTTGAATCTTATTCTTCGACATATAATAAATTGGGAATTTATTTTTCAACTCTGAGCAAGTACATTGCGATTCACATAGATAAGTAAGGAAAAGACCTACGCCCACGAGAGCGTCACGACCATAATGCAATTCAGGATAAATGACACCGCCATTGCCCTCGCCGCCGATAACAGCGTTAACTTCCTTCATCTTTTCTACAACATTAACCTCACCTACAGCTGCTGCAGAATATTCGGCACCAAACTGTTGTGTAACATCGCGGAGTGCGCGTGTCGACGAAAGATTTGAAACGGTGTTTCCTTTTTTATGCTGAAGAATGTAAGAGGCAACTGCAACAAGAGTGTATTCTTCTCCGAACATCTCGCCTTTCTCGTTGATGAACGCGAGACGGTCGACGTCAGGGTCGACTACTATGGCGAAATCAGCACCGACTTCTTTTACCTTTGCACAAGTCTCAACCAAATGTGCTGCAAGAGGTTCTGGATTATGGGCGAAATCACCTGTCACCTCACAATTAAGTTCAACAATATCGTTTACACCTAACTTTCTTAGTAACATTGGAATTGCAATACCGCCAGTCGAATTTACGGCATCGACAACTACTTTAAGGTTAGCATTCTTTATGACATCTACGTTGACGAGTGGAAGTTTACAAACCATATCGACGTGGCGTTCAATCCAGTCGTTTTCAAATGTATATGTTCCCATCTCATCGATGTTAGAGAATTCATAATCATCGGCAGCTGATTTTTCTAGAAGCCATTCTCCATCTTGCTTAGAGATAAATTCGCCCTTGTTATTCAATAATTTAAGAGCATTCCATTCTCTTGGGTTATGGCTTGCAGTAATGATAACACCACCATCGGCTTTCATCTCTGTCACAGCGACTTCCACTGTTGGCGTTGTGCTTAAACCAATATCAATGACATCTGCGCCCATAGCTTGCAAACTACCGCAAACCAATTGGTTTACCATTGTTCCAGAGAGACGACCATCGCGACCGACAACGATACGAGGACGGGCAACGCCAGAACGGCGAATTAAACATATAAATGATGATGTTAGTTTAACAATATCAACCGGAGTAAGACCAGCATCTGGCTTTCCACCTATAGTTCCACGAAAACCAGAAATAGATTTAATTAATGGCATATTGAGTACATTTTTTTTGCAAATATAACACAGATTTTTTTTAAATTTGCAAAAAAAAAGCATGGGATTTGACAATGATAGTTTCTTAGATGATTACGAAATCAAAGAATTGATTGAACGATTTGAAAATCAACTAGAACAAAATAGATTATCATTCTTTGATGCAGATGAATTAAACATTATCATTGACTATTATATCCAAAATGACGAGTTAGACAAAGTCAAGGTCGTAGCTCAATTAGCAGAGAGATTTCATGCTGACAGTACCCTATTCAATACCATTATGGCAAAAAGGTATCTTTCTGTACAAGACGCCGAAAACGCCATAAAATATCTCGATGAAAACGAATCAAATTCACAAGACCCTGATTTCTATGTAAATCTAGGTTATTGTCTTTCTCTTTTGAACGATCACAGAAAATCAATTTACGCATATAAGAAAGCAATAAAATTGTTCGACAAAGAGTGTTTCGAGGATATCTATAGTTCCATCGGCATTGAATATATGCTCATCAGAGATTACGAAAAAGCTTTATTATATCTGAAAAAAGGACTAAGAGCATGTCCCGACATTGCTGAGCAATATGTAGAAATAGCAAACTGTTATTTCTTCTTGGACAAAGGCGAAGAAGCGATAGATTTCTTCAAAAGCGAGATAGATTTAAATCCATACAGCGTTGATGCTTGGATGATGCTTGGCAACTGCTACCTAAGACTTCATCTCTTGGAAAAAGCTATAGAACAATATGAATATGTTCTCGCAATCGACCAACATCATAAAACAGCATATGTTCATATTGCATCAATTCTCAATGAGTTAGACAAATACCAAGATACCATTGAGATTGTTGAAGAGGCTTTCAGAAACAAAGTCGAGAAACCACTTCTTTATTGTCTTTACGGCGAGGCTTTAGCAAAAACAGGAAACAAACTTGATGCAGTGACCAACTTCAAGAAAGCAATAGAAATGGACGAGAACACTGCTGAGGCTTACGCCGGAATAGCGTTTATTTTCTGTGAAGAAGAGAATCATGAGTCTGCTATAAAATTTCTGAAACACGCCATAAAACTTGCTCCATACAACACTGATTATCTGTATGTAATGGTGGAACAACATAATAAGATAGGCAAATATAAGACCTCATTAAAATATCTAAAGGAGATAGAAGAGATGTCGCCATACGATGTTGGTTTATACATAGCTTTTATGGAGGTCTACATTATGCTTGACGATGTCAAGAAGGCTATAAAATCTATTGAGAAAGGTTTGAAACTGCTTGGAAGAGAACCTGCATTATTATACAGAATGTCGTTCATCAGTTTCGTCAACGAAAATTATTCCATGGGCTTGATGTATTTAGAAGAAGCTCTTAGCATTGATTGTGAAGGCGTTCAAGAGTTCATAGACTTTGACCCCAACTTCGTGTTAAATGATGAAAATATAGTCAACCTAATAAACGAATATCAATCTAAAAACAACAAATAATTTAAAAATGAATCAGTACATTGCAAATTTCTTAAAAGGAATTGGAGTTGGTTCAGCCAACGTAATACCTGGAGTATCAGGTGGAACAATAGCTTTAATAACAGGTATCTTTGAACGTTTAATCAATGCGTTAAAATCTTTTAACCTAACAGCTATTAAATTATTTTTCACTGGCAAATTCAAAGAATTCGCAAAATACATAGACCTATGGTTTTTAGTATCAGTAGGTTGTGGTGTTATAGTAGCAATTTTATCTGTAGCAAGACTATTTGAGTTTATGTTTGCTGAATATCCAATATACTTATGGTCATTCTTCTTCGGAATGATATTAGTATCAATCTATTACGTTGGAATAACAATAGAAAAATGGGACTGGAAAGTCATCTTATCTTTCATCATTGGAACTGCCATAGCATTATTCATAGCTTTTGGAACTCCAGCTCAAGAAAACAGCAACTTAATCTACTTAATCATCTGCGGAGCTGTAGCAACATGCAGCATGATTCTCCCTGGATTGTCAGGCTCATTCGTATTAGTCTTGATGGGTAATTATCAACTTGTTATGATTGACGCCGTCAACGATATGAATCTTAAAATATTGTTACCTGTAGTTATAGGCGGCGTTGTCGGCCTCCTCGCCTTCTCACATCTCCTCTCATGGATTTTCAAAAAATATCGTAATATAACTATTGCAGTATTAACAGGTTTCATACTCGGCAGCATGCCAATCATATATCCATGGAAACACGACGTGATCACATATTACGGCAGCGAGGCAAAAGTAACAGGCTACGACTATTACTTCCCTGATATGAATCTTGAATTTGCTATCGCATTGGTAATTATACTCATTGGTGCAGGCATTATCATTCTTACAGAAAAAATGGCAAAGAATAAAGAACAATAATAAAAACTGAAAATCTGGGAATCAGGGGAAAATTTATTTCAAGGTTCTCAGATTTTCATATTCTCAAATTCAAATAATATGTTTGGTTTAGTTGGAAAATCGCTCGGTCATTCTTTTTCAAGGGATTACTTTACAGATTTTTTCTCTAAAAACAATTTAGACCATTCATATCAAAACATTGAGATTGAAAACATTGGGGATATAATTCCTTTCATAAAAGAGAACAAAAAGCTAAAAGGATTTAACGTTACCATACCTTACAAAGAAAGCATAATCCAATATCTTGATGATATTGATAACATTGCAAAAGAAGTTGGGGCTGTCAATACTGTTAGAGTTGAAAATGATGGAAGTTTAAAAGGATTTAACACAGATGTAATTGGTTTTGAAGCATTATGCAATGAAGCCTTAAATTCATCCGAAGATACAGAAAACAAAACTGCGTTAATACTTGGCAGCGGAGGTGCTTCAAAAGCCGTCCAATATGTATTAAGAAAGAAATGTATTCCGTTTAAAATAGTTACAAGGAACTGCAAGACACGTCTCGACATTGGATATTCAGAAATAAACGACAAAGGATTTTATCCACATTCATTGATAGTCAACACCACGCCAATAGGAATGTATCCCAAAGTGGAAGAATATCTTGAACTTCCCTACTCTACCATAGAAAAACATAACGTTTTTATAGATTTAATTTACAATCCATTAGAGACATTATTTCTAAAAAAAGCTAAGTCGCATGGAGCAGCAACGTATAATGGTTTAAAGATGCTATACGGACAAGCTGAAGCAGCGTGGAAAATATGGACGAAAGATATTAACAAGTGACAATTAACAATTTACAATTAAAATATGAGTGAGATTTTTGATTTCAGCAAGCAGATAGCGACAGAATTTTCTGTAACATATAATATTGCAACAAATGTTATCAATCTTTTGAAGGAAGGATGCACAGTTCCATTCATTGCACGTTATAGAAAAGAGATGACAGGCACCATGAATGAAGAGGTCGTAGCCGCCATTCAAAAGAGAATTGAGCAATTGGAAGAATTAGAGAAGAGAAAAGAAACGGTGCTGAAGTCTATCGCAGAACAAGAAAAACTCACTCCCGAATTAGAAGCAAATATCAAGAATGCCAGGACATTACAAGACGTTGAAGACCTTTATCTACCATATAAACCAAAACGAAAAACAAGAGCTGAGATTGCACGTCAAAAAGGGCTGGAGCCTCTAGCAAAGCTCATCATGTCGCAAAACCACGATGATGTTGAAGCACTTGCAGAGAAATATATCGACAAAGAGAAAGGTGTTGAAAATACCAAAGACGCATTGAAAGGCGCCTGCGACATCATGGCAGAATGGGTTTCCGAGAACATCAAAGGACGCAATATCATCCGTAAGATATATCATAAAGAAGGAGTCATTTCATCTACCATTGTAAAGGGTAAAGATGAAGAAGCCAAGACATATCAGCAATATTTTGACTGGAAGGAGTCTATTTCCGAGGCACCGTCGCACCGATTATTAGCAATGTTTCGTGCTGAGGCTGAGGGACTTCTTAAAGTCAAGCTGAAAATCAATGATGAAGAGGCTTTAAAAACTCTTGACAATATTTTCATCAAGGCTGATAATTCTTCGACCGACTTGGTTCAAGATGCTATAGACGATGCATGGAAGCGACTTTTGGAGCCATCATTAGAAACAGAGATTCGTGCTTTGTATAAAGAGAAAGCCGACGAAGTGGCAGTGAAAGTTTTTGCAGAGAACCTGAGACAGCTTTTATTGGCGGCACCACTCGGACAAAAACGCGTGCTTGCATTAGACCCTGGCTTCAGAACTGGATGTAAGGTTGTAATACTCAACGAATATGGAGCCTTGTTACATAACGAGACCATCTTTCCTCACCCACCTCAAAATGAAGTCCGACAAGCAACAAACAAAATACGCTCACTTGTAAACGCATACAAAATTGAAGTCATCGCCATCGGAAACGGAACAGCGGGACGCGAGACGGAAGACTTCATCAAGGGAATAAAATTCGACCGCGACATTATCGCCGTCATGGTCAATGAAAGCGGTGCTTCTATCTATTCAGCTTCTAAGGTAGCTAGAGACGAATTTCCAGAATACGACATCACTGTTAGAGGCGCTGTCAGCATCGGTCGCCGCCTCATGGACCCGCTGGCAGAATTGGTAAAAATAGACCCTAAATCTATCGGTGTAGGTCAATATCAACACGATGTAAATCAAAAACTTTTAAATGAAGAATTAGGACATGTTGTTGAAAGCTGTGTCAATGCCGTTGGCGTAGAATTGAATACTGCCAGCGAACAACTACTATCTTATGTCAGCGGCTTAGGTCCTCAGATTGCAAGTAATATTGTAAAATACCGCAACGAAAACGGCGGTTTTAAAAGTCGCAAGCAATTATTAAAAGTGCCTCGTCTCGGAGAAAAAGCTTACGAACAATGCGCTGGATTCTTACGTATTCACGGTGCAGAGCAACCTTTAGATGCTAGCGCCGTTCATCCTGAGAGCTATCATATAGTCGAGAAAATGGCGAAAAAACTTAACGTTGAAGTCGGCGATTTGATTGGTAACAAGGAACTTATCGCAAAGATAAATCCGAAGGAATTCATCGAAAAAGACTTCGGCATCGAAACAATAAACGATATCATTGACGAACTTGAAAAGCCAGGCAGAGACCCAAGAAAAAGTTTCGAACTATTTGAATTTAACAAAGACATCCGCAGCATAAACGACTTAAAGGTCGGAATGCAACTGGTTGGAATTGTAACAAACATCACGGCTTTCGGATGTTTCGTCGACGTAGGCGTACATCAAGACGGTCTCGTTCACATAAGCCAGATGTCAAATCAGTTTATAAAAGACCCTAACGAGATTGTAAAACTCAACCAAAAGGTAAGAGTCACTGTGACTGAGGTTGATATCGAAAGAAAAAGAATCAGCTTGAGCATGAAAATTATGAGATTATAACAATTTATAAATATAATTAACGTTATAACTGCATGAAAAAGATTTTTACATTATTATTAATAGTACTATCCTTCACTGTCTCAACTGACATTAAAGCCCAGGTTGTTAAGGGCGAAGGTTTTATAGGATTAAATTTGTCGCAGGTCGACGGCGATGAAGCTTATGGCTACAAACATTTTGGATTTCATGCCGGATTAGGAGCATTGGTTCCTATCTATCAGAAAAATAGCTTCAACATCGACTTCTCTTTGGAAATTGCTTTTAATCAGAAAGGCGCACATCAAAGACAAATCTACAACGGAGAAAACGACGGCTTAACAGGAGAATACGACTTACATTTAAATTATTTTGAAGTCCCTGTGCTGATTTACTTCACCGATAAACAAATCACATCTTTTGGTATTGGAGCTTCCTATGGAAGACTGGTTGGTTTAAAAGAATATGAACATGGTAAGCTTACCGATGTAAACCTCACATATACAGGTGTCGACAAATATAGTCTCAACGATTTCTGTATTCTAGCAGATTTAAAATTCAGAATCCATGAAAGAATAAAACTTGGTTTTAGGTATCAATATTCAATGGCAAAGATAAGGACCAGACCATTTTATCTTGCAAATGGCAATCCCGACTGTCCACGCGACCAATACAATAATACCATAACTGCCAGATTGATATACGTGTTCAATGAAGACAGAAGTCAATACATTTACGATGAATATGAATTTCATGGCGACAATCCAAAGATACATCAAAAGGCGCTCGACAAGAAATTGAAGAAGTTAAGGAAACAAGAAGAGAAAGCCGCTAAAAAAACAAAGAAGTGATTTCAAATCACTTCTTTTATTTTAACTAATTGTTCTATAAGAGGTTCCACTAAATCTAACCGCAGCATATTTGCACCATCAGATTTTGCTTTTGAAGGTTCCGGATGAGTCTCCATAAACAGACCATCAGCGCCCACTGCAATAGCAGCTTTTGAAATCAATGAAATCAACTCTGGCTTACCACCTGTCACTCCCGAAGTCTGATTTGGTTGCTGCAACGAATGCGTTACATCCATCACGACAGGAACTCCGCATTGTTGCATATCGTATATATTTCTATAATCTACGACAAGATCTTGATAACCAAAAAAATTACCGCGTTCTGTTAACATCACAGATTCATTACCAGACTGACGCACTTTGTCAACAGCGAACTGCATTGAAGCACCCGATAAAAACTGACCTTTTTTAATATTAACTATTTTCCCCGTCTTAGCAGCTGCTACCAACAAGTCGGTCTGACGACACAAAAACGCTGGTATCTGAAGTATATCAACACCATATCCAGCAGCCATCTGAGCTTCTTCAACAGCATGAATATCAGTAACAACAGGAATATTAAATTCTTTTTTTATACCAGCTAAAACGCTAAGTGCTTTCTCATCACCAATTCCCATGAAAGAATCTAAACGAGAACGATTTGCCTTGCGATACGAACCTTTGAAAACAAAAGGAATATCGTAAGTATTACAAATTGTCAATAATTTCTCCGCAATCTTATATGGAGACTCTTCGTCTTCAATAACGCAGGGTCCTGCCAAAAGGAAAAATCTATTTTCCTTAAGATTTTTTAAGAATGGATAATGAGAATGTTCCATATATTATTTATTAAAATGATTTAACAATTCTTTAAACGCTATCTTGAACCAAGGTGTATAAACTTCTGGATGTTCAATCATGTCGTTTTTTATAAATTCCATTGTTTCATATTTCCAAGAAGCCACCTCATCAGTATTTATTACAGGTGTTTCGTCGGTAGTTCCTATAAACACATGATCTATCTCATGCTCTGTAAGGCCTTGTGTTACATCAGCCTTGTATGTAAAATGAAATATCTCTTTAAGTTCACATCTCATCCCCATTTCCTCTTGCAAACGCCTTGTCGTTGCTTGTTCAAGAGTCTCTTCATGACGTGGATGGGAACAGCACGTATTTGTCCATAAACCTGGTGTATGATATTTCGAGAAGGCTCTTTGCTGCAGCATCATTTCACCTTTGGAGTTGAAAATAAATATCGAAAAAGCACGATGCAATTCTGCTTTTATATGAGCTTCCATCTTCTCCATCAATCCAATAGGATTATCGTTACTGTCAACTAATACTACGTATTCTTGCATTATAGTTTAAAGTTCAAGGTTTATACTAAAAAAATTAAGGATTAAAGTTCGAAGCGTTTCTTTCTTTAATCCTTAAAAAAATTAAACATTAAATCTTATATTCAGAATATCACCGTCCTGAACGACGTAGTTTTTACCTTCGACGCGGAACTTACCTGCTTCTTTCACAGCAGCTTCCGAGCCATATTTCAAAAAGTCATCAGTGCTCATCACTTCTGCACGGATAAATCCACGTTGTAAGTCTGAATGGATAACACCAGCTGCGACAGGTGCTGTATCTCCAATATGTATTGTCCATGCACGAGTCTCATCTGTACCTGTTGTGAAAAACGACTGTAATTTCAATGTGCTATATGCATAGCGAACGAGTTTATTAACTCCTGGCTCTGTCAGACCTGCGTCTTCCATAAACATAGCCTTGTCATCCTCGTCGAGTTCTGCTATTTCAGATTCTAATTTACCAGCAATAACAAGCATCTCATCGCCTTCTTTTAAAGCAGCTTTTACTGCTTCGGAATATTTGTTACCCGCTGTTGCAGAAGCGTCATCGACATTGCAAACATACATTATTGGCTTTGCCGTAAGCAATTGAATATCTTGAATATATTTTTTATCTTCATCAGAGACTTTAGCATCACGGGCGTTCTGCATATTCTCAAGAGCTTCTTTGTAGACGGACAGAACTTCAAATGCCTTTTTGTTGTCTTTCTCGCCGTTCTTCATAAGTTTCTCAACGCGTTGCAACTTACGAGTAACGAGGTCTAAGTCACGTACCTGGAGTTCCAAGTCGACGAGTTCCATATCACGGACAGGATCGACGCTACCTTCACTATGAGGTACGTTCTCATCATCGAAGCAGCGCAACACATGAATAAGAGCGTCAACGGTCTGAACCTCAGCAAGCAATTTATTACCAACGCCCTCACCACCTTTTGTTAATCCTGGAAGATCAACTATTTCCACTGTAGCGGGAACTATTCTTTTTGAGTGAGAGATATTATCTATAAGTTTGAGTCGTTCATCGCGGACTTCGCACATACCGATGTTTGTTTTTGTTGCAAATCCGCCTATCTCAGCCTTTGTATTGGATATACAATTAAATATTGTTGTCTTTCCAGTATTGGTCAAGCCAATTATTCCACAATTCAATGCCATATTATTATTTTTTTAACTTCTGCAAAGATAGTAAAAAACTGAGAAAGAATCCACTTGAGACGTCAATAAGTTTGTCATAAAAACAAAAAAAGTGCAAATCATATAAACAACTGATTTACACTTTATTATGCGGAGAGAAAGGGATTCGAACCCTTGGACCGCGGATGCGGTCAACGGTTTTCGAGACCGCCCCATTCGACCACTCTGGCATCTCTCCAACTACAAATTTTTATTTGAAAGAACAAAAGCGACTTTGTAGTCGCTTCATCTCCGCGGAGAAAGAGGGATTCGAACCCCCGGTACATTGCTGTACAACGGTTTTCAAGACCGCCGCGATCGACCACTCTGCCATTTCTCCGCTGCAAAGATACAATTTTTTTTATTCGCACAAGAGTTTTGAAAAAAAAATATTTTTTTCTTATTTACACCAAATAAAAGCAGTATTTTTGC
>JAZNVS010000120.1:0-31551 GCA_045592965.1 Bacteroidales bacterium | reverse complement strand
CACATCTGTACCGCGTGCCCAGTTCACAGCCGAGGGCGGTTACTATCTGAAGTTCCTGTCCGATCCTACAAAGACCTTCTTCCTCTCCATCGGCGGCTCTGCATTGGCAGGCTACGAAACGGTGAATTGGGGCGATAGATTACTACACGACGGCTCTACGCTGCTTGCCAAGGATGCCTTCATCTATGGCGGTGCCATCACCCTTGAATTGGAGAGTTATATAACAGACCGTATTGTCCTGCTTGCCAATGTGCGTGAACGTGTACTTTGGGGAAGCTCGCTTGGTAATTTTAACACACAGTTCGGTTTAGGTGTCAAATTTATAATCAATTAAATAAAAATGCTATGAAAAAGTTGTTTTTTTATATGGTGGTTTGCGGTGCCATGATGACCGCAGTATTGGGCTTTACCTCTTGCGAGGATGAACTCGATGTTCAGCAGGCCTATCCCTTTACAGTAGAGACAATGCCCGTACCGAAACGCTTGGTGAAGGGCGAGACTGCGGAGATACGCTGCGAGCTTATCCGTGAAGGCTATTTCTCAGACACCCGTTACACAATCCGCTACTTCCAGCCCGATGGCGAGGGTACGCTGAGAATGGATGACGGTATGGTGCTTCTGCCCAATGACCGTTACCCTCTCGACAGGGATGTGTTCCGTATCTACTACACGTCGGAATGCGATGACCAGCAGACGATAGACATCTACTTCGAGGATAACCACGACCAGCTCTATCAGCTCACATTTACGTTCGATAATAAAACAGATAATGAGGAAAATGTCGAAAATGAAGTTGATGGAATTAACGATGAAAATGGTAGCGATATAGGTGATGACGGCAGTAATGGGAATGATGATGACAATGCAGATGATAATGGGAATGACAATAACGATGATGGTAATGAAGATGACGTTTCCACATTGATACCTGTAAATGATGAGGTCTATCGAGTAGTGAAACCTTGATGATACAATCAGGCACCCGCTCTGGGTGCCTGATTGTATATATACTAGAGATATTTTTTAAGGAATATGGTTTATTCTTATATTTTGGTATTTTTTATTAATTGTATCAACAATTTCATTATATTGTACGATTGCATTGTGTATGCTAACTTTAAACGTTTTGTCCGAAATATCAAAATTAATTGCTACAATTGAAGCTTTTAATAATTCCATATTATTTTTGATTCTAAATTCACTTAATGCTGGAATATAGTCAAGATTGCTGATAAATACTGATCTTAATTTTTTCAAAGATCTTTCTATATAAAATAATGCTTCACCTTTATTATATTCAATCAAAAGCTTATCTTGGGATGTCTTATCTGTTGCTATAATGTATGACATGTAAATTAAACCAGATATATCAAAATCAAACTTTGCTATCAACTGGTTATGTTGATTGATATTTAATTTTTTAAAGGCATCTTTGTTTATAGCACAAATTTTGTTTTTGATAATATATATTATCTTAAACAAGACCATATAAACAGGCAAGGACGCTAACAAAATTATTGGAATTATGTATGGTTTTGCACAATCGATGATATCAGCTTCATATCCAGCGTACGATGTTGCAATAGAAGAAATTGATGAAAAAATCGCCCTAATAATAGGATCGTATTGGTTACGAACAGAAGTTTCTTTGTTTTTTTTATAGATGTCTAATTCTCTAGATATTTGATATCTTAATTGAGCATTTTTCTTATAATATTGATTATCCATATTACAAACATTCTTTGTTAAACATTTCCATAGGTCGATATATTTCTTCAATTATTCTTCCATTTAAGAATTTTTCATTGTCACATAATAACATATAAAAGTCATATACCATTTTATCTCTACAATAGTTGCTTTGAATATGGTTTATGCAATTTTCACATTGAGATTTACAAGATTTTCTCAATACGTCAATCTCATCAATTAGAGATGTTAAAGCGTAAAATATCTTCATTGAACTATATGGAATAGATCTATGATTTTTAGTAAATCCATTACATTTATTAGTAAACACTTTTATTTGATGTTTTGAAATCTTCTTATCTAAACGTTCATATATCATACGGACTCCTAATTTATAGGAACTTTCTTTACTTTTAGGAAATCTGAATCTATAATATTCGCCCAATTGTATAGTTGCATATTTTACATTGTGCATATTAATGTTTCTTGTCAGTTTTACATGAAAATAAGCGTTTGAAAATAACCATTCCATATTGTTTATTTGGCGGGTTCTATTTATTGACAATCAATTCCTATCATGGGCAGAACCGCGTTAATCCCATATTTAAGGTAATTGTTATAATAAAACTGTAAATTAGGTATCTTATAAACATATTTTTAACATATAAGAAATAATAGTCTTATAATATTTTTTGTTAATATAAGACGGAATAAATAATTGTATCTAAGTTTTTCCAGCCATTATTTTTATCTATCAAATATTAGATGTTTTGTTTAGTTTTTCAAATCATATTACTATTTTACATATATCACTTATGTTAGAATGCCAAATTATAACTTTACTATACCAATGTGAATATTTGTTAAAATCATGTTCAATATAAATTTATTATTTATTTAATTTTTCCTTAAACGATTATTTTATTTTTTAATTACAGCTTTGATTGGATTTAACAGCCTGTCCAAAATTGTCAGATCTTCAGTTATGATTTCTGCAGTTCCAGACATTTCTGGACGGTATGGTATATTTTTACCATATTGCGTCGTAAGACTATCTGGCATTTCGACTTCAAGAAGAAAAATATTACCAATACCAGGTTCTTCATATGGTATCATTGATATTCTGGCAAGTCTGACTTGAACAAATCCGAATTCCATATAAGGATAGTCATCAAGTTTGATATTTACTTTCTGTCCTGGCTTCACTTTTCCAGCACCCTGTTGTGACAGATATATCTTTCCAAAATATGAAGAACTGTTTTTGGGGACTATTGTCAACATGGTTTCTCCATTTGTAATATTTTGGTTGTTTTGCCAAAATTTTGTTATAGCGACCGCACCGTTTATAGGACTTGTAATGCAATATTCCTGTTCCCATTGCCTGACACTCGCTTCAAGTTGCTCTCTTGCAATTCCGAGTTTTAAGATCAGGTCATTATATTGCTCAGAACGCTGTTGTTCAAGTTCCGTGATATTCTGTTCTGACTGTAATAGATTTAATTTTATGTTATCAGTCTCAATAATGAGAGACTGATGTGACATTTGCTGCTGAATATATGTGGTTCTACTATTATTGTATGTTATTTTAGGTACATATCCCATTGAATACAAGCTCGAATCAGCATTAAATTTTTCAAATTCTACCGATAGCTTTTCTTTATTTAAAAGAACTTGGTTTTCATATTTTTTCAAAGTCTCTTTTAACACTGCTATTTGTTCTTTTCTTAAAAATATCAATTCTCCCAAATAGTCCTCTTCTATGAAAAATGATAATGAATTTGCAGCCTGAACATAACTGAGATAACTGTTTTGTATATTCCCGAGATGTAGATCCTTTTCACAAATCCATGCGGAATCATGCGACACTTTATTAAGATTCTCTTTGAGATATAGCACATCATCATATTTTGCGGTATTTTCAATAAGAGCCAATGTTTGGTCAATATTAACCATATCACCGTCTCTGACAAATATCGTATCAATTCGTCCGGTACTTCTAGCTTTGATATGTACAGGTAAATTGTATGCGTTTATTTTTATTGTAGCAGATAAAATCTCTGGAAATTTAATAAGAGATGAACCTATCAAAAGTATTGACAATATGAGAAAAATCAATGTAATGCCATACCTTATCATCCATTTAGGAGGGCTTCCTATAATATCTTGTACAGGTTCACTATGAAGTTCAATATCGTTATTTTTTTCTTCGCTCATTTTCCAAGTTCAAGTTGATTTTTTACCAATGTGTAATATTCTCCTTTTTTTGCAGTAAGTTCATCATGAGTACCAGTTTCAGTAATTTTTCCATGATTAAGAACAACTATTTGATCTGCATTTTTTACAGTGCTTAGACGATGGGCTACAACAATAACTGTTCTGCCTTTGAAAAATTCCTGAAGATTATCCATGATGACACGTTCATTATTTGCATCAAGAGAATTTGTAGCTTCATCAAGAAAAATGTAGTCCGGATTTTTATATACAGCACGAGCAATCAATATACGTTGTTTCTGCCCCTGTGATATACCATTCCCTTCTTGACCAATTTTTGTATTATAACCTAAAGGAAGATTTTCAATCATATCCTGTATATTGGCTATTTTTGTTGCATGAAGCAGACGTTGTTCGTCAATATGATCTTCACCTATAGCTATATTTTTGGCTATACTTTCAGAGAAAATGAAACCGTCCTGCATTACAGTACCGCATTTAGCTCGCCATGCCTGAGGTTTGATATTTGAGAGATTTATACCTCCTATTCTGACATTTCCTCTGGTAGGTGAATAAAAACCGAGAAGTAGTTTGACAAGTGTGGTTTTCCCGCTTCCGCTCATTCCGACAATAGCAGTCACTTTACCTTCAGGAATATCCAGACTCACGTCGTTGATGACTGCATCAGAAAGAGTATCATAGTGAAATGAAAGGTTTTCAATGGAAATGCTCTTATCTTCAGGGAAAATGGATGTTTTACCATCTCCATCTTCAGATTCATTCTCCCTGTTGTGTATCTCGCCTAAACGTTCCAGACTTATTTTTGCATCTTGTGCACTTTGTATAAAGTTTATCATCTGTATTACGGGAGAGTTGAGCTGTCCTACTATGGTTTGAACCGCCATCATCATACCAAGACTCATATCACCATTTATCACGGCATATGCAGAAATGAAAGATATAAGGATATTCTTTGTCTCGTTGATAAATACGGCACCACTTTGCTGGCACTGGCTCAGTCTCAGTCCGCTGATGCTAACCTTGAAAAGTTTAGCCTGAATATTTTCCCATTCCCAACGTTTTTGCTTTTCACAGTTATTCAACTTTATTTCCTGCATTCCTGTAATCATCTGGATAAGATTACTCCGTTCTGCAGATGATTGCGTAAAACGTTTATAATCTAATTCTCGACGGTATTTTAAGAATATCATCACCCAAAGCACATATAAAGCACTTCCGATAAAAAATACTACAAGTAATTTAACACTATAAAAAGCTAATACAAAAGCAAATACTATTAATGAGATAAAAGAAAAAATGATGTTTAGTGTAGAAGAGGTAAGAAATGCCTGAATACGTTGATGATCACCTATGCGTTGCATGAGGTCACCTATCATCTTTGTATCAAAGAACCCAATAGGCAGACGCATGAGTTTTATTAGAAAATCTGATATGATACTGATATTGATACGTGTGCTGATATGAAGAAGTATCCAAGAACGGATAAATTCAACGGCTGTTTGCGCAGCATACAATGTAATCTGAGCTATTAAAATAAGGGTTATAAAATTGATATTATTGTTTCCTATACCATAATCAACTATACTTTGAGTAAAGAAAGGGAATATCAATTGAAGCATAGTGCCTATGAGCATTCCTATAAAAAGCTGCAAGACAAGTTTTTTATATGGTTTAAGATACTGTAGTATGAAAGAGAATTTAGCTTTGTCCGGCTTTTCCCCGTCAACAGAATAGAATTCGGGTTGTGGTTCAAATAGCAGAGCTATACCTTCATCAGAGTCTCCTTTACGACTTATCCATCCGTCAAGGAATTCTTTCTTGGTATATTTAATAAGTCCTGAGGCAGGATCGGCTACAAATACAGTATCTTTTTTTATTTTATATACTACTATAAAATGATTTTGTCGCCAATGTACTATACAAGGGAATGGCACTTCTTCTTTAAACTGGGCATAAGATATATGGACACCGATTGTCTTAAATCCAATATCCTCAGCAGCATTGCTGATTCCCAACATACTAACACCTTCACGACTGATATGGCATTTCTGCCTTAAACTTTCTATTGTATAATGTCTTCCATAATACTTCGCTATCATACGGAGACATGCAGGACCACAATCCATAGAGTCATGCTGGTAAAAAAAAGGGAATCCTTTTGAACTAATCATCATATTCCAGTTTTGAAATTATATTCTCTATGATTATTTTATCAGGTTCAAATCCTTTTTCTGTGGAATATTTGCCACACTCCTCAACAGGAACATATCCATTTTCACCTTTCCATTTACCAATATAAGGATTGTATTTGCATTTGGCAGGATGGGAATTTATATTATTTTTATCATCAATATGATACCTGCAGTCAATGCATATATATCTAAACTCACAATCTTTGCATACCTCAATCTTGTCTTTAGTGATTTTCCATAATTCTTGAAACTTTGATGATTTAACAATATCTATTATATTACAATCTTTAATGTTGCCATAATTGTTGCACATATTTATACAATTTTTAATATTACCATCACTATCAATGCATAATTTTCTGTTTAGACAAGAATTGAAATGACAAGATTCAAAAAATGATTTGCTGTTAATATTCATGTATTGTATTCCAATATTACCACAAGCATTTTTGTCATCAATTTGTGACATAGAAATAAAAGTAATTTTATTTCTATTATCAGTAATAGTCTTGCAAATAGGTGAATCATAAACTATCACATCAAAAATTCTTCCATCAAAATAAGGAATGGATTTATACTCGTCCATAGATATTTTAGGACTGTACTTAATGAACAATTCTATTGAACGAAGTCTAGAATATCCAAATGTTGTAATGATAGATTTTATATTTTTCAAAGATAATTGAGATAAAAATCTGATTTGTAGTGCTTCACATCCCAATATGTCAAGTTGTTCTACAATTTCATTCATATTATATGAATTGTCAATATCAATAACTGCATTTGTTATGATATTGGGTTCTTCCCAAATATTACACATATCGGGAAATCGTTCTGGAGTTGTTGTATAAAATCCCCAATTTTGTTTAACAAACAAATCGAATAGCTTTACAATCAGAGTATCATATATATTGGCATATTTTTTATTTATTTCAGCAATTGATAAGTTTTTTGACTCATTTATGAAATAAAATAAATCATTTGAAAATGTATGATATTTCCCATTATGAATATCACATAATACTGTTTGTGAATATCCTTTTACAGGTATACATGATGCGTATAATTTGAAATATTTGTTATCCATCACTTCACTTTAATTTCTTTATATATATACGACTTTCCGTCATCGAAACGAAGAATATATTCGCCTTTGTAAAGAGCAAGTTTGAATTTTTCTTCATCAGCGAAGTACATATATTGGTCAACAGGCACACATTCTGTTCCTTCCGTTTTAAGGAATGCACTAACGCAACCTTCTTCAAAGCCATGCTTCTTTAAAAAACGTCGATTGATAGAATATAAAACTTTACCGTTATACATTTTCCAATCAGGGATATTGTCTTCTATAAAATGTGTACGAGGCAAGCAACATGTAGCATCCATTCCAGAAAAACTGATATATTTATGTTTCACTGTATCATAAACGAGAATCGGTTCTTTCACCTGCATATTATCTATATGTGTGAAAAACGCTTCACGCAAAGAATCCATGCCTTCATACTGTTCTCCAAAAAACATGACACCACAGTCCAATGTAAACGGGTCAATTCCAGATTCTTCTCTAAAATAGCAACCCATAAAAGACCATCCTTCCATGTCTGAAATATGTCCCATACCGCCAAGCAATATAAACTTTGCATCGGAATCTTTTTCAAGTATGTTTTTTATAAGATTCTCAGCTTGAGCTCTTTCACGTTCTTTATTTCTGTCAGTTCTTTCGTAAGGCACTAAATCATATCCAATGTTTTGCGCCGTTCTTAAAAGATCACCAAAGACAGGCTCATCACTATAAAAACCACTCGTACCTAATAAAATAGTACGACGTTCATTCAGCAACGTATCTTTTGCAGACAAGGTTTCCGCAGCCAGATATCTATATCCATTGTCGTAACATTTTTCCAACCAGCTGACAACAAAGGCTCTATGACGTGGATTAAAATGCATCTCATTAAACATTATCACGCGATTGTTTTCTATAATGCTATCCATAAGTTGTGACAAAGGAACCGGTATTACATTTTTATAATATTTTGCGGAACTCATGGTATTTCTAAACAAATGACCTTTCTCTGCATGACGCATAGCCTCTTTGTAACGTCCAACTCGTGAATACAAGACACTTAACATATCATGATAGCTATTTTCATATTTTGAACCAATATACAAACTATCCATATCTATCAGTTTCTTCAAGGAGCGATAACTAAATCCATCTTCGACCGCGATTGGATGCGGATGTTTCAATTCATTTTGAGCGAATGAAACATTTGTTAGAAATAACAATAAGATAATACACAATAAACGTGTAATTGGTTTATAAAAACGGAAAGTCCCATATAATTTGTCATCATAATACCTGCAATATACCATATTATTAAATTTATTTTCTTTTTTTAAACATATATCCATTTGTTGTATACACAATGAATTTTTATTATTTTTTAAAATTTCATCCATTTTTATCATTTATTATAAAATTTGCAAATTTTTCATATAATGAATAATTACATAATTCTGAAACCATACCAAATTGTCCTACAGGATTAATTTCAAGAAAAATCATTTCACCATTAGGGGAAACAATAAAATCAATGGAACCTGTAACCAGTCCGATTTTTTTCATCAATGCGTTTAATTTTATATTTATTTCTATAGGTATCTCATAAGGAACATTTCGGACAGTATTCTTTTGTTGTGATTTTCTCCAGTCTATTTTTGAAGAATTATCAGATTGTGAAAAAATAGCCATTGAATAAGTTTTGCCATTCAAGTAAAATGTGCGCACCTCATAGCTCTTTTCTATTTTCTCTTGAATCATAACAGGGAAAATGATATTATCTTGTTTTTTTAATAATTCCTTATCTAGTATAGTTGAAAACATAGAACAAGTTTTAGAATTATCAGACATTGATATGCAGTCGGACATTGGCTTTATTATTACATCATCATAAGTGTCCATAAAATCAATAATTCTATTTTTATCATTCGTAATAATTGAATGCGGAATTGAGAAACCTATTTTTTTTGCCTCTCTCAATACATTGATTTTATTTAATGCAACTTTATTAGGATGAACAACAAATATATCTTTTTTTAATATATCAACAATAGATTTGTATACAGCATCAATTTCATCCTTATGGAAATACAAAATTTTGTTGTTAAATTGTCCAATCGAACCCTTTGGAATAATACGCGATGCACGATGAAACCAAATTTTGCCTATTGAGTCAATGTTTATATTTTCTACAGAAAGATTATCAATATCAAAAGAAAAATTGTATTGTATTTTATTGTCAAAAAGACTAATCTTTACATATTCAATGTTATAGTATGTAAACCAATCTAAAACATGATGCACAGTAATATCTCCATCAATTGATATTGTTAATATCTTTTTGAGTGTATTGGTATTAGTTATCATGATTCAAAGGAAGAAGTGGTTGTTTTGTCAACCACTTCATGTTTGGTATTAAACATTTAATCTTGAGGTGTATAGGAATCTTCACAATGCCATCCTTGATCTACTCCACAATATTCAGACCCATTATATGTGTCACCGTACATTTTGACACAATTTGTACCATTAGGGTGAGGTGTACTAACACAATTATCACCACTTTGTTCTCCACCATTAACTTTCGATAAAAATTTCTTTTCAAAAGTTTGCAACTCTTTTTCTAATTTTGATAATGTTTTCATATTACATCATTTTAGTTTGTTATAAATATTTATTACACAATTATCTATTAGGCATAGATAATCAATTGCAAGTATAACTAAGATTATATGTTGTTATATTTTTTTACAATCAATTTACAGATAATTTTTTATTAGTCTTCTTTGTATATGCTGATTAGCAATATATTATAATACCTTTAAACTATTTTATTTACAGACGTTTTACAGATTATAACTTGTACTTTCAATCTATTTTGCTCAATTTTGGGGTGGAAAATTATCGAAAACAATGAGTTTTACGACAAAAATGAAAGAAACGACAAGAATCGTCAATTGACGGTTGGAGTATTTAATGATGTTTGAAAATACTGTCTGTTTATAGTATTTTTTTGTGCAGAAAAATATCAACATTATTATTACTTTCTGTCAAACTTTTCCTCCCATTTCTTCCAGGCGACAGCAGCGTCTTGACGTTCTTTTTCGAGCATGGCTTCCGTTCCGGGTGTGTAACCGAGAAATTCAATATAACCTCTGTTATAGCCGGTGAGTTTGCAACGTATGCCTGCATTCCCCAGTTTGTCTATTCGTTTCTGTGCAGTTCTGGCACTCGAATAGGATAACGGATAGAAGTATTTGCCTCCATTACATCCGTAAGAATCCTCTCCGAGTACAACTTTCCCTTTCTGTCGTTGGCTCTCATAGAAACCGAAACGGGCGTTGCCTAAAGCCTGGCGTATGGCCTTGTGTGCCGCACCTTCAGGATGTTTGAACGCTTTCGGCTTCTTGCCTTTGCAATCAAGTTTCGGCAGCTCCAATTTATAGGGCTTCTTGTATGTCCCGATTCCAAGATGCAGATAGAAGTTCGTGTTGAAATAATCTGTCATATAATCGCTGTCGTCGAAATTGTAAGACATCACGAAGTCATGGATATTCTTCATCACCTCCTTGGCTCTGTCGGTAATGGTGTCGTCATTATCGATATGGTAGTGGTTCACCTCATGATGGAATATGACACCCTTGTCCTTTTTGAAAGCCTCAAAATCAGCTTGGATAAGGTAGATGTATATTGATTTATAATCTTGTCTGGTTACAGAAAACTTATACTTGGGATATGTTTCTTTTATCCATTTTCGGATCAGTTCGACTATTTCCGGAGCGTGCTGCCCGTTATAGTTACGACCTTTCCAACGGTATTCGTTATATACGAAGTCTGTATATTCTTTTGCCGATGCTCCAGCATAGTCATTCTCATAACCGGAAGCATAAGCCGAAACAGTAGTATCGTTTTTCCATATTTCGTGAAAATGTTCAAACTCCGAATTGATCTGTTGCATAACTTCATTGTTGCCACCTCTGTCAGGATGGTTCTCTAATGCCAATCTGCGGTATTCTTTCTTTAGTTCCGCCAATGAATTTATATTCTTAAAGTAAGCCATAATATTAATTATTGTCATTATTATTATCATTATCATTCAATTGTTGCCAGACTGCCTCATACATCTGTTGCAGCCAGTCGATATTTGTCGCTCCGAGTTCATAAGGATAATGACATTCGACTTCAATGTCGGTTTCTTTCTCGTGAGCTATTACAGTCAGACTATTGTCTGTTATCCTAATGCCTGAAACTCTGCATTCTGATGGGTCATTGCTTTTGTTAAACCATATTATCCATACTGGGTCATCTTGTTCTTTAGAGAATACTATCTCATTCAATCCATGTGAATTAAGCAACAGCCTTATAGAATCTATGATGTCATTGCGAAGCGTTTCTATGCGGTAGTTGAAATTGATCTTTTTCATACATTGATGTTTTTATTGTTAATGCTTATTTTTATTTATGAAGCGACAATGTTTATTTTCTTGCCAAAGAATGTGTCATATACTCCATAGACATTCTTGATTGAATATTCGTATCGTGAGCGTTCGTAGTCAAGACGGAGACGAAAACTGTATCTTTTTTTGTGTGCCTTGTCCAATTGAATGCTGACATCGCTTTTGAGTTCCATCTCTATGAGACTGCCGCCACCGTACATTGAACTGAACATTCCACAGGTGTTCCCTTTGGGAATAATTAACTCTTTTATTTTGAAGTCGGCATCGTAGAGGTCTCTGAGGTTTACAAGACCGATATAGGTAAGCAGGTTGGCTCCGCAACATGACTCCTCCAACTCCTGGCAGAAATCCTCGTAGGATACTTGTTCCTTACCGTTACGACATTTTTTGTTTGGGAATTTGCCATATACATTATAGCCTTTATCCATCAGTGTTTTCTTTACTTTCGCTGGATTGAGATGAAGTGCATCTATCATATCACCAAAATAGCTTTTCATGTAACTGAAACCGCCTTGCGTTTCTATCCCGATGGAGTTTATACAATCGTAATTGGATAACATCTCCACTCTGACAGGTATGTCACTGGTGTTATTGATAAGGTCATTTATTGTTGTAGAATCATCACGTTCCAGAATTTCATCCCTTATCTCATCATCATGTTCTTCAAAGAAAGTTTCGACATCTTCCTTCTCAAACAGATTGTTGCTTATGCAGTCGCGTTTCAATTTGTTCATGATGTCATCTGTCGCCTGGTATTCAGTATCATCGTACCATTCACTCACTTTTGACCATATATCCTCGCAACTACGTTTTTCGACACACTGCAGTATCAGGTCATGATTGTCATCGAAGTTTTCCCTGTAATCCACCCATACGAGGGTATAGCTGTTATCCATCATGCTTGTGACATATTCCATTGTCAGCGTTTTCTTTTCTTCGTGTTTGTCTTTTGTGTTTTCCATGGCGTTAATTGTTTAGTTATAGTTGTCATCCAATATCTTGCATAGAAGAGGACGCATATCGTTGATGTCATCATACATGTCGGCGTATAGCGTGTCATCTTCATAAATGTCTTCCATATATGTCTCCGTTTCAGGCTCTTCCGCTTCGTATATGTCATGATAGTGCAGCACCATCATGTGCGGGTCGTCTGTTGTGATGTCATATCCGAAATATTCGCTCCAGATGATGAAATGTTCTATTTCATTCTCATTGAGCATCTCAAGAGCGTCGCGTATCTCGAAGAAGTTAGGACATATCCATTCGATGTTTATAAGGTTGTCAGGGATATGTTCCCATTTCGTATATCTATATTCTGGATTTTGTTCATCTGGAAAGAGATCGGAACATGCGCATAGAAATTCATCCATATCGCTGTATTCTGACATTTGCATATTGTAGTCTCTGTATTCATTCCCGTCCATGATATGTTGTGTAGTGACGGTAATCTCTGCATTGCTTAAATCAATATATTCCATACTATTCTTTGTTTAGTCTTTTATTCTCTGGCTTCCCCAGCTGATATGTATTTTCCCTTCGCTGTCTTTTGTGCGTATCAGCAAGCTGTCTATGACCGACATTGTGATGTCGAACTCTTCGAAAATTTCCGACTGTTCCTTTACTTCGCCAGTCTTGATAAACTCGTTAAGCCGTTCTTTAACCAATACCAAAGCCATCAGGTTTTGTTCTACGGAGTCTTCGTATGTCACATAATGCACATCCTTCATCTCCTTTGAGTCGAGGCGTATGAAACGGAAATAGAACTGTTCCATTTTCGGTATGTTCCATTGCAGCGACTCCAGTATCACGTCGTTGCAGGTCGGTATGTTTACGGAGCTGCTGAGACTCTGCTGCGTGCATATCAGTATGCCGTTGATGGTGGAGTCGAATTCTGTCACGATGTTCTGTCTTTTCTTGAAGGCTGAATCTCCTTTTACGACATATACGGGCCTGTCGGGAAAGCGTTTACGGATATAGCTCTCATATAGGTCTAAAGCCGCAAGTGTCGTGCATCCTATAGCCACCTTGCCGGGCATTCTCTTTATCAGCCTTTCTATGTATCTTGTCTTGCTCGGATAATTCTCGCCGTAATATCCCGATATGAGATGCGGAACCGAGCATGCCTTGATGAGCAGCTTTATCTGTCGCATAATCCTTAGTCCCGCATCTTTTCTGGTATCGCCTGTGCTGTTGTAGTATAGTTCGCATATACGGCAGAACTCCTCGATGATGACACGATATACCTCGTGTTCGCCTTTCGAAGGACTTACGGTATGTGTTCGTATCCGATATTTCTCACCGGCGAAGTCGCAGAACTTGCGTGTTATGATTGTCTTTCCGATGAGTTCGAATAGTTCTTCCTTATTATAGATATCCTGATTCTGCTTTTCTATGCCAAAAACTGTTGCCTTGCCAGGACAGTGACATGATTTGAACAGGATATGACCCCTGAAAGCAGGAAAAGGTTCTCCGTAATGAGGATTGTTTTCGCATTCTATTGCCTTATCCTTATTCTCGTGATATATGCTGTCGCACCAGCAGGTCATATTGACTGAATTATTATATAGCAGTTCGAGCTGGCTGTATAATTCGGCGATATTGTTGCGTGTTGTAGTTCCTGTATCGAGAATCTTGTATTTGAGTCTGCGAAACACTGACAATATATGTCTTGTACGCTGAGAAGATGGATTGGTTATTTCGTCTGATTCGTCAAAAATAAGGCATAGCTTTCTTGAAGAAAGTTTAACGAAACGCATAAGATCTCGCTTTAATTTTCCGACCATGGAGGTGGAGATTAGGAGAAATATTCCTTTTGGCACATTCTCGAGGTCTTTATATGTGCGTATCACCTGATATTGCTCCTTATTGACTGAAAGGAACGGAGCCCATGTCATATTGGTGGCAATGGCAGGTGAAAGAATTATTACATTGCGGACCTTGCCGTATTTGAGCAGATACTTGGCTCTATGATATACGGCGGCTGTCTTTCCTGAGCCTTGCTGCCAATTGAGCAACGCATATCGTTTCTGAAGTACGAGGTTGAGGTCATGCTTCTGCAACTGCGTGAACTCGCACACTTCTCCGTCCTTGTTCACGAAGGTGGCGTTGTCGAGATATTCTGCAAAACAGTCGTCTGTTTCCATATCCGAGAACGGTCTGCTTTGGATGTCATAGAGATGTTTCTTCTTGCGTATGATGCTCTTTGCGATATTCATCTGCCGCCGATTCTCTTTTGTCTCAATATCTGGAGAGGGAAGGATGGTGCAATCCGATACAAGGTCATTGATGCTCGCAGCCTTGTGTTCTACCTTGTCGAGCAGTCGTGGTGCATACTGCTTGAGTTTGAAGCCATATGAGGTCTTTACCAATGCGACCTCCTTGCGTGGCACGACATTCTGTGAAGTGATATACTTGCGTATGGTGGCAAGCACCTTTGATGTGGTCAGTTTTTTGCGTTCCCACTCCTTCATCTGTTCATTGGTGGCATTCTCGGGCGGCTTCTGGTTACGGAACTTGGTGACAAGAGCCTCAGCCTTGTCGATATGCCTGTTCAGTTTCTTGTGAGCCTTCAGCTCGTACATGTATTTCGCGAGCCTGTACTCGAACCGCTCCAGTTCTTCCTTGTCGATACGGTTCGTTTCACGCATGATGTCGAGACGCAGACGGTGTTTCATTTCCCGTATTGTCTTCACACGCCCCTTGAGTTCTGTTATGGATATAAACTCCTCTGCATTGTAGGGGTTCATCTCCATATGTTGTGAACGGCGTAGGAAGACCATTATCTTGGTGTTGTAGTTGTCGACACCAACTGGTTTGAAAGCTTGAGGCGAAAGTCTTGTCTGTCCTATGAATGAGAACTCCTCGTTTATTCTTCCTATACGGCTCTTCTCCCAGAATTCATTCTGCATGAAGGATGCCGGTACTATAATCATCATAATACCTGCCGGATTGAGCAGTTGGGCTGCCTTGTCGATGTAATATTCCTGTGACAGGCGGAAGTCGAACTTCAGATTGAAGGGAGGATTACCGATGATGGCATCAAAATGTTGTTCCGGACGATACTGCTGTATGTCGCATTTTTCTATATGGGCATCAGGATATAGATATTTTGCGACAGATATAGCCTTGCCGTCAATGTCAAATCCGTAGGCGTTATGTTGATTGGGCAGGTGGTTGAAGAAGTTCCCCATGCCGCAGCACATGTCTAGGATCATTTCGGATGATGATGGAGACAGCACGTTTACCATATCGCGGCAAATTTCGTGCGGAGTGAAGAATTGTCCCATCTCGAACTCTTTCTTTGCTTCTGCATATTCATGGTAGCTGTTAAAATCAGATTGTTTCAGGTTATGCAGTCCTCCAATACCAGTGTAGCAATTATATATGCTCTCTGCTGGAATCATGTCCTTACCTGAATTTATGGCAAACAGTATCTTCTCATTGATTTCAGCACGTTTGCCTTGCGGTATCTGTTGCGGTATTATGGCGTACATGGTTTGATGATTGATTGTGTGAAAATGAAAGACACTCCGCAAGCATAGCCTACGAAGTGTCATGTGTCTTGAATTCTTATCAGTTTTCGTCCTTTAGTTTGATTTCACTTAGTCTCAATCGCTTGAAACAGTTTTCGGCCGCTGCACTGTCCTTGAACTTGACATCAATGCGCCCGTTAGCGTAAAACTTGATTTCCGTAGCATTTGATGTTGTCAGTTCATACCATCGGGAGATGTCGACATTACGGGTGTCAAGTCCCATAATAACACCTATACTTCCGCATAGCGTATCGTCCGCGCCAAAGGCGATGCCTTCACAGAATCTGCTAACCTTATTATCGGTTTCGTATGCGAAATCATATTCCTTGTAGTATTCATAATGTATCGAATCCCAGGTAACGATGTCGGGGAAGATGATTTTGTCCTTCTTTTGTTCAGGCTTCACCTTGCTCCAACAAGAAGGTCTTACAGTATTCAGGAATCGTTTGATCAATTCCTCTTCGGCAGTGTCACGGAAACTCCTGCCTCCGAGATGTTCGATGACCATATCGACGTAAGTGCTATACACTGGGCGGAACCCCATCTGGAGAGTTTTCTCATTGATCTTTGGAGTTTCTACCGATACATTGTATGTGTTGTTGAAGTAGCCGATGATACGGTTGATGAAGTTCTGTACCGCGCTATAATTCTTGCCTACAAGTTCATTCATGATCTGGAATGGCTTGAACTCGTGGTGTGTGTAGTCCTCCTTCTCCTTGTTGTAATAATCATGGTAACTGCGAACGGTATTGCTGCCGTTCTCTTCGTATTTGAACTTGATGTGGCCTTCATATTTGTCGGCTTCCTTCTTGAAAATGTCATACCATCCGTCAATCTGGTCGAGAGTCTTGTACAGTTCGTCCTGTTGCTTTTGGCAATATAAGCGGTCTTGTTCCGTGATTTTGTCCTCATTTCTCACCTGTATGTTCAGGATGCCTGACAGCAGGTCTGTATGTGATGATGTTGTCTGCATGATATATTTATAAGTATTATATGATTAATTATTTGTTTTCTATTTGACGGTTTCATTTATGAGACGATTCTATGTATGACCATAGAGGCACTCTGGCCTTGAAAGATACCGTGCCGTTTACAGTAGGTCCGCAATGTCCCCATTTCTTGAAATCGGCTTCAATCCATCCTGTAAACCTTAATCCTTCGATGTCGGCATGACAGAACGGACCTCCGCTTACATCAAGGGATATCTCGTTTTCTTTTATCCATACGAATGGGATGCATGGTGCGGTACAAATGCGGAAGTATCCGTCAATTTTTCTTTCGATAAGGGCTCTGCTATGATATGAACCGTCATCACGCACATAAGCGATTCTGTCTCCGACTTTCGGGATGCTGTCAGAACGGGTGTTTTCGATTGCCTCGACAAGAGAGTTGACCATATCGACATCTTCCTGTGTCAGTGTATGGTCATAGTCGTATGAAACATTCAGAGGCAGGAGTGTTTCAAGAGTGTACTTTTTACCTTTAGACATAACATTATATTTTTATCGTTAGTCCGGACTTTCGGGGCCGGAGTTCCCAAACTACAGGCTTTAAAAGGTCGTGTTCTTGCCATGCAAGGTTGTGTGGGAAAATACAGAAGCCCTACGGGCGAGGATGATTTTTCCATGACACCCATAGGGCTTGACCTTGCTTGAACAAAGAACACGGACTACCTTTGCCTGTGGTTTGGTGAACTCGGCTACGGAAGAGCTAGGTTGTTTTGCTGTTGAAAGAATAATATAAGTTAAGTTTTTAATGCATAAAAGTATTTTTTGATTAGTAATTTGTTTGAAAGGTATTGCACTACAAAAACATTGAATAATATGTTATATGGAAAAAATAATTTTGCTATCATTAAATTTTCGTGGTTGTATGCAATTCCACGAGATCGGCGTTGTGGATTTTATGTCCCTAATAATTGTTCTAATTATTATAAGTTTCATCCACCTAATTATTTTCTTAAATAAATGATATTTTACAGATGATTTTTTTTAAAAAAAGTTGTAAATTTGCACATTTTATTGAATGCATATCTTACATTCAAGAATTATAAAGTAAAGAACTAAATATGGCAAAAGTACCTTTTACCGTTTCTGCAAGAACAGCAATGCTAATTGGGCAGGAGAATTTCTCTAACCCTGAAGGAGCTATTGTAGAGTTGGTGAAAAATGCATATGATGCAGATTCCTCTTGGTGTTATATCCTTTTTGATCTGTCTGATTCTAAAACAAAATCTTTATATATAATTGATTCAGGATGTGGTATGACAATGGACACAATAGAAACATGTTGGATGCGCATCGGCACAGACGATAAATTGTTGAATGCATATTCACCAACAGGACGTGTAAAGTCGGGAGCTAAAGGTATAGGACGATTTGCATTGAATAGACTGGGTAAAGAAGCTCAAATGTTAACTCGAAGGGCTGATAATCCAGCGTTGTTATGGAATGTAGATTGGGATGCATTTACGAGACCGGGAATAAATATTGATGATATTACAGCAGAGATTGAGGATATATCTATTAGTGTCATTAATGATAAAATAGCTAGAATAAACGAACAATTCGAAGTTGATATTCCTCCTTTTTCTACAGGTACTATTCTACAAGTTACTTCTTTATCTGACGATTGGTCAGAGAATCAATTGGAGCATTTGTTTAATTCATTGCAGGATATTATACCTCCATTCAACATACCATTGTTTAATATTGTCATGAAAGTGAAAGGAATAGATGCGTACGGAGTTGTCGACATCGTTCCATTTGATGATTATGATTATAAAGTATCTGCTCATTATGGATTAAAAAATGGCAAGTGGTTACTCGACGTTGATATTACAAGAAATGAACTGGATGTTAATCGCTTGAAAACTGATTATAGGACATTGTTTCAGAGGGATGATATGACTTCGTTTCCTTATCGATTACAAGACTTTGAACAGGAAACATTTCGTTTAACCATGCCATTATCAAAATTAAAGCTAGATAATGACAAACGATTGTCAATATATGAAGATAGTTTAGGTTCATTCCAATTTGATTTCTACTTTGTTAAAAGTTCTATTAGTGACAGTAAAGGAGAAGGAGATGAATCAAAATATCCATATCGGATTTTTTCATCATCCACGCGTAGGAATTGGTTGAAAAGGAATGTGGGTATAAAAATCTATAGAGATAAATTTCGCGTTCGACCATATGGAGAAAATGGTGATGATTGGCTACATTTAGGTGATAGATATTCAGCAAACCCTATTGGTGCTGGTCAACGATTAGGAGGTTACCATATACGCCAGAATCAGATAGTTGGAGCCATTGAGATTTCAAGAATTGACAACCCACAGCTTCAGGACAAGTCTGGTAGGGAAGGTCTTCAAGAAAATGTTATTGTTGATTTATTCAAGGATGTGCTTCTTGGCATCATTAATCTGATGGAGATTGATAGAAATACCGTGATGTATAATCTATCGCAATTGTATGATTCTTTACATCCTAAGGGAAAAGCAAAAACAGAAGCGGATGCAGCCTTACAGACTAATGTTGTCAGTCCTGAAAATTATGAAAAAGTAAAAGAAGGTTACAAAGCTCTGACTCAAGAAATTGAAGAGCGAGAGAGCGAGTTAAAGCTAATGCGTAATCTTGCGAGTACAGGATTGGTAATTACTTCATTTGCGCATGAGTTGCGCAATATTGCAATTTTATCAAAAACGCGCGCAGAGGATATAAGAGCTGCAATTGAAAACATTATTTCGGAAAAAGAAGTAGAACAAAAAGGTTTAAGCGTGTATGAAAACCCTTTCTGCCTTGTTGATGACTTAAAAGACCAAGATCAGAATATTCGTAGTTGGTTGGAATTTTCTATTAATTCCATCAACAAGGACAAGAGAAAAAAGTTGACATTTGCGCTTGATGATTATTTTACTCATTTTGATTTAACGTGGCGCAATGTCTTGCAAGAACTTAATATTGGGTTGGAAATTACAGGTTTTACACCATTGATGAAAATAAAGGCGTTTTCTATAGATTTAGATACGATTTTCAACAACTTGATTTCTAACTCAATATATGCAATTAAGGAAAGGAAGAATACGACAAACCGATGGATTCGTATTAAAGGTGTAATGGATGATGCTGATATTCATATCTTTTTTGAGGATACTGGTACTGGTCTATCTGAAGAATACAAAGAAAATCCGAGTCAGATATTTAATGCATTCGAATCTTCTAAAAGAGATGAAGATGGAAATAAAAAAGGAACAGGATTAGGGCTTTATATTGCAAAAACAACTTTGACTGAGTATAAGGGATCCTCTATATCTATATATGAACCGAGGGAACAAGGCTTTGGTTTGTGTGTTACTTTTAGAATAAAATAATTATTTATGATACGTTTAGGCTATTTGGACGAAGATAAAGGTAATAGGAATACTTTCTTTCGTGTATTCAAAAAGGACTTTGAGGTTGTAATGCTTGATGATAATACAAAATTGACCTCAGCTGACAATGTGTTGGATGAAATAGATAGGCAAAATATAGATGTATTGGCAGTAGACTTCCGCTTAGCAGATGGAGGGTGGGTTTCATTCAATGGAGATGAAGTGGTAAAAACAATTTGGGAAAAACGTCGTTATTATCCTGTATTCATGCTTACGTCATATGTAAATAATGCATTGGAAAAAATGGATAATGTATTTCTTGTAAATGATAAAGATAGTTTATCTAATAACGATAGTATAACCTTACTTAAGAAACAGATTAGTAGTTCTGTTGAAACTTACCATCGCATTATTAAGGAGAAAGAGGAACAACTGAAAATACTTGTCGAAAAACAAAAAAAAGGAATATTGAGTGATAAAGAGGAACAAGATCTGTTTGCCTTAAATGTAGAGATGAACAGTATAGATCCTGAAAGTAATCCTATGTCGCCTGATATGATGCAGACGAAAAGTGTTGAAGATTTACACGAAATGGTTGACCTAGCACGAGCATTGTTGAAATCAGTAAAAGGAGAGTAATGAAATTTAGAAAAGTACACCCTTCAAGAACAACAGAAATTGTTGCTCAGAGTGATTATAAGAAATTTAGAGAGCAGTTGAGAAAAGATTTCAACTGCCGATGTGGATATTGCGATGATAGAGACGTACCACGAGCTGAAAGATTTGAAATTGATCACTTTGTACCTCAAAAAGTTGATTCTTCTCTAGGAACTGTTTATTCCAATCTTGTATATGCATGCAGATCTTGTAATAACTCAAAAAGAGCGAAGTGGCCAACAAATAATCCTCTGAAACATAATAACGGTATAGAAGGATGGATAGATCCTTGCGATAGTTCATATGCTGACCAATTTGAACGTGGTAATTATGGAGAAATCATTGCAAAAACGTGTTTAGGGAAGTGGATGTACAATGAATTAAAACTTTGGAAACCACAACATGAAATCTTACAATGTTATGAGGAGATAGAAAATTCCATACAAGAATTGAGACCTTGTTTCGAGAATTGTGATAATGCTGATAATCTCAAAATTCTTCTCAAATTATATGAAAAGAAAGATAAGATATTATATAGACTTTATATATGACAAATGTATTTAGATTTTTGAAACGAATCTCAGCAGAAGTTTCGTATATAAATAGTCTGTTTGTATCGGCTTTCATCAAACTAAATGGACTAACTTTTTGCGAGAAAAACTATCTTTCACACTATAAAGATATTGACAATAAAATTCTTGAATCATTTCTTAATACTGTCAGTGGAGGAATTGATTTAGAACGATTGGTGAGGCTATTTGAATTTGTTATATCTCCATCCGATAAGATTGTTAATGGGGCAATTTATACTCCTAAAGACATTAGAAGTACTATCATATACCATTGCTTGGGTAATTTAAATAACGAGCAATTAAGACATGTTCGGGTATGTGATATAGCCTGTGGATGTGGTGGTTTTCTTATGGACGTTGCAGAATATATACATATTAAAACACAGAAATCTTTTAAGGATATATTTCAAGAGAATATTTATGGTATCGACATACAAAATTACGCTGTAGAAAGAACTAAAATCCTTCTATCATTATTGGCATTAAGCTATGGAGAAGATGAAGATTTTGGTTTTAACCTGATACAAGCTGATACGCTTGATTTCTGTTCAAATAATTGGAATCACGAATTCTCTTCCTTTGATGTTATTGTTGGTAATCCTCCCTATGTTTGTTCCCGTAATGTCAGCCAGGAAACCAAGCAGAAGATGCTTAAATACGAGGTTTCACAATCTGGGCATCCAGACCTATATATACCATTCTTTCAAATTGCATATGAAATGTTGGCAGATGAAGGCAAATTAGGCTATATTACGATGAATAGCTTTATACGTTCTGTAAATGGCCGTAGCCTAAGACAATATTTCTCTTCCAATAAGATTGATGTCAGAATTGTAGATTTTCGTGGATACCAAATCTTCAAGAAGAAAAGTACATATACTTGTCTATTTTTCTTAGATAAAGGGAATTATACGGAGGATATTAAATATGTATCAAATGATAACGGATGTCTTGAACAACCATTTGTTTTCTCGCTTATACCATATGCATTACTTGATAATCGTAAGGGATGGAGCTTAAATGATAATTCCGAATCTCAAAGAATAGAAATCGTTGGTACCCCTATCGGGAAGTATTGCTCATATCGTCATGGTATTGCAACTCTTAGCAATAAAACATATATATTCAAACCTGTCTTTGAAGATTTGAATTATTACTATTTAGTAAATGATGGAATTGAATATCCTATTGAAAAACAGATATGTAGAGATATTGTTAATTCTAATAAACTAAATTCAGAAATTAATTTTGACGCAATTATTGAGAAGATTATTTATCCGTATTATAGGAATCAAGATGGTAAACTTTGTGTTATAGAGGAGGAAAGAATGTTGAAAGAATTTCCTTATGCATATAAATACCTGCTATCTCAACAAAAAACACTGAATAAGCGAGACAAAGGACATACTCAGAGTTATCCTACGTGGTATGCTTACGGAAGAACACAATCACTGCAAATGCCACGCTATAAACTTTTCTTTCCAAAATTCTCTAATAGTTCAATACGATGTGTTCTTTTGGATGCACCTGAATTATTATTATACAATGGTATTGCGTTTGTTAATGATTCTAAAGAAAAATTACAAATTGTACAAAAAGTGATAGAAAGTGATATATTTTGGAAATATATTACTAAAAATGGAAAACCATACTCTTCTGGTTACTATTCATTAAGTGGTGTGGACATCAAAAACTTTGGAGTTCCAAACTTTACGGAAGAAGAAAAAATGCACCTTTTTTCTTTAAAAACAAGAGAAGAGATAGATGAATGGTTGATTAAATTTTACGAATAAAAACACGGAAGATGATGGTCTAAAATAATTTAACACAGCCATTGTTTCCAATAGATTAAAAAGTCAAAGATCTTACTAAAAATTAACATATATGCACCATTCAACTTCTATATATCTATTTGCTGTATTCTTTGGGTACACTTTATATGTTAATATCGTTGGGCATTCGTGTTATTCGATACACAATCGTCATATAATTTAGAATCAACCACTCATAATCGTCATAGTAGATTTACTAAATATGAATTTGAATTTTACATTAAAGGCTGTTCACAAGGACACCTTGGTTTGAAGTATAACGAATTTATGTTTGAGGAAGTAAAACGATTATTTAGAGAAGAATCATTATCCAATAATTAAAGAAAATGCTTATATTTGCACTTAGAAAAGAGTTGTTTGAAAGCATGATAAATATAGTGTAATAAAACAGTTTGCAATTTCTTATCCGTTGCCCATTATTATACAAGTTATTCTCAATAATTTGATGTTCAAATAATTTAGCTTGGACTACCTCAAAGATACATAATTTAAAGCGATTCACAACCAGATTTCTTTTTTTCTCGACGAGTGAGAGTTGTATTCAATCTGTCAAAGATACATGATTTAAAGCGATTCACAACAGATATGATGGATGATTTGGTAATCAGTAAGTTGTATTCAATCTGTCAAAGATGCATAATTTAAAGCGATTCACAACACCTCCAGTCTTTTGTTTTGTCTGTCATTGTTGTATTCAATCTGTCAAAGATACAATTCAAACTCTTCACCACAACATTTTTTTAAATCTCACTTCTCATTACCAAAACTTAATTTATCTTTGTAAGAGAAAATATTAAGTAGTTTATGAAAGTAAAAAGAAACATTATCAAAATAAATGAGGAATTATGTAATGGATGTGGCTTGTGTGCTAAGGGTTGTCACGAGGGCGCATTGCAGATTATAGATGGTAAAGCTCGTCTTATCAGTGAGTTATATTGCGACGGTCTCGGCGCTTGTATTGGCGACTGCCCGATGAACGCTATCTCTGTCGAGGAGAAAGAAGTGGAGGCTTACGATGAGATCGCAGTGATAAAAAGGATAATTCCTAAAGGTGCTAAAGTGTTGGAAGCTCATCTTCAACATCTTAAAAATCATGGTGAGATGAATCTGCTTCAACAAGGAATACAATATCTTAAGGATAATAATGACATCCCTGTGCCTGCTTTGACTCAACCTCAGCCTCAAAATGTAATTCCCGTATCTCAGATGTCGGCGTTTAAACCTATGTCGGTGTCAATAAACTGGCCTGTGCAGTTGCATCTCATCAATCCGCAGTCGGGTGTGTTCAATAATGCCGACCTCTTGTTGGTGGCTGACTGCGTGGCGTACGCTAATCCGAAATTATATTCTGAATTGTTGGTAGGGAAAAAGTTAGCGATAGCTTGTCCCAAGTTGGATGTCAACAAGGAATCATACGTTAATAAATTGATACAGATGATAGATGATTCTATAATCAATTCTCTGACGGTCGCTATCATGGAGGTGCCTTGTTGCGGCGGCTTGATAAGATTGGTAGAGATGGCGATGGAAAAGTCGCAACGTAAGATACCGATGAATAAAATCGTTGTCAAGATTAGAAATTGAGGATATTAAAAATCTGAGAATCTGAAAAATTGAAAATCTGAGAATAAAATCCGGGGAATGATGAGTTTCTCGGATTTTTTTAAGATGCTTTATGATTCAATGTCTGTTTCTATATTCTGAAGGCGAAATGCCGGCGACTCGCTTGAAGTATTTTCCGAAGACCGACTGCGAAGGGAATTTTAGTTCGTCGCTGATCTGTTGTATCGACATTGTTGTTGAAAGCAGCATCGATTTTGCCTCGGAAATGACATATTCCTCGATGAGCCCGAGTGCCGTCTTACCCGTATAATCTTTAATCACCTGCGAGAGATGCTTCGACGTCATACACATTTTGTCGGCGTAAAATGCAATCTCGCGTTCTTTCTTGTGATGTCTTTCCAAAAGCTCGGTAAACTTCGTAAATATCTCTTCTTGACGCGAGTTGGTGCTTTTAACCTCATTGACTTCATGTTTCAGATGTGAATATCCGTAAAACATCGACAAGGTGAGATGTCGTGCCGACTCAATCTTAAATTCCTGTCGCGGTGAGGCTGCGATGTTTTGTAATAACTGAAAGAATTGTCCAAAAACGTTCTCTTCGTTTTCAATCTTCATTACCGGATTTTTCATGATGGAGGATTTTAGCGGAAGTATCTCGCCGGAGTTGGCGAAAAGACTGTCGGAGAATGATCTCGACATTAAGATGACTTTGCTTCTAAGGTCTTCGGAGTGTCCTGCCGACTGGTATATCTGGTCGTTAAGAACTAACAGAACCGCCGGTGCTTCAATGTGATAGTCGCGCATGTTAATTTTAAGGTCGGCTGAACCTTGTTCGTAAATGATAGCCATCGTCATGTTGATTCTGAAAGGTTCATTGTCTGACGACAGTTCTGCGCGCATCGTATGGCTGTTGTCGATTAGCAGGATGTCGTCGCCAATTCTGTGGTCGGCAGGCGTTATGTCTTCGATGCTGCTGCGCCATTTGATATATGAAATCTTTCTGCTCATTTTGTCTTCTCCCTATATTCTGTCGGCGTCATGCCTGTCATTCTTTTAAAAAACTTGCCGAACACCGAGTATGAAGGAAAATGCATCATAAGACTTATCTTCAAGATACTCATGTCGGTTGATGATAACAGAGCTTTACATTCAATGATGGTTTGTCGGTCGATATATTCGTTGGCGGTAATTCCGGTCTTCTCCTTGACAATGTCGTTGAGATATTTTGAACTTACGGCAAGTCGTCCCGAATAGAAAGGAATGTTTCTGTTTATCTTATAGAATTTTCTTACGTCATCGCAGAATCTGTCGAAGACTATTTCTCTCTTTTTCTTATCTTTTTCGAGATGTTCCAATTTTTGTGCGTAGAAATATAACATCGACATTGTCAGATGTTTCGCCGATTCTAAATGTGAGCTTTTGAACGAAGACCTTACGGTGTGAAGCAACACATTATAATATGTGTTAAAAGAAATTATGTCGGAACTGATGTCGATGACAGGATTTTCCAATATCATATTGTTTAGGTTGCTCGACATAAGATTGAGTGTGAAGTTGTTCGACATGATGATGGCTCTGACTTCCAAATCATCAGATGCTTCTATGAGACAGTAGGTTTGATTGGGCATCACAACCGCGAGGCATGGAGCTTGCAGATGATATTCCTTTCCTTCCACGATGGCGCGGCTTTCTCCTTTGTCCATTAAGATGAAAGTGGTGACATCGACTTTGCGAGGCTCGTTGATGGAATCTTTATAAGAGGCATTTTTAAGTATCAGCAAATCATCTCCGATTCTCATGTCGTCGGGAACAATGTTGCGTATCTTAGATTGCCAGTCGTAATAATTTGTCATAATCTCTGTTTTGTTTCGCAAAAATACTCAAAAATAATCATGATATAGCGTATGATAATATATTTTAGGAAAAATATACCAATAATGCGGAAAAATGGAAAAATACGGCGATGTTTTAAGAAGTAATTTTGCAGCGTGAAAAATCAAGAAGAAATTAACTTAATGAAATTTAACTAATCATGAAAAAAGTAAAAGTATTAATCATCGCAGCTATTATGATAGCTTTGGGAAATCAATTAAACGCTCAATCAAAAAATGATGTCAAGAATCTCAATTACGACAGAGGTTATACATTTGATGTCGAGCTTTCATGTTCGCTTCCAACGCTTTGGGAGTTTAGTACGTCGCACGGATATAGTTTCGGTAACGGACTTTATGTTGGTGGCGGAGCAGGATTCTATGCAGAATATCTGCCTGATTATAAAGCAACACCAACTCTCTATACTCCAGCATTCGCTGATGTTAAATATAATTTCTGTAACACTTTGGTGAGTCCTTTTGTCAGCCTCCAGGCAGGTGTCGATATTGATGTCAGCAATGTTGGTGTGGGAATCCATGTAAATCCGGCAGTGGGTTTAGACATCTCGAGATTTTCAATCAACTTCGGATATGATATGCGTTACGGAGTTTGGAAACATGGCAAAGGAATCGACAGCCATTATTTCAAGATTGGAGTTGGAGTTACTATTTTGTAATTGACAATTAACAGTTAACAATTGACAATTATTGAGAAATAAATAATATTATGAGTGAATATAAATTAAAGAAAACCAAGATGGAAGATAAAGTTGTCGGCGCTTATAAGAAAATTGAAGACGGTGTCGTCAATACGTATAAAACTATCGAGGATGGTGTTGTGAATACTTATAAGAATATTGAAGATAAATTTGTAGAGAAATTTTTAGATAAAGAAGAATAAATTAACAATTAACAGTTAACAATTAACAATTAACAATGAAGAATTTAGGTAAAATTTTAGGTGTTGCTACATTGTTGATAGGCAGTAGCGTTGCGTTGAATGCACAAGAAGTCAATGAAGAGAAGAAAGACAATTTCTTTAAGAGAGCTTTCCGCGATATGAAGGAAAGTGCTAAGCTCCAACGTCAGATTGATAAAGCTAATTATCAAGCTACTAAGTTAGAAACCAAGGCTTTCTATCAGGAACAGAAACGACTTTCGAATCCATCGGTCAGAACAGCTGAGATGAGAAAAGAACAGGAACAAGAACTTGAAGCAGCCAACAAAAGACTTGAAGCAGCCAAGACTAAATTAGAATCCGCTAAAGAGAAATAAAATTCGAGTAGAAAAGCATCTCAAATCCCGAGACTTCAAATCTCGGGATTTTTTTATGCAGATTTGGAATCCGATGCCATGATTACATAAAAATCAATGCGATATTCTACAAAATATTTTCAAAATTTATTAAAACATTCAATCGTATTTTTTACTTGAAAATAAAATATAATTATTTTTTATCCTACAAAATATCTCCTAAATGACTGTAATTAAGTAATTTGATATCGGAGCTTGTATTCTCGAAATCACCAGAGTAGATGACTGCTCTATTTGTGATAGGTGTGTTAATCCAATTCGGTATTTGCTTCAGACTTTTCTCAAAAGATGAGTTGTAAGTCATGGCGGATTTTATTTCTAAAGCGGTTATTTCTCCTTCTTGTTTCAACAGGATATCGACTTCGTTCTGATTGGAGTCGCGGTAGAAAAACACACCGCCTGTTTTCCCTTGATTGTAACGATGTTTGATGATTTCCATCACTATCATGTTTTCAAACAACGCACCTCTCATCTTGTCGCGGTCGAGTTGTTTTGCCGATTCTATGTCTAAGAGATAACACGCTAATCCGGTGTCGTTAAAGTATAGTTTTGGACTTTTAATCAATCGTTTGGAAATATTCTCGTAATAAGGTGGTAATAATGTTATTAAGTATGAAGCTTGTAAAACCGACAGCCAACGTGTGATTGTTTTAACATCTACACCTACTTCTGCGCTGAGTTCAGAAGCGTTGAATATCGACCCAATGCGTGTTGCGCATAATTTCATAAAACGCATGAACTGCATCTGATTCTGAATATTCAGCAGGTCACGAACATCTTTCTCCAAATATGTCTTGACGTATGATGGATAGAAAAATCCAGCCTTGTTCTTCTTTGAGCATACTGCAGGATACAGACCCTCAAATAATTGATTTGATAAATCGAGGTTTGTGCGAAACTCATTTGTTTCTGATAACGACATCGGCATAAGTTCAAAGACACCAGATCTGCCAGATAGAGATTCAGATAGATCGCGCATCATCTCAAAGTTTGAACTTCCAGTAAGTAGAAATTTTCTCTCTGGATTTCTGTCAACTATACCTTGAATATATTCCATCAAAACAGGCGCTTTCTGAATCTCGTCGATAAACATTCCGTCAGTAGTCTGATTCAAAAAAGCTACTGGGTCGTTTAATGCGAAATCGCGAATATGTACATCTTTCATGCTATATTCTTTATAATCAGGAAAAAGATGTTTCAATAATGTGCTTTTCCCTGACTGACGAGGTCCTGTTACTGTTATAACTGAATAGTATTCTGAAGCCTCAATAATTATTTTTTCTAAGTCTCTGTTAATATATTCTACCTTCATTTTTTATGCAAATTTGGAATCCGATGCCAAAATTACATAAAAAAATGATGCAAAAAATATTGATAATGATTTTTTGTCTAAAATTTGTCAGAGAAGAATTTTCTTGGATTTTTTTTTATTTGCGTATTGATGAATTAATATAGTTTTGTTACCTTTGTAGGTGAATTGATATAACATAAAAGATTATGAAAACTATAATTAATTATCCCAATGGTGATTGTTACGAAGGCGAAGTGAATGAGCAAGGATTACCTCATGGTAGTGGCGTAATGAAGTTCAAGGAACAAGCCTATAGCCAATGGCAGGAATATCTGGTATCGTATAAGCGATATAGAGGTCATTGGAAGAATGGCGTGAAATCGGGACAAGGTAAGATGGAATATTATCAAAATGGTAATGGTGTGATGGAGTATTGTGGCGATTGGGAGAATGACTTGCCAAACGGAAAAGGAAAGCTGACGAATTATAGTAATGTTACATATATGACTTATAATGGCGAATGGAAAGATGGTCAGCGTCATGGCTTTGGTGAATATACCTTGAGTTGGGATAAAGGAACATTTCCTCCGGAGAGATACGAAGGCGAGTGGAAAGATGACAAACGTTGTGGTAAGGGAATTTGCTGGTATGGAAGAAATAAAGATAAGATGTACGAAGGAGATTGGTTGAACGATAAGCGTGAGGGTTATGGCATTTGGAAATACGAAAATGGTGATGTGCTGGAATGTCAGTGGAAATATGGAGATAGAAACGGTGAAGGAATATTTACTTTTGCCGATGGGGGAAGTTTTAAAGCAGAATGGAAAGATAACAATCTACTGATGGATACCATCAGAAAGGTGAATATCTCAATGCCGTTACTCCTTATCAAGATAGAAATGAGCGGATTCGATTATAATAATCAAGTCATCAGCCTGATGAAAGCTAAAATCGGAGAATATATAGTTTCAGATAAGACCTTGGTGAAATTCGATAAAGCAAATTACAAGTATCCAACTTTACCTATGTTTACGATAAAGTCTGTCGATACAGAAAAGATTGAATATCTTGTCTCGAGTGAATTCGTCGAAGGTAATTCATCGGTGTTTGACACTATCATTCCAGGAGAAAAGAAAAAATACTCTTACAGCAGAGATTGTGTCGCAACGATTTACGATGAAGACTACGATTATACTATAAAGAATGAAATTGTGATAGAGTGTAAATGATGTCTAAAGTTAAAAGTCTAATGTCTAAAAGTGCTATAAACCACAATTTTCAATTTTCAATTTTCAATTTTCAGTTGTTAGTGCTTAGGAGACAGGAGCGAGGAGCAAGAAACGAGTTCTGCCTCCTAACTCCTATCTCCTAGCCAGAGGCCCCGCCCTACCTGGAGCGCACAACCCGGAAACCCGTTATTGTGTTGTTGCCATCAACAGCATCAGGTATGATTGGGATGTGTGTATTATCATCCCCCAACTTACAGAACACAAAAACATAGAAGGAACCTCCACGTATTCTGCGATGTGTATTATCACTGATATGCTCCCAACACCATTCATACACGTTGCCGCTCATGTCGTACAGGCCAAGACTATTGGGCTTCTTTCCCTTCACCTCATGGCTCGAAGTCCCAGAATTGTCCCTGTACCAAGCAACTTCGTTGATGTCATTGCCTCCGACGTAGGTGTAGTTCCAGTCGGGTTTGCTGGGGTCTCCGCCAGCTGCGGCGTACATCCATTCCACATTGGTGGGAAGCCGGTATCCGCTGGCATTGGAATCCATTTGGGCGGCGCTCCAGTCGGGATCAATGGCGGTGGGAATCTGCCCCCAGTCATCGGGATTGGTGCTTCCCTTGATGGTATACACCGGCTCCAAGCCTTCATTGATGCTCCGCTTGTTGCAGTACACCAG
>JAZNVS010000119.1:0-4116 GCA_045592965.1 Bacteroidales bacterium | reverse complement strand
AAGGTTGACACTTTTTAGAGCGGTTAACTAATAGGGTTTACATTATAACTGAAACGGTTTACAGCAGTCCCTTTTGTGAACTGTTTTAGTTTACATCTAACCTGTTTCAGTTTACAGTGTCGTTTAAAATTTGTTGAGTTGCCGTTTCCGTTGCAGCTAGCTGCAACGGAAAGCTGATGCAAATATAGTCCTTTTTTCCGTCTTAACTCATATCATAATAATTTTTCCAACATCTTTTTTGTTCTCCTACCTGCGTATGGACTACCTCGGGAGTCTGCATACCGATGCTCATATGAGGTCTCTCCTTGTTGTAGAAGCCTATAATACGCTCCAGGATTGACGAGCATTCCTCTCTGGTTCCTATCCTCATCTTGTATAGCCACTCCATCTTCAATATCCCATTGGCACGTTCTGCAATCGCATTCTCCAAAGGGTCTCCACTCTGTGTCATGCTTATGCTGACGCCTCGCTTCTTCAGTTCGCTTACATATGCCATGCTGCAGTACTGGCAGCCTCTGTCGGAGTGATGAATCAAGTGTTCAGCCTCTTCGCCCTGGAGCGTGCTTAATGCCATATGAAGAGCTTCCAATGGGTATGTTGTTTCTAATGTGGGACCGACAGCCCAACCTACGATTTTATGCGAGTAAGCGTCGGTTATCAAGGAGAGATAGCATACTCCTTCATCGGTTTCAACATAGGTTATGTCTGCAACCCATATTTCATTGGGGCGGTGTGGGATGACACCTTCAATGAGATTGGGATATTTGCGATAATTATGGTTGGAATCCGTTGTCCTATACCTCTTTCTTCGCTTTATCTGCACCATAAGACCGTTCTTGCGAAGCAACTCGATAAAGGCATCACGGCCGGGCATACAACCTGTATCTTCAAACAAGGCCTTGATTATCAGATATAGTTTTGCGCATCCAAGCCCGGGGTTGTTACGTCGGTAATCTTGTGCCTTTTCTACAATAAGCGGTTCAATGGCGTCCTCGGCAAAGTCATTTAAATCTCGTTTATAATAGGATTGTCTGCTGTAACCAAACAGCCCGCAGAGAGTGCTTAGGGAGTGTTCCCTGCACTCTTCACGGAGCAGACTTACTGTTTGGTGCCAGATTTTTTTCTGATTGGAATGTTGAAGGTTTCTTCCGCCATGTTGATCATGGTGTCATATGCCTTGGAACGAAGTTTTTCTAGTTCCAAAACTTTTTGAAGACGTTTGTTCTCTACCTCCAGCTCTTGTAATCTCTCTTCAGGAGTTTTCTTTGCCATTGTTTCGGAGTTTTCTGATTCATCGGGCAAAGATACCAATTCCTTTTCATTTACATACTTATCCATCCAATTGAATAGTGTCTGTCGAGTGCCGATATGGTACTTCTCGACTATCACACTTGCCGGAACGTGCCCACAGACATATTCCGAAACAATGGAAATCTTGTCTTCTTCGGTGAAGGAGTATTTACCTGTTCCGTACTCCACCATTTGATGTTCCTGGAGTTTCTCATTCCAGACCCATCGCGTCTTAATCTTTTCTTGCATTGCACTATACTTTTTATGCCCTGTATAGTGACAACTTTTTTCAGTTCAAGTCAACCTGACAATTGCTTGCCATCTAACCAATATTCATGGAGTTCTTCATTGAAAAGAACTCTCGATTGTGTCAATTCAATTCTTGCCATAATCTTTACTTGTTTTGAAGTTGTTGTTTACGTTGAGTCAAAAGAGCTTTAATCTGAGGGTTAGCCTCGATTTCTCCCTGATGATCGAGATAGAATGACATAAGTGTAGTTACGTCATTAGCCGAATTGATAGCGTTCTTGATTCCTGCCAATGGATCGACTGTTTGTTGAACCGGTCTCTGCATTGGTTGTGGTGATGATGTTGTATCATCTGCCGACTTCTCGGGCAAATCGTCACCCTGGAATATATACAAACCAAGGCCAAACATAGCGAGGTTCTTAACTAGGCATCGCATTAATGTCTTGTTGATGTCAAACATAGATGCTGCTTGCACGGTCTTATCAACATAAGCTTTCTTGTAGTTGTCCCAAACTTGATAAGTATAAGGAATAAGCTTCATTGCTTTGTTTTTGCTATCCATCACAGGAAGCCACATCTGATGAGTGACATCATCAACGGTAACTTCTGTGAATACCATGATTCCCAAATTTGGATCGCTGAAATACGGCAATCCATTTTCGTTCTTCAAGATCTGATAAGTAGCACTAGGATAAGCACTCTTAAATTCTGACCAGGCATTAGCCCAAGACAAGTAAGTTAACGATTCACGCTTTTCACACTTGTCTGACAAATCGAGGTTTGAAAGAGCATTGAACATAATAGCTCTTCTTTCATCTGCTGTTGCACCTTGTGGTACATTTGGAGTTTGAAATTTACACATAATAGATTAAAATTTAATTAGTTAATAATTTCAATAAAACAAAAAGAGGAAGCGACATGTACTTTCGTACTTGTCGCTTCCTCAGCAAACATTAGCATATTTCAGCCGTTAGTTCAGGAACCATGAATAGCCCTCGGTATCTTGACCTTCTAGGGCTTTCTGAATTCCAATTGCGAAATCGGTACAGTTCTTGTTTCTGTCAAGCCAAGAATCAATATATGATGCCTTGACTGCTTCATTTGCAAACTGCAAAAGATTCCAACATGTTATTTCTCCAGTCTTCTTGCCGAAATTTGGATTCGTAACATAGTTCTTTACCATTGCATTTACGGCTTGATCACCAATAGTCAGCAATGGTAGTTGTTTCTGTTCGTTATTGGGTAGATATTGATACAATCTCATTCTACCGATAATCTTACAGAATTGTTCTTCCGAGATCTGCGTTGAGTGCAGATTTTCAAGAAGTTTTAGTGTGTTTTCTTTGTTTGGATTGAAAGCATTGAACAATTCAAATGACTTCTGCATAATATCCGCTTCCGTCATACAATCGATTATTCCGCTATATCCGTCACATGTCAAACATAAATTTGAACATACTCTTACTTGCCAGCCTACGAAAATTCTGAATTTCATTGAACTGGCTCTATTATAGAGTTTGTCTTCATTGTATCCACGAACTCCACCCACTACGAGGTGTACTGTCTGTCCGTTGATTGTTCTTGTCAAATTCTTTACGTGAGCGACAAAGGCCATACGTTGATAGAAAATGGTCTTCTCGTCATCACGTAATTCATTCGCTTTCTTATGTTGAGCCGATGGTATTCTTCCGATGATCGGATGTGATACTCGGGTCTCAACAGGTTTTAATTCACCAAATACTTGTTCAGCGACTTTTGTAACAGCACCAATAAAAGATTGATGTGATATGGTTAATGTGTTGTCGCCAAAAGTAGGTATGATGTTTTTCGATGTCAATTCTTCAAGCGTAATAGCCTGAGTATTTGACTCAATAAAGTTTGGATGATTTTCATTATCGAATACTTTTTCTGCATCGATATAGGGAACATCCTCCAATCCCATTGTTGTTTCTGATATGACCTGTCCGGTAATAGGAACGATAGTCATTTCTTTCATTGTGTTTTCCATAATAATTTCTATTTATGGTTTTCATTTACTTTGTTTCCGGTTGTTGCTTCCTCAACTTTACCGTTAACATTTTCTTCTTTTTCACTTGTTGCAGCCTTGGTTTCCTCAACCTTCTGCTGTTCTTCATTGTCATCGTCGCTCAAGATCCACTTGTAAATTGCTACGAGTAAAGCAACGATGATCAAAATAATCAATACAATTTTCTTCATAATCTTATAGTTTTTAATAGTTAATAATTCGTTTTAATACATATATAAGGCTATGAAGGGTATTGAAAAGGGGCGAAAAAAAAGAAACCGACTCACTCTTCGTGGTCGGTTCAAAGAAAAACAATCAGTAAATGGAATAGCTTATCCATACTTAAGATGGAGATCTAAATCCATCCACTACATGCCTAACTCGAAGTCAGGTAGAGGTAGCTTTCGTCATTTTTACTTTTCATATTTTACTTTTCATTTCTACGTATATAAGGAAACCATGGGTTTTAAGCGGTTTTCGGAAGAAAGGTGCGATGAAGGAGATATTACTACTATTATATTATAGGAAAGGGGTGAGTATTGCACCTAAGT
>JAZNVS010000118.1:0-55497 GCA_045592965.1 Bacteroidales bacterium | reverse complement strand
TTTTCATTCTGTGGAGATTCAAAACTACTTGCAAATATATGTAAAAAAACATTTTATTATGAATTATGCATTATGAATTGTGCATTATGAATTGTGCATTATTTTACAAAAACTGCACTATTGATTGTGCAAAATGTTTATATTTGCAAAAAAATAAAAGTTATGAACGGTTTATATGAAACATTTAGAAAGTTGCTAAAGTCGGTAAACACCGATTTTATCAGATATAAATACAATGACATAAAGTGGGAGAATAGAATGTTAGGCTTGGTCGGACCTCGAGGTGTGGGCAAGACGACATTATTTTTGCAGTATATAAAAATGAATCTCGAGATTAACGATACTTTATATGTTTCCGCTGATAATCTTTATTTTACCAATCATACTTTGATAGATTTGGCTGATGAATTTAATAAGCAAGGCGGTAGTCATTTGTTTATAGATGAGATTCATAAATATTTAAATTGGTCACAAGAGCTGAAGCAGTTATATGATTCTTATCCCGATATGCAGATTTTCTTTACTGGTTCATCGGTGCTTGACATTTACAAAGGCATGGCAGATCTCAGTCGTCGTGCTCCAATTTATGAGATGCAAGGCTTGTCGTTTAGAGAGTACCTATCCATGTTTCATAATATTAGCATTCCTGTATATTCGTTAAGCGATATTTTAAGTCATAAGGTGGATATTCCGGAAATTTCACATCCTCTGCCTTTGTTTAATGAATATTTGAAAAATGGTTATTACCCGTTTTCAAAGGATGTGGATTTTAATATTGAGTTAGAGCAGATTATAACTCAAACGATGGAAGTCGATATTCCTCAGTATGCAAATTTGAATGTCTCAACGGGAAGAAAAATGAAACGTCTTCTTGCCATAATTGCTGAGAGCGTGCCATTCAAACCTGTAATGACAAAGTTGGCTGAATTGATAGAAGTCAGCCGTAATACGATAACAGATTATCTGTCGTATATAGAGAAAGCTGGTATGATTATGCAACTGCGCGATGAGACAGGTGGTATTCGCAGTTTGGGAAAGGTAGAAAAAATATATTTAGACAATCCAAACTTAGCATTTGTTTTGGGGAGAAATGACGTCAATATAGGAAATATAAGAGAAACATTTTTCTGCAACCAGATGAGAGTCAACCATGATGTGATTTCATCTAATGTCTCGGATTTTCAAATAGATGATATGACGTTTGAAATAGGAGGAAAGAATAAATCTAAAAAACAAGTTGCCGACATTTCCAATTCTTTCGTTGTGAAAGATAATATCGAATATGGTTATGGGAATGTTATTCCTCTTTGGTATTTTGGTTTGAATTATTAGAGTCAAAGTCAGTGTCAAAAATAATTGCATCATGAAAGTAACTCATTTCAAAAATATAGATTCCACGAATTCTTACCTTCAGAATCTTTTAGATAAAGGTGAAGATGTTGCCGATAATGTTGTCGTCACCGATTTTCAGACATCGGGAAAAGGTCAGGGAAAGAACGTCTGGCAGAGTGAAGATGGAAAGAATCTGCTTTTCAGCATCGCTCTTGATATGAGTTTTCTCAAGGCTGAAGATCAGTTTCTTCTAACTCAGATGGTTTCTGTCGCCATGATTAACGTTTTGAAAAATTATCTTCCTGAAGAAAATCTTTTCATAAAATGGCCTAACGACATTTATTTCAACAATAAGAAAATCGCGGGCATCTTGATAAAGAATGAAATCAAAGGCATGATGCTTGGAACTTCCATCATTGGAATAGGACTTAATGTAAATCAAACGTCTTTCGACGAAAGTCTTCCGAATCCTATCTCAATGAAGATGATTACGGGAAAGGATTATGATTTGGAAATGTTATTGAATGAGATATGCAATAAACTTAGTCAACAGACAACAGGCAACAGGCAACAGACGTCTTCCAATTCGATTAGTTCAGTTTTCAACTTTCAATTTTCACCTTTCAATTTTCACCATCGCTACACTGACAAGTTGTATCGTTACAATCAGTGGGCTTTTTACGAACACGAAGGTGATGTTAAAGAAATGATGATTACAGGTTATGACAGATTCGGTCGTCTCATCTTAAAAGAAAAAAACGACCGTGAAGTCGTTTGTGATTTGAAGGAAATTGTTTTTAAAATCTGAAAAACTGAGAACCTGAAAAACTGAGAACCTGAAAAATGCTCAGATTCTCAATTTCAAATAATTTCAGCTCTCTCCGCCATCATATTGACCAGATTCTGCAATGGTCGCGATGCCATCATCTGCATCAATGGGTTGAGGTTAGCATCTATTTCGAAGCAGCATTCTGTTCGCTGCTCGTTGTTTCTAATGTGAACGTTCAAAACGAATTGGAAAGGCACTTTTCCTTCCGGCACCAGCTGTATGAGTTTGTTTGGTTCTCTTACTTTTACTCTTAATGCCACGTTTCCCATTCCTTGAATGGTGAACGCGAGATTGTCGTTGTCGGCTTTGATGTCAACGACCTGTTCGGGTAAAATAGGCGGCATGTTGTTCATGTCGCCTATATACTCGAATAACTCTTTCTCGGAGCGTTTGTTTGTGACCCAATTACTTTTAAAAATCATAATTTTTTGACTCTGACTTTAGACTTTGGTCATTAGTCTTTAACCATAAATTACATTCTTGCGTCGCTCCAAGCTTGTGGATTAGATTTCCATTCAACCAAAGAAGCCAAATCGTTTTCTCTGATGTAATTTTCTTCTGCTGCTTTTTGAATCAAAGCGTCGTAGTTTGTCAAGGTGAACAAATCGCATTTGTTGTTCTTGAAATTTTGTGTTGCTACGTCCATGCCATAAGTGAAGATGGCGAGCATGCCCTTGATGATGGCGCCTTTTTCGCGTAAAGCTTCAACTGCGTTCAAACTTGATTTGCCAGTAGAGACGAGGTCTTCGATGATGACAACAGACTGTCCGCTATTGATGATACCTTCGACTTGGTTGTTCATGCCGTGAGATTTCTTCTCGGAACGGACATACACAAAAGGCAATCCTAATTCTTGTGCTACCAAAGCTCCTTGAGGAATACCACCTGTAGCTACGCCGGCGATGACATCCGGTTTGCCGAATTTGTCCAAACACATCTTCACAAAACCCTCGCGGATAAATGTCCTAACTTGTGGGTATGACAAAGTCACGCGATTGTCGCAATAGATAGGACTTTTTAATCCCGATGCCCATGTAAAAGGATTTGCAGGATTCAATTTAATTGCTTTAATTTGCAAAAGAAAACTGGCAAGTGCCATTGATGTTTCTTGTTCGTTCATAAAATTAACCTTTAAATTTTTTGGCAAATGTATAGACTTTTTTGCAATAATAAAACGCTTGAGTGCAGAATTTTTTTTGAACAATTTTTGGAGCATGACATCAAGGAGGATGTATGTTCTTCGCAAGTATTTGAGACTACGTTTAATAAGATAAAAAACTGGCTCGAAAACAATGACGAAAATCTTGTTATCGACGATGTGGATAACGATATTTTAGCAGCTGTCATAAAGAAAATATTTCGCTTTGCTCCAGCAGCCGGCGGTCTCGTCCTTATTAACAATTCAATAGTCGCGATGGAAAGAAACGGAATTCCTGATTTGCCGAAAGGACATATCGAGAAAGGAGAGTCGCCGCGTGAGGCAGCACTCCGCGAAGTGAGCGAAGAAACGGCAATATCAAACTTATCGATTATCAAGCAGTTGCCTTCAAGCAATCACTGCTATCTTCTTAACGGCCAATGGACTCTGAAAAACACTTCATGGTTCCTTATGAAGACCGACGCTGCCTTCAACCCAAAACCTCAAACCGAAGAAGGAATCTCAAAAGTGTTCCTACTGAACAAAGATAACGTTAATGAATTTTTAGAAAATACATTCATCTCACTGAGACTCACTCTCGGAGAAGAAATCGTTCACCAATTAACTATTAACAATTAAGGATAAGAGTCTAAGGCCAAAAGTAGAAATGGTTATGCACAAAGTCTGTTGACTGTTGTCCGTTGACTTAAATAAAATATGAAAAAAGCTGTATTCTCGGGTTCCTTCGACCCAATAACGAAAGGTCATGAAGACATAATATTAAAGGCGTTGCCTCTCTTCGATGAGGTCGTTGTCGCGATAGGTGTTAACATAATGAAGAAAAATGTCTTCGATTTGGAGCAGCGTATACAATGGATTAAAGATGTCTTCGCTGATTATCCAAAGGTTAAAGTTACACATTACGAAGGTCTTACCGTAGATTTCTGCAAAGAAGTAGGCGCCGACTTCATCATAAGAGGTCTCCGCGGAAGTCTCGACTTTGAATACGAATCGACGATTGCTGAGGCTAACAAGAAAATCAATCCTAATATCACGACGATTTTCCTCCTGACAGAGCCTGACTTACGCTGCGTCTCTTCAACGGTGGTGAGAGACTTGCTGAAACACAATTATCCTGTCGATGAGTTCGTTCCGGTAAAAATATCAGAAGAAGTGTCGTCCGAATACAAAAAACAATAATTATTGTGATTTCTCGTTAGCTCAGCATGAAAAGAAATATCTTGTTATTATTGATTTTACTTCTGAACATCGGAAGTGTTTTTTCTCAAAATGTAATGATTAAAGGTTTGTCTAACAGACCTAATTCTCTTGTCCGTCTCCTAACTTTCAATGATATGCTGACTTGCGAGCAGACTACGATATTTGAGACGAAGTCGGATGAGAAAGGAAATTTTTCAATAGAGGCTGATATTGAAGAGATCACTTTAGCGCAGATTGCGATAAATCTCGAGCGCGTCGATATTCTGTTGAAACCTAATTCCAATTACGAAATAGAAATCGTTGTTCCAGAGCAAGATAATGTCTCTTATTTCGAGCGCCGGCAGCCGACTTTGAAGATGACCGAGGCAAATGATGATGAACTTTATTATCAATATTATATGTCGGATATGATAATTGACGATTTTGTGTTAAATAATTTTAACCAATTGTACAGAGGTCGTAAGTTGTCTTTGTTAGACACTCTTGACGTTGTGATGAATAAGGAGTTAGGTGAGATTAAAAGCGACTACGTAAAAAACAATATTCGTTATCGTAAGGCTGCCGTTCAGATGATGCTTAATAACGATAATGCCAAGAAAGTTATAAATCAATATTTTAACAAACAGGAGATACTATATTCGCAGGCTGCTTACATGAATCTATTTCATGAGGTGTTTGAGAATTATTTAAATTCACGACAGTTTAATCATTCTGACATAAGAGATTTGCTTTATGCTAACTATGACAGATTTGTTAATTTCTTACAAGAAAAAGATGTCTTTTTGTCAGAAAACAAAGATCTTGCAGAATTAATTATCGCCTGGAATCTGAAGAGAATGTACTATGAGATGTCTGATGAGAAAAGTTTAATTCTTAATTATTTGAATATAATTTCCCAGGATTCTAAAAATCAGAATAATAAAAGGATTGTAAATGATATAATAAAACAAATTCACCGTTTGTCGTTCAATTCTGAAGCTCCTGATTTTTCGCTGAAAGACGTTAATGGTAATATTATCAAACTCTCTGATTTTAAAGATGATTTACTTCTGCTTCAGTTTGTAGACAAGGCTACTTCAATGACCGATTATCAATTTGGAATGCTTAACGAATTTTCGCAGCAATGGCAAGATACAATTCAAATAATAAGTATTTCAACAAAAGAACACTTCGACAACTACAAGCAAATGTTTGAAGATAAAGGATATAAATGGTTATTATTGAATTTAGACAATATTCTTCTTCTCGAGAAATATCAAATAAAAACATTCCCAGACTACGTTATTATTGGTAAAAATGCTAAAATAGGAATGTCACCGGCACCATCTCCCGATCAATATCTCGACTATCACGTCAGAAGATTGTATAATTATTATAAAAAAAATGATAAAAAATAATTATCTTTGCACAACATTTGTTAAACGGATGTTTCGAGATTTAATCTCACGATAAAGAAAGTAATTATAACATAAATTGTGCATGGTGCAAAATTAAGAATTGAGCATTATGCATTAAGAATTAAAGAAGTATGGGATTTTTAGCTAAGTTATTCGGAAACAAAGCATCACGCGACAATAAAGCTTTGCAACCAATATTAGATAAGACATTAGTAGCTTACGAAACAGTTAAGACATTAGACATCGACGCTCTTCGTCACAAGACAGTGGAATTCAAGGAATATATCAAGAATTACGTTGCTGATGAAGAGGCTCGCATCAAAGATTTGAAACTGAAAGCTGAGAACGAGGATTTAGACCTTGAGAAGAAAAACGAAATTTATGAACAGGTAGACAAACTCGAGAAACAACAGCTCGATAAGATTGAAGAAGCTCTTAACAATATTCTGCCTGAAGCCTTTGCGGTCTTGAAAGAAACAGCCAGACGTTTCAAGGAAAATGAAGTGGTAGAAGCTACAGCTACCGACTTAGACCGTGAACTCGCATCGAAGTTCGATCATATCAACATAGAAGGCGATAAGGTTTATTACAACAACAGCTGGATTGCTGGCGGTAATACAATTCACTGGGACATGGTTCCTTACAACGTGCAGATTCTCGGTGGTTCGGTCTTGCATCAAGGTAAGATTGCAGAGATGGCAACTGGTGAAGGTAAGACTTTGGTGGCCACTTTCCCTGTATATCTCAACGCTTTGGCTGGTCGCGGCGTTCACGTTGTTACAGTTAACGATTACCTCGCAAAACGTGACTCCGAGTGGATGGGAACGATTTATGAATTCCTCGGTCTCACCGTTGACTGTATCGACAAGCACGAGCCTAACTCACAGGCACGTCGTAATGCTTATCTCGCTGATATCACATACGGTACGAATAACGAATTCGGTTTCGACTATCTCCGTGATAACATGACAGGCAATCCAGAAGAACTAGTTCAACGCAAGCATCACTTCGCTATCGTTGACGAGGTTGACTCTGTTCTTATCGACGACGCTCGTACACCTTTAATTATATCAGGTCCTACCCCACGCGGCGACCATCAAGAGTTCGACGTTCTTAAACCAGACGTAGTCAAACTTTTTGAAGCCCAAAAGAGATTAGTGACATTATGTCTTGCTGAAGCTAAAAAATTATTAACAGACCCTAATGCCACAGAAGAACAGAAACGTCATGGCGCTGACCAGCTCTTCCGCGCTTACAGAGGTCTTCCTAAGAACAACGCTCTGATTAAATTCTTGAGCGAAGAAGGCATGAAAGCCTTGATGCAGAAGACAGAAGGTTTCTATCTCCAAGAACAACAGAAAAATATGCATATCATCGACGATGAACTTTATTTTGTTATCGATGAAAAACTACATAGCGTCGACCTAACAGAAAAAGGTATAGACGAACTTACAAAAGCTTACAACGACCCAACGTTCTTCATCCTTCCCGATGTAGGTAGCGAGATTGCCGAACTGGAGCGCTCCGGTCTCAGCGACGACGAGAAAGTGATTAAGAAATCTGAATTGTTACGTAATTTCTCAGAGAAGTCAGAACGTTTGCATACTGTGCAACAACTCCTTAAAGCTTATACGCTCTTTGAAAAAGACGTCGATTACGTCATCATGGACAACAAGATTAAAATCGTCGATGAGCAGACTGGCCGTATCATGGAAGGACGCCGTTGGTCAGATGGTCTTCACCAGGCTGTTGAAGCTAAGGAAAACGTTCAAGTTGAAGCAGCGACACAGACTTATGCAACAATCACTTTGCAGAACTACTTCCGTATGTATCACAAACTCGCTGGTATGACAGGTACCGCTGAGACAGAAGCAGGCGAGTTCTGGGACATTTATAAATTAGATGTCGTTGTAATTCCAACCAACAAACCAATAGCACGTATCGATGCTGAAGACTTGATTTATAAGACAAAACGCGAAAAATATAATGCCGTCATCGATAAGATTCAAGAGTTTGTAGAAGAAGGACGTCCTGTCCTCGTCGGTACAACATCCGTTGAAGTATCAGAGCTCTTGTCACGTATGCTTACTCGTAAAGGCATCAAGCATAATGTTTTGAATGCTAAGTTACACGCCAAGGAAGCCCAGATAGTTAAAGACGCTGGTCAGGCTGGCACAGTAACAATCGCTACTAACATGGCAGGTCGTGGTACTGACATCAAGTTGGGACCTGGCGTTAAGGAAGCAGGTGGTCTTGCCATCATCGGTACTGAGCGTCATGAGTCACGCCGCGTTGACCGTCAGTTGCGTGGTCGTTCTGGTCGTCAAGGCGACAGCGGTAGCTCACAGTTCTTCGTATCATTGGAAGACGACCTCATGCGTATGTTCGGCTCCGACCGCATCGCTCCTATAATGGACCGCCTCGGCCTTCAAGAAGGTGAAGTCATCCAACATTCTATGATTACAAAACAGATAGAGAAGGCACAGAAGAAAGTTGAAGAGAACCACTTCGGAACTCGTAAGCATCTCCTTGAATATGATGACGTCATGAACTCACAACGTGAGGCGATTTATGAAAAGAGACGCCACGCCTTATTTGGAGAGCGTCTTTCAATAGACATTAATAATATGATGTTTGACTTAGGCGAGTCGTTGATAGAGAAATATCAAGATAGCAGTGATTACGACGCTCTTAAGATGGACGTGCTTTCAACAATGGGTATCGACCTTCCTTTCGATGAAGAAGAATTCAAACGCGGCAAGTTGGATATCCTCTCAGAGAAACTGTTCGACAAGGCTCTTGAAGTATATAATAACAAGACACGTATCATCGGAGAGAAGACATTGCCAGTCATCGAGAACGTTCATAAGAACACACAATACGAAAACATTCTCATTCCATTTACCGATGGTAAGAAGAGTATGAATGTCGTTGTCAATCTTAAGAGAGCTGTTGAAAACGGCGCTAAGGAGATTTCGTTGTCGGTAGAGAAATTCATCACTCTCGGTATCATCGACGAGTCGTGGAAGGAACACCTCCGTGAGCTGGATGAGTTGAAACATTCCGTACAGAATGCTCATTACGAACAGAAAGATCCACTCTTGATTTATAAATTCGAATCGTTCAATTTGTTCAAGCAGATGATACAGAAGATCAACACCGATGTAATCTCATTCTTGATGCGTTCTGATGTCCCGATGCAAGACGGCAGTCAGGTGAGAGAGCAGAGAGCAAGAGCCATCGACAGAAGCAAGTTAAAAGAACAACGCAATGACTTATTGTCGCAGGCTAACAGCAATACACAAGAGCGCCAGGTGACACAGCCTATCCACGTGGAGAAGAAAGTAGGCCGCAACGACCCATGTCCATGCGGCAGCGGCAAGAAATACAAGAACTGCCACGGAAGGGAGGAATAAAGTCGCTGAGACTTCGAGAATATGCTAAGTAGAGACGTCACTTCCGTGGCGTCTCAAAACATATAATTCCAAAATATTGTATCTCAAAACACGCGTAAATATTAAACGCGTGAGACGCCACAGAAGTGACGTCTCTACACTATTCTGAAACGGGGCGAACGGATTGACCTGTGTGAAGAACAGCCGAAACAACAAATAATAATGTCATGAAACTCTTAACTTCGCTTTGCATGAAGCTGTATTTGTTGCGTATCTCCACTTCAGAACATCCTTCTTACAGGTGCATAGAAAAACAACGAAATTACAATTGCTGTTATTATGCAAATCTTTTTCATCTAAGTATTTAAATTCAAAGAGACTTAGTTTGGGAAAGATAAGAAAATTGATAATATTATTAATTCAAAATTATTCTCTGATTTTAATCATTATTTCGCTTTTTTTATAAATAAAAAAATAATATCTTTGTGCTATGAACAATTGATTTTTTATGATGTAAAAAAACAATTTAACCACAGCAGAGTTTATATTCAATAAGGTTTATTATTATGGATAAAGGGCAAGGTTCAAAGTTCAAAGTTCAAAGTTCAAAGCTCGAAGCTCAGGGCTTAAGGCTCATCTTGTTTCTTTTGGTTTTTGTCTTTTGCCATAATATTTTTGCTCAGAGCAACGACACTATTACGCGTCCACGAGTAGGCGTTGTTTTAAGCGGAGGTGGTGCGAAAGGCTTCGCCCATATAGGCGTGCTTAAAGTCATAGAGGAAGCCGGACTCCCCATAGATTATATCGCTGGCACCAGTATGGGAAGTATCGTCGGCGGACTTTATGCTATGGGCTACGACCCTGATACCATGATAAGCCTCATCAGGGAACAGAACTGGAACTCCATAATGTCGGACGCCATCCCACATAAATATATCTCCGTCGACGAGAAGATGTTAGACCGTCATTATCTCGCCACATTCCCCTTCAATGGCAAGAAGATACAGATGAAGTCGGGCATCTATGGAGGCGAGATGATAAACCTCCTCTTGGCGCGGCTGACATCACCGGCTTACGATATAGTGAATTACAACAACTTGTACATCCCGTACTTATGTGTAGCCACCGACCTAGTGACAGCTGAAGCCTACGAGATGAACAGAGGCAACTTGCAGCGTTCCATAAGAGCATCGATGTCGATACCTTTCTACTTCGCTCCTGTAGAGGTGGACGGTCGGCTGCTCGTCGATGGCGGGTTGAGGAATAATTTCCCTGTGCATAACTTGCGTAACCGCGGCGTCGATATAATAATAGGTGTCGATGTACAACGCGGTTTCCATAAAAAAGAAGAATTGAATTCATTGGCAAAGATTATGGACCAAGTCATTGCGATGACCGACATCGACGCAAATATCAAGGCTATAGAAGAAGTTGATATTCACATAAAACCAGAATTGTCCGAATACGGAATGATGGATTTTAATTCCCATGATACAATCATTGCACTTGGCGAGGCTGCTGCACGTGAGTTCTTGCCACAGATGAAGATTCTCGCCGATTCCATAAGGTCTTTACAAGATTATGAGATGAATCGTCCTCATGTCGTGCCTTTTGATTCTGTTTATGTAGCATCACTTAAAATCGTAGGCGTACAAGATGAGAATGCATCCTTTATCAGAAAATCTATGTCGAAATATTTTCCTGTTAAAATGGCAATATCAGATATCGAAACAGCTATCTTGAGAATGTGTGCAACAGGATATTTCAAAGACATCTGGTACGAGTTCCGGCCAGCACCGAAAGGCGTTAACCTTGTGGTAAATTGCAAGGAAAAAGAAGAAGAGACAGTGTCGATAGCAGCGCATTACGATACGGATTATGGAATAGGAATATTGACAAACATCACCTTGAAGAACATATTGAAGTTCCCTAAACGCTCCACAATATCCGCCGACCTCAACATCGCAGAAGACCCTTATTTCAAACTGAGATTCCATTCTAACATCTCACGTAAATTCAAATACGGAGCCGACCTCTCCATCATAAGCCTCTTTATGAACCAGTATGACGATAAGGTGATAAATAACTCATATAGCATTCAAGATAATAAACTCGACTTGTTTGCGGAACTCATGCCTACCATAGAACAACAATTCCGACTTGGAGCGGCGATAGATTACATTCACCTGAGAGATAATCTGATATATGTCGGGCCTAATTCTGATTATGATTTTATTACCTACGCATATCTCAACTATCATCTCAACAATGAGGATTCTCCAACATACGCCTCAAGAGGATGGAAACTGAATGTCAACGGAAAATACATAGTTCCTTTCATAAAACAAAGAGACGGCTCTAAAACAGGCAACTCTATCGTTGTCAGAGCCGATATGGAAGGTTCCATCGCAATGGGCAAAAGACATACTATGAAATTAGGCGCCACATTCGGCACTTCATTGAACGGCAACGAACCTCCTCTGAATTATCTCTTCTTTGTGGGAGGTCAGTCGCACATGAAATATTTCGACAACATCATATCTTTCGACGGATTGAAATTCACACAGTTGTATGGCGACCATATCGCTCTTGCAAAATTATCGTGGCAATATAACATATATAATAACATTTACGCCATTGCGAATGTCAACGGAGGTTATGTCACGAGAAGTTACGACGACTGGTTCACCGACGACAGCTTCGTCTTTGGTTGCGGCCTGACATTTGGATTTAACACGATGGCAGGTCCTATCGAAGTCAGTTTCATGGGCTCCAACAGATGCTCTACTCCTATAGGATTTTTAAATATTGGATATTGGTTTTAACTAAATTTATATAATTATGAAATACTCAAGAGTACTTTTAAAATTAAGTGGCGAGGCTTTGATGGGTAATCAACAATATGGCATCGACCCAGAACGTCTCAACGATTATGCGGAAGAGATAGCAGAAGCTTCAAAACAAGCACAGATAGCAATCGTCATCGGCGGAGGTAACATCTTCCGCGGTTTGCAAGGCGCGAGCAAAGGCATGGACAGAATACAAGGCGACTATATGGGGATGCTAGCTACCGTCATCAACAGCATGGCGTTGCAATCGACATTACAATCCAAAGGCGTCAAGACTGCATTATTATCTGGAGTTTATATTGACCGCATCGCCGACTCTATGAGCAGCGCCAAGGCGATAAAACTTTTGGAAGAAGGCAACGTAGTTATCATAGGCGGCGGCTCTGGCAATCCTTTCTTCACAACCGACACAGCATCAGCTTTGAGAGCAGTTGAAGTGAGAGCCGACATCATCCTGAAAGGAACACGCGTCGACGGAATCTACACCGCCGACCCTGAAAAAGACCCTACAGCAACAAAATTCGATCATATCACATACGACGAGGCTTATAACAAAAACCTAAAAGTCATGGACTTGACAGCATTTACATTATGTAAGGAAAACAACATGCCTATGTATGTCTTCGATATGAACACAAAAGGCAACTTGCTAAAAGTATTAAATGGCGAACAAATTGGCACTTTAGTAACAAAATAGTTTCTATATTGACGAAAAATTTTTATTTTTGTGCGTTAAAACATAGATGTAATATGACAGAAGAATCTCAATTTATCTTAGATGAAACAACTGAAACTATGGAAAACACCATGAAACACATGGAAAACGAGTTTCAGAAAATCAGAGCTGGCAAAGCAAGTCCAGCGATGTTACAAGGTGTTAAAGTAGAATATTATGGAACAGTGGTTCCTATCGAGCAGACTTCAAACATCGGCACACCAGACCCACGCCAAATCATAGTTCAACCTTTCGATAAAAGTTCAATATCTGCAATAGAGAAAGCTATCATGGCTGCCAACTTAGGCTTCAACCCTAAAAACGAAGGCGACTTCTTGCGTATCCTCGTCCCTCCATTGACAGAAGAACGTCGTAAAGATTTGGCAAAACGCTCTAAGACAGTGGCTGAAGAGACAAAGGTTGGTATTCGTAACATCCGCCGTAATGCTAACGACGACGCTAAGAAACTTAAAGACGAAGGCGTATCAGAAGACGAAGTTAAAATCGTTACAGAAAAGATTCAAGAACTCACAGATAAATACGTCAAGAAGATTGATGAACTCTGCGAGTTGAAAGTCAAGGATATTTTGACAGTTTGATTCTTTTTAAAACTCAGAAACTGAAAATATTTAACGCGTTAAGTGCTGAGACAATGCATTTAACGCGTTTTTTCATTATCTTGTGCGAAACCATGATAATAATTATCCTTTAACATATCTGCTTTCGGATGTTGTTAATGGCTTTAAAAGATGTTATAAAATTATTTTGAAAATAGATTTATTTTTACAACCTTTGTAGAACCATAACAAATAAAATGTACAATACCATGAGAAAATTCTTTTTACTGGTGGCTGCATTGTTTATCATGTTGACAATGAATGCTCAGATTGACCTTTCTTTTGGACCAAAAGTGGGTTACCAATCTTTAATAATTACCAGAGCTGAATATGATATGAGTCAAATTTCTGAAGGAAGTCTAACCTTGGGCGCTTTTGGTCGTATCAATGTTGGTAAATTTATAATACAACCAGAATTGATGTTTGACTACAGAACGTATAATTTTAGATATATAGACAGAAATAGACTACATATTGAAAGCCCAATGTTAACTATGCCAATATTTTTTGGATACCATTTTTTTGAGAACAATCATATTAAATTAAGAGGTAATTTGGGACCTGTTTTCTATTTCTGTCTCAGAAATGATTTTAAAATAAATGATGTGCCAGCCGATTTAACAGATGAATTTGTGCAAACAATGCTAAAACCATGGACGCATAAAGACGTTATAATTGGAGCGGCTCTGAATATAGGTATTGACCTTTGGCGTTTTGTTTTTGATTTTAATTACAGCATAAGTCTTACCAACGTTTTTTGTGATGTTATTGGACATATTACTAGCAGCAGTTCTTTAATAGATTATGAACCTTTTAAGCAAAACGTCTTTACCGCGACAATAGGATACAAAATCTTCTAATCTATCAAGTAATGTCAGCAATATAGCCAATTGCTCATCATCTTAACCCTCCATATTCTTTGTCAGCATCTCGACGAATTTAAACTCGCTTAGCAACTGTTTCGCAACGATTCTGATGAGGGTATATCCTGGGATTGCTATAATCATTCCCAAGACTCCGCCAATATTTCCAGCCATCAAGATGACTAAAAAAATCTCTATCGGATGAGCAAAGACACTCTTGGAGTAAATCGTAGGTTGTAAAACAAAATTGTCAACTGCATTGGCAGCGACAAAGACACCTATGATTTCTAATGTATTAGGTAATATCAAGTCGTATGCGTTGACGCCGAGATTAGATATTATTCCGATAACGACACCGATGGCACCTCCCATAAGGGGACCGAGATAAGGAACAATGTTCATAAAACCGCCGATGATGGCTATTATCAAAGCATTGTCGATACCGAATATCGTCAGTCCAATGAATATCAACATCATCATGCATAAAAGCTCTCCCATCAGTCCGAAGATATATCTTGTGAGCATCACTCTCGAATCGTGGATGATATTCTTCATACGCAGCGTCTGGTTGTCGGGTGTGATGGCGATGAATATGTTACGGAGTATATTAGGTTCTCGCAAAAGGAAAAACGTAAGGAAGATGGTGGAGAAAATCCCGACGAGAAGAGAACTCGTTGTCGAGACAAAACCTCCGACAATGCTGCTCAGATTATCCCAGTTGATGATGGAATATAGTCTTCCCTCTACCACCTTCAAAAGGTCTTCCTCAGGCCTGATGATATTATATTGTATCAAGAGGTTGTATATCTGTTCTAAAGGTTTCTCAAAATACTCCACTATGGCTTTGGTATCGATGTTAGATAAAATGCTAATCTCTTTGTTGACCAAAGGGATGATAATTAGGAACAAAAGAGAGAACAGCAGAAACATTGCTACCATCGTCAGCACTGCAGATACAGAACTTCCAAGATGAAATTTCTTGATGTGAAATTTCTTTAACACATCGCATAAGGGACGACCTATTATCGACAAAATCGTTGCAATGGCGAAATACATGAAAATATCCGGAAAGAAATAGATCAATGCCGCAATCGCCAAGATTCCCGCTATAGGCTTTATGAATGTGATAAGTTTTTCCATGCTGCTTTTTTCCTTTAGTCTTTCAACTTTAGCCTTTTGTCATCAAAAAAGGTTCTCTATCGCCATTCCGAACAGACTGCCAAGTGTTATTCCCATTTCGGCTGCCTGTTTAGGCATTATGCTGGCTTCCGACATTCCAGGCACGATATTGACTTCTATAAAGAACAATCCTTCTTCGCTGAGGATGTAGTCGAAACGAGCGAAGCCTTTGCAACCGAATTTCTCGTAAAGCATTGCCGACGTTGCCTTTACTTCAATCTCTTCTAATTCTTCCAAGTCGGCAGGTGTTATCTCGTCTGATTTGCCTTCTGTATATTTCGCTTCATAATCGAAGAAATCATTTTTAGAGACGATTTCTGTGAGAGGCATCACCATCATCTTGCCTTTATATTCCATCACGCTGCAAGCCAACTCGCGACCTTTGACAAACTTCTCGCACATTATCTGGTCGCCGGCACCGAAAGCTGTCTCAATTGCACTGTCGAAATCTTCAGCAGTGTTGACCTTGCTTACGCCCACGCTTGAGCCGTTACATGTAGGTTTAACAAATAAAGGCAAGCCAAGTTCATCAATAATATCATTTTTATCAATGAAATCGCCTTTGTTGATTGTTACGGAAGGAGAAACCGTAGCGCCGTGAGCAGCTGCTATATGTTTTGTCAAATCCTTATTGAATGTCAAGGCGCAGGTGGTGAAGTTAGATGAAGTATAAGGAATATTTAACATCTCGAAATAACCTAAAATCTCTCCGTTCTCTCCTGGTATTCCGTGAACTGCGTTAAAAACAGCGTCGAAAGTTATTCTGTTTCCGTCGATGGTGACAGAGAAATCGTTCTTATCAACAGGCAAATGTCTGTCATCTTCAGTCAGACAATACCACTCACCTTTTTTTATGACGATGATATATGAATCGTAAACGCTTGAATCTAAATGTTTTTTTACAACTTTGGCACTCTTGATAGAGATTTCGTATTCTCCTGAATAACCTCCACAAATAATTGCAATCTTTCTCATAATATTATTTCGATAAAAAAATTAAAATCGTTATCTTTGTCGCACCAAAATTAATAAAAACGTCGTTATTGTTGTACATTAAAAAATAAAAATAAATGAAAGCCTTTAAATTTTTAACAAAAGGGGCATTTTACTTAAATCTTTTGATAATTATAGCTTTGGTTATCATTATCATAGAAGTGGCGTTCTTCTCTTTGAAGGGATATACCCGTCATGGGGAGGAGATTCTCGTTCCTGATTTTATCGGTCTGAACTGTGACTCAATCCTTGAGAAATACAGTGATGATTTTCATTTCATTATGTTAGACAGCATCTATACAAAGACATTACCTGAAGGTTCATTCTACCAACAAGATCCTCATCACGACTCAAAGGTTAAAAAAGGCCGTAACCTTTATTTTGTGAAAGTATCGGAAGCTCCAGAGAAGGTGGTGATGCCTAATTTGAGGAACCTCTCTTTACGTCAGGCCTTGGTGCTAATTAAAGCGAACGGACTGAAAGTGTCTGAACTTGAATTCGTCGAGCACTTCGCAAAGAATGCTGTCGTCGAGCAGCTGTACAAAGGAGATACTATAGAACCAGGCAGCGAGATAATTAAAGGCAGCGAGTTGAAGCTCCTCGTAGGATATGGCAGAGACGACAAGAAGACGCATCTTCCCAACCTCATGACAATGAAAAAAGGAAGTATTAAGAATAGCATTATCGAGGCTTCGCTTAATCTTGGAAACGAAATATTTATGGATAACGACGATGATGCAAACTATAGAGTGTATAAGATGGAACCTGCTTATGATATAGAGACTCTCGTCCTGCTCGGTTCTAAAGTCGACGTCTGGTATCGTTCAGCAAATCAATTCGATTTCGATTCATACGGAAGAGAGTTGTATAAGAAAGATTCGGTTTTATCCGTCATGAAGAAGAAAAAACTTTCCGACGACACAATTAAATACGTAACAGATAGTTTTGATTATATCATAACACATCGTTTGTTCTTGTTCGATTCTATAAGCCGTGAGTATGACAAGAATCTCGTCTTTGAGAAAGACTTCTTTGAATACATCTATCGCGACGACAGCATCGACATAGATTCGTTATATGAAATTATTGAATACAGATTAGATAGCTTATATTTAGACAGTTTATTATATTATTATGAAGATTAAAACATTAGTATTTTTTGCAATATCATTACTCATAGGACTGAACCTCAGCGCTCAGGAATATCTTAATGGATTTTCTTATAACGTTAGGACAGTCGATGAACAGACGATGAGGAAGGTCTCTAACACCTTGACGCTACCTCTCTTCGACGACTTCTCAGAAGTTAACACTTATCCCGATGCAGCCAAGTGGCAAAATCGCAGCGTCTTAATAAATTCGGGATTCCCTAAATTCCCGACTAATTATAACGCAGCAACTTTCGACGCTCTCGATGAGACAGGAAAAGTATATTATCATGCAAGCAGCTCTCCATTCGTGGCTGACTCATTAATTTCTAATCCAATAAAACTAAACGACTTAACACCAGCTGACTCTCTATATTTCAGTTTCTACTACCAACCTCAAGGCAATGGCGACGCTCCTGAAGCTACTGACTCGCTCGTGCTGATGTTCGGCTACGTCTTGGATACTTTCAAAATCGAATACGACACCGTACTTGTCAAGGACATGCTCGCCTATATGCAGGTCGATGCTATCTCCATCGGTGACATACTATATCACGACATGAACTCTTCTTGTGATCAAGATATGTATGCAATATCTGAAAACCAATATACTATCGCCGATTCCATGAAGAAAGTGGCTATTCCTTGCGACACTGTCTTCTACTCTGAGATGATTTGGAATCACATCTGGAGCAGCCCTGGAATAACACTCGATTCTTTCCTGATAGCCAACGACAGCGTATATTTCAAACAAGTGATGATTCCTGTCAAGGACGAGAAATATTTCAAAAACGACATGATAGTGCTTTTCTATAACTACGTCACCATGCCAACAACGATGTATCCTAACGATAGAAGCAATGTCGACAATTGGAATATCGACTTCATTTATTTTGATAAAAACCGATCCTGCGACGACACATCATATCCGCTTCTGACATTCTCCGAGAAATCGCCTTATTTATTGAAGCGTTATCAGTCGATGCCTTATCGTCAGTATAAGAGCAATCCTACTGTTGCGATGTCGTCAGAATATCAGATGTTTATCGCTAATTTGGATTCAGTCAGCTATAGAACACAATATACATGTCACATTGAAAACATGTCGAACGGATGGTCGTTCGATTATAGCAGCAAGTGGTGTAACCTCATGCCTTTTGCAAATAACGGTTTCCAAAATTCATTAGGCGACAATGCGACACAGGCAAATCCTGTTCTGAAGAATTTCCTCTTCGACATGGATGACAAACTCGACACTACATCATACATTATAACACATATCATCTCCGTTGAAGATGACAGTCTTGTGAAAGGCGACACATTGTACGGAATTCAGTCGTTCTACAATTATTACGCATACGACGACGGTACACCAGAGAAAGGCTACGGCGTGGTGCCTGACGACTCTTATTTCGCAGCACAATTTACACTCTCAACACCAGATACAATATGCGGAGTGCAACTTCTTTTCAACAGAACTCATAACGATGCCAACTACGATTTCTTTGACATAGTACTTTGGAACGATAACAACGGAAGACCAGGTAATGAGTTCTATCGTCTTCAAAATCAAAGACCAATATGGAGTGATACAATCTACAAATACGCTTATTATCCTTTCGATGAAGTCCTTAAAGTCAATGGAACTATTTATGTTGGAATAATGCAACATTCGAGAGAAAGTATCAATATAGGCTTCGACACATCGAGAGACAACAGTCAATATAATTTCTTTGAGACAGGCAACGGCTGGCTTAACAGTCAGATGAAAGGTTCATTAATGATACGCCCTGTCGTGGGTGGCGATTACGTCATAGAAGAAGAGATAGATGTTAATAAAAACAGACTCGGGCTTTATCCCATCCCATCTCAAAATGAGATAAATATCAGTGAGTTGCCAGCTCAGTCATGCAACGAAATAATGATATTCGACATAACAGGCCGCATGATGAAACGTTATTATAATAATGTCAGATTAGACGTCAGCGATTTGTCGAACGGACTTTATCTCATGAAAGTCATAACAGATGAAGGTAAGACGTATTTAGAGAAATTCTTAATCTCCAAGTGATTATGGCAGAAAGATTTGAGGATATAAAAGAGGAAGAGAAAAAGCTGGATTTCATCGGAAAGTATCAAGACGAAGAGTCAGAAGAATCTACCGAACTTTACGAACATTTCCGTATCGTGGCCGATCCTGGACAGTCGTTGGTTCGCATCGATAAGTTTCTCCAAAATCGTATGGAGAACGTCTCTCGCAACAGGATACAAAACGCCGCTAAGGCAGGAAGTATCTTAGTGAACGGCAACGCGGTAAAACAAAATTATAAGATAAAACCTAATGATGTCGTCACCATCGTACTCTCGTTCCCGCCTCGCGAAATCGTCATCACGCCAGAAAATATTCCTTTGGAAATAGTCTATGAAGACGACGATGTCATTATCATAAATAAACAAGCAGGTCTCGTGGTCCATCCAGGTCACGGTAATTTCGATGGTACACTTCTGAATGCCTTGGCATATCATTTTAAGAATACAAATCAGAAGGTAGAAAACGGATTCGGTTATCTCGTACATCGTATCGATAAAGACACCACAGGTCTGATGATAGTGGCGAAGAACGAAACCGCGCAGACCATACTTGCCAAACAGTTTTTTGAACATAGCATCACGCGTCGTTATCAGGCTCTCGTTTGGGGCGATTTTGAAAATGACGAAGGTACGATAGAAGGTAATATCGGACGGAGTCTTAAAGACAGAGTTGCGATGGCTGTTTTCCATGACGGCTCGCAAGGAAAAACTGCAATCACACATTATAAAGTATTGGAAAGATTTAACTACGTGACTTTGACAGAATGTCGTCTCGAGACAGGAAGAACACATCAGATACGCGTGCATTTCCAACATATCGGACATCCTCTTTTCAACGATTATCTATATGGTGGCGACACGATTATCAAAGGTACTACATTCTCGAAATATCGTCAGTTTATAGAGAACTGTTTCAGAGAAATTCCTCGTCATTGCCTGCATGCCAAGATTTTAGGTTTCGTACATCCGACAACGGGAAAAGAAATGTACTTCGACTCGGAACTTCCCAAAGACATGGTAGCGGTTTTGGACAAATGGCGTAATTATATTAAAAGTAGAATTGACAATTAACAATTGACAATGACAGATTAATAACTGTAAAGTGTAAACTATAAACTGAATATGGTAGTAGTAACGGGAGCAGCGGGTTTCATTGGCAGTGTAGTAGCTAGTGAACTTAATCAAAGAGGTTTCAACGATTTAGTTTTGGTCGATGATTTTTCCAAAAAACAAAAGGAAAGGAATTATATCGATTTAAAATATAATGCTTTAGTCGAGAGAGAATTGTTTTTTGATTGGTTTAAGGAAAACCACAAAGACGTAGATTTCGTGGTTCATCTTGGAGCTCGCACCGACACTACGGAATTCGATTGGAATGTGTTTATTAAGTTGAACGTCGATTATACAGAGACGATGTTTTCTTTGTGCGCTGAATATCAGATTCCTTTGATTTATGCTTCTTCGGCTGCGACTTACGGCAACGGCGAGTTAGGTTATGACGACAGTCACGAGGTGGTGGAGAAATTGCAACCTTTGAATCCTTACGGACATTCCAAGAATGAAGTCGATAAGTGGATTTTGAAACGTGTAGAGACGCAGGGACCTGCGTCTGAACCGCCATTCTGGGCAGGTTTAAAGTTTTTCAACGTCTATGGCCCTAACGAATATCACAAAGGACGTATGGCTTCTGTCATATTCCATTCGTTCAATCAGATAAACGCTACAGGAAAAGTGAAACTCTTCCGCTCGCATCGTCCCGACTTCGAAGACGGACAGCAACTCCGCGACTTTATCTATGTTAAAGACATCGCTAACGTAATCTGTTTTATGATAGAAGGTCAACAGACAACAGTCAACGGACAACAGACATCGTCCACCGAAATTTTCAATTCTCAACTTCCAGCTTTCAATTTAAAGAGCGGTATCTACAACCTCGGTACGGGAAAAGCACGCAGTTTCTATGACTTGGCAGCTGCTACTTTCAAAGCGATGGGAAAAGAAACCAATATCGAATTTATCGACATTCCAGAAGACATAAGAGATAAGTATCAATACTTTACCGAAGCCAATATGACAAAGTTGAGAAACGCTGGCTACAATAAAAAATTCACTTCTTTAGAAGAAGGCATCGAAGATTATGTGAAGAATTATTTGATGAAAATAGTCTAAAATCTTTCGACAATTTCGTTATCTTTGCGAATTATTAAACACATAAATTCTATATGAGAAAGTTAGTTTTTACTTTAATGGTTTTCTTGGCATTCTGCGGCTACAGCTTCGCTCAAAATACTATCGAGGCTGAACTACAGGAAGTGCTGAAGAGAAATAGCGATGAGATGGTCAGCATTAATATCATCTTGAAATCGCAAATGGACATCAATGATTTACAAAACAGAGTCAGAGGCATTAACGACAAAAATGTCAGACGAAGAGTACTCATCGACGAGCTAAAATTATTTGCAGAAAAGGAACAAAGAGATATTTTATCAATACTACGCGCTGAGGAAAAAGGCAGCAGAGTCACTGAAATAGAGAGTCGCTGGATCGCCAACTACATCAACTGTAAGGCAAGTAATGACGTCATCTATCTCCTCGCAAAACACCCTGACGTCATGATGATAGGTTATAACGAAGAAAAAAACCTCCTCTGGAACGAGAAAGCGGAAACCGTCGATACTAGCAGAAGCGGCATGACAGAGAACATCACTATGGTCAATGCTGACGACGCTTGGGAATTGGGTTATACAGGATACGGTGTTGTGGTGGCTGTCATCGATACAGGTGTTAACTACGAACATGTAGACCTCGCCGACCACTTATGGGACGGTGGCGACGAGTTCCCTAACCACGGATATGACCTCTACTACAACGATAACGACCCTATGGACATGTTTGGTCACGGCACACACTGCGCCGGTACTGTCAGCGGCGACGGCACTTCTGGCACCAAGACAGGCATCGCTCCTGAGTCGAGAATCATGTGCGTCAAAGCTATCGGCGACGAAGGCAGCGGAACAGCCGACCATATTGTATCAGGTATGGAATGGGCTATCGATCACGGCGCTGACATCTTAAGCATGTCGTTAGGTGTTCAAAGTTCGACCACGACAGAAAGAACAATGTTACGTAACACCAGTGTCAACGCCCTGCAACTCGGCGTCGTAGCAGCGGTGGCTGTTGGCAACGAAGGTAATATGATGTGGATGTACCCAATACCAAATAACGTCAGAGTTCCAGGAGGCTGCCCTCCACCTTGGCTTCACCCCGACCAAGCCGACGTCAACCCTGGCGAGCTCTCCTGCGTCGTAGCCGTCGGTGCTGTCGATTATAGCGACAACGCTACTGATTTCACATCGCATGGCCCATTCACATGGCAAGGAACTTCTTTCAACGACTACGCTTACAACCCAGGCATCGGCCTTATCCGCCCCGACATCTGCGCTCCTGGTAAAGACATCGTTTCATTGGATTACGCTACCAACAACGGTCACACTTCTATGAGCGGAACTTCGATGGCAACACCATGCGTGGCGGGTATCATGGCTCTCATGATGGAGAAAAAACCTGATTTAACACCTGCTGAGATATGCGAGATCTTAGAGACAACAGGCGTAAAACTTACTGAAAACAAAAACAACGTCACAGGCTCAGCACGCGTTGATGCATTAGCAGCTTTAGAAAGCATCGAAAGCGGCGACTTCAAATACGTAAGTCATTCTATCAACGACGATGAAAACGGCAACGCAAACGGTAACATCAACCCAATGGAACAGGCTAAACTCAACGTCACTATGGAAAATGCTTCATCACAATCATATAATAATGTGACAGCTGTTTTAAGAACAAACAACATACTCGTGAGAGTCGACGACTCTATCGCTCAAGTCGGAAGCATTGGCGCTAACGAGACCATCTCCATCGTCGACGAATTTGAATTCACCGTCGACATCACAGCAGAATTCAAATCAATATTGGCATTCGACGTATGTCTCTATGACGAAAACAACGAACTTATTTCTTTCGTAAGAGTGCCAGTGTCAGTGTACGGCAGTGAGATAGAATATTCTACAGTCATAATCAAGAACGACGATAACAACAACGGCGTCCTTGAACCTGGCGAGACAGCCGACTTCGGCGTAGTTATTAACAATGTAGGAAACGAGGTGTCTTTCAATATCGTCGGTGAGTTGTCGAGCAACAGTAACAAAATAACCATCAACGAGTCGGAGGCTTACTTCAACGCTGTAGGCGGCGAGTCGTCGACAGTAGCTTACTTCAACGTCACATTGGATGCAAACGCTGGTGATTCATTCAGCATTCCTTTCACATTGACAACAAAAAGCGACATCAATCAAGAAACCATCAATGAGTTATCATTCAGTTATTCCAACAAATGTAATGTTATCTTCGTACTTTACGACTCATACGGTGACGGTTGGGACGGAGCTGCTATCTATATAAAATACAGCGACGGTACTCCTGACGACGCTCTCACCTTGACCAACGGAACATCACAGACATTCACAAGAGAAGTCGGCAACGGCGTAGAAGTCACATTGGAATGGATGAAAGGCTCATGGGACCTAGAATGCAGCTTCGTGGTGATGAAAGAAAATGGCACAGAGATATATAGCAACGGCGGTTTCTTAGACAACGGATTCCTCTACTCATGGGTCAACGACTGTTCGATGGAAAACCAGAACTACGAGATGTGCGATGGTGCTAACAATCTCGAACACATCTTCGAAGGAAACAGCCCTAAACTCACATGGGAAGCACCAGAAAGCGACGACGTCTTACATTATGAGATTTATCGCGACGCTAAATTCATGGGAACAACAGAAGAACTTACATACACCGACATGTCAGATGCGACATCCCAATCGTACACTTACAGCGTGAGACCTGTCTACGAAGGATGTTACGGTTTGTTTACAAGCATAACAGTGAATTTTGACGATGTTGAAGAGTTTGGCAGCAACATAAACGCCGCCATCTACCCTAACCCATCAAACGGCGAGTTCACCATCGAATGCAACGACATGACAAGAGTCGCGGTGTTCAATGTGATGGGCGCAATGGTTAGCGACTATGACGTCTGTTGTAACAAATTCGTCATCGACGAACTCGAAGCTGGCGTCTATTTCGTAAGAATAGAGACAAAGACCGGCAACACCGTCTGCAAGATTGTAAGTTTATAATAGAAATAAGAAAGGAATAAAGAGTTCATAGAATTTTAGAATTAAATAAATAATAATACAAGATTTTTTATATCTTTGCATATTAATTTAATTTAAACAATTTCATCATGTCAGATACAGTAAAATTTATTGAAGGCGGTTTAACATACGACGATGTTTTGTTAGTGCCAGCATACAGCAATATCATTCCAAGAGACACAAATTTGAGCACAAATTTCTCTCGTAACATCCAACTTAACATTCCTATCGTAACAGCAGGTATGGATACTGTAACAGAAGCATCTATGGCTATTGCCATCGCTCAAGAAGGCGGTATCGGTGTTCTTCACAAGAACATGACTATCGAACGTCAGGCTGCTGAGGTACGCAAGGTAAAACGCGCTGAGAACGGCATGATTACCGATCCTGTCACTATCAGAGAAAACGCTACAGTAGGTGAAGCGCTCCGCATGATGAACGAAAATCGTATCGGCGGTATACCTGTAGTAAACGAAAATAATATCTTAGTAGGTATCGTCACCAACCGTGACCTTCGCTTCATACAAGACATGAAACGTCCTATCTGCGAAGTCATGACAAAAGACAATCTCGTCACCACGACAGAGTTCACCGATTTCGCAAAGGCTGCTGAGATTCTCCAAAAACACCGCATTGAAAAATTACCTGTAGTAGATAAAGACAATCATTTAGTCGGTCTCATCACTTACAAAGACATCATCAAGATTAAGGCGCGTCCTAATGCAAGCAAAGATTCTCTCGGCCGTTTACGCGTAGCAGCTTCTGTAGGTATCGCTGCTAACACCATAGAACGCGCTGAGGCATTGGTAGCAGAAGGCGTCGACGCTATCAACATCGATACCGCTCACGGTCACTCACAAAACGTTATCAATGTAGCAAAAGAGTTACGCCATAGATTCCCTAACATCGACATCGTCGTTGGCAACATCGCCACAGCCGACGCAGCACGCGAGTTGGCAAAGACAGGCATCGATGCTATCAAAGTAGGTATCGGACCAGGTTCTATCTGCACCACACGTATCATCGCTGGTATCGGCGTTCCACAGCTCACAGCAGTATATAACGTATCACAAGCACTTCAAGGAACAGGCATCCCTGTCATAGCTGACGGCGGTATCCGTTACACTGGCGACATCGTGAAGGCTATCGCCGCAGGAGCTTCATCAATCATGGCAGGTTCCTTGTTTGCAGGCGTCGATGAGTCACCAGGCGACACCATCATCTTTGAAGGAAGAAAATATAAGACATACCGTGGCATGGGTTCTCTCGAAGCAATGCAAAACGGATCTAAAGACCGTTACTTCCAAGATATGGAAGACGACATCAAGAAACTCGTTCCAGAAGGTATCGTAGGCCGCGTTCCATACAAAGGCAGCCTCTCGGAAGTCGTTTATCAATTAGTCGGAGGTCTCCGTGCTGGTATGGGTTACACTGGTTCAAGAACAATCAGCGACTTGCAAAAAGCTCAGTTCATCAAGATTACAGCTTCTGGCATGCGCGAAAGCCACCCACACGACATCACTATTACACAAGAATCTCCTAACTATAGCACGAAAGCATAAGGCAATTGAAAGTTGAAAATTGAAAGTTGAAAATTGAAAGTTGAAAATTGAAAGTTGACAATTTACAGTTAATAGTTGACAATTTTAATCATTGTTAATTGTTAATTGTAAATTGTCAATTAAATAAATACTATAGCTTAGACTTGTGCGTTATCTTTAAAAAAATAATCAGTTAAAATGACAAGAAAACAGACACGTAAAAACTGGCTCATCGCTCTTTGTCTTATGATGATGCCATCCTTATTATTAGCTCAGTCCTATACAAAGAAAACTCTTATCACTCTCGGTGACAAAGAGATTTCTGTTAAAGAGTTCATGGATACTTACGAGAAAAACAACATCAACACTGATGTTATCGACAAGAAAAACGTTGAAGATTATCTCGACTTATACATCGACTTCAAACTTAAGGTAACAGAAGCAGAAGACCTTAAGATGGATACCTCAGCAGCTTTCATAAAAGAATTACAAAACTATCGTCAGCAACTTGCAAAGCCTTATTTCTCTAACGACGACATCACTGACGAGTTAGTTCAAGAAGCTTACGACAGAATGCAGTACGACATCAACGCAGCTCACATCCTCATCAGATGCGACGCTAACGCTATTCCTGCCGACACTTTGGCAGCATACAAAAAGGCTATGTCAATCCGCGAACGTATATTAAAAGGAGAAGACTTCGGCGACCTTGCTGTTGAAATGTCGGACGACCCATCGGCACGCGACATGGAAGAGATTCCAGGCGTGAGAAGAGCCTACAAAGGCAACCGCGGCGAACTCGGATACTTCACAGTATTCGACATGGTTTATCCTTTCGAGACTGGCGTATATAACACCGAAGTAGGCGGTATCTCAATGCCAACACGTTCCGACTTCGGCTATCATATCATAAAACTCAACAGCAAAACACCTGCAAGCGGACTCATCAGAGCAGCTCATATATTCCTCGCCGTCGACCCAAAAGACCCTAATAAAACAGACTCACTCGTTAGAGAAAAAGCTTTCAACATCTACAACGAAGTTAATAAAGAAGACGGCGACTGGTCAGACTGCGTAAGAAGATATTCCGACGACAAAGGAACAATATCTAACAACGGAGTCCTCTCACCTTTCAGAGTAAATCAGATAGTGCCAGAGTTCATCTCAGCAGTGAAAAGCCTCCAACCTAACGAAATATCAGAACCTGTAAAGACATCCTTCGGTTATCATATAGTGAGATTAGTAGGCACAACACCTCATGGTGATTTCGAGACAGAGAAAAGCAGAATAGCTGAAAGAGTGGAAAGAGATATGCGCGGCCAGCTTAGCGAAGAGATAGCAATGAGACGCATCATGAAAGACAATAACTTCAAAGAAGATGCAAAAGTGAAAGACGCTTTCATCGCCACAATCGACAGTACTATCATAGAAGCCAAATACCAAGCTAATGAAGAAATCGACGGAACAAAAGTCCTCTTCTCTACTAAAGACAAGTCGTGGACAGTACAAGATTTCATCAACTACATCTACAAAAACCAAAAGAAACAGGGTTTCTTGACACCTTCAGCTTACGCCTATCAGTTATATGACAACTTCTTACAGCAAGAAGTGTTCGCATACGAAGACTCTAAGTTAGAAGAGAAATATCCCGACTTCAAGACATTGGTACAAGAATATCACGATGGCATCTTGTTGTTCTCATTGATGGAAGATCAAGTGTGGAATAAGGCTGTTGAAGACACTCTCGGTTTGCAGAACTATTATGAGAAAAACAAAGAGTCATATATGTGGAGCGACCGCGTAAAGGCTTTAGTGGTGACATGCCAACGTAAAGACAACGTAGAAAACATCAAGAACATGATGAATGAAGACATAGCGATAGACTCATTACGTTCGTTCTTCAAAGAAACAAAAGCTCAGGCTTCGGCACGTCTCTCATTCTACCAAAAAGGCGACAATGTCAATGTTGACGCAACAGAATGGACCGTAGGTGCAATAAAGGAATACCCTTCAAAAGTTGACAACAGCACACAGATAGTCAAGATAATCGAAGTTCGTCAGCCAGAGCCTAAGACATTCAAAGAAGCAAGAGGCGTGGTCACATCAGGTTATCAAGCAGAGTTGGAAGTACAATGGCTTGAACAACTCAGAGAGAAATATCCTGTGACTGTCAACAAGAAACTTTTAGAAAAAGTAAAGAAAAACTATAACAACTAAAAGATGCGTTTAATCCGAGTCGGTCTTATACTTATTGTGTTACTATCCGCTTGTCAACAAAATAAAGAAGACAAGGGCGAGATTTTAGTCTCCGTCTATGGAAAGAATCTCTATAAGACCGACCTGGAAAACATCTTCTACGAAGGCATCAGCTATAACGACAGCGTGCTAAGGTCGAAGGTGTATATAGACAAATGGATCCGCACTCAGCTGCTCGTCCGCCAAGCCGAAAATAATTTGGAACCAAGTCAACTCGACTTCTCAGAGAGATTAGAAGAATATCGTAATTCCTTAGTAATAAACAAATACGAGACAGAACTCATCAACCAAAATATCGATAACGAAGTCACCGAAGAACAGATTTATGAATACTATAACAATAACAGCGATGAGTTCAGACTGAACCGCGATGTTGTTAGATATGCCTCTGTGACACTGCCTAAAGACAGCAAGAAGAAATGGGTTCTCACCAAACTTCTCCGCGACTATGACACCATCATGGTCGATTCTATCGCTTCAATGGCAGAACAATATGCAACATCATACGACATGAACATCGAGCAGTGGCACAACTTCGATGAGGTCGTGGATAAATTTAACCTGAAAGCAAAAGACAATAAAACATATTTAGAAAAAAATAAGTTTGTGATGGTGAACAACGATGAAAGCACAACGCTGATTCGTTTCTGCGAATATCGACTTGTTGCCGACATTTCTCCTTGCGAGATGGAGATGGACAGAATCAAATACATCATTATGAGCAACAGAAAGAAAGTTTTATTGGAAACATTATATGAAGATTTATATTCAAAAGCACTGCAAGAGAAAGCTTTTGAGATTTATTAATATTTTTTAAGATGAAAAGATTTTTTGTAATATTAGCATTGATGTCATTTCTTGTACCATGTAGCGCACAAGAAGCACAGGTCATCGACAGGGTGGTGGCTGTGGTCGGACAAAACATTATTCTTCAATCAGATATCGAAGCCCAATATATGCAGTTCCGTTTGCAGGGCGGCATTAAAGGCAGCGCCAGTTCCATCCGTTGCGAGATTTTAGAAGACCTGATGTTTCAGAAGTTAATGCTCAACCAAGCCGAGATGGACAGTATCACCGTCACCGACGAGCAAGTAGAAAGCGAAGTGGATCGTTTGATTCGTTATTTCATTTCACAACTTGGTTCACAAGAGAATCTCGAGAAATATTACAAGAAGGATATGAATGAAATCAAGGAAGAGTTACGTCGTATGAGAAGAGATCAGATGTTAGTGGAACAAGTTCAACAAACTATCTTAGCTAATGTCGAGGTTACTCCTGCTGAGGTAAGAAAATGTTATCACGATCTTCCTAACGACAGTATTCCTATGGTCAATTCGAAATATGAAATTGCTCATTTAGTGAAGAAACCACCTATCACTTTAGACGAGAAGTTAGAAGTCAAAGACCGTCTTTACAAGATGCGTAAGCGTATTTTAGATGGCGAGCGTTTTTCTACTCTTGCCCTCCTCTACTCCGAAGACCCGGGCTCTGCTAAGAAAGGCGGCGAGTTAGGTTTCCACGGCAGAGGCGAGTTCGCCCCTGAATTCGAGGCAGCAGCATTCAACTTACGCGACGGCGAGATCTCTGAAGTAGTTGAGACAGAATTCGGTTTCCATATCATTCAGATGATAGAACGTCGCGGCGAGTTCATCAACGTGCGTCATATCTTATTGACAGTGAAAGTCTCGCCTGAAGCCTTGCAGACAGCCTACGACGAATTAGATTCCATCGCAACTCTCATACATAACGACAGCCTAACCTTCGACGAGGCAGTGCGTCAGTTCAGCGATGAGAAAGACAGAATAAGCGGTGGATTGCTCATCAACCCTAACGACGGCAGCACTCTCTTCGACGCATCAGAACTCGACCAGCAAGTTTCTGTAGCCGTAAATAGAATGAAAGTCGGTGAGATAAGCACACCTGTACCTATGAAGACAAGCGACAATAAAGACGCCTTCCGTCTACTCTATCTCAAGAGAAAGACAGCACCTCACAAGGCAAACCTTAAAGATGACTACACCCTCATCCGCGACTGGGCTATGCAGAAGAAACGTGAGGACATCATAAACAAATGGATCGCAAACAAATCACAAAAAGCATATATCAGAGTCATTGATGACTTCAAAGACTGCGACTTCATGTTTGATTGGAATTTTGCCGAATAAAAAATTATTTGATATAGATATGTATAAATCTGATGTAGAAGGTGCCAAGGCACTCGTTCAAAAATACGAGCAACTTAAGAAAGAGATTTCTAAAGTCATCGTCGGTCAGAATGAAATAATTCATAACACAATATTATCTGTCTTCTGTCAAGGTCACGTACTGTTAGTCGGTGTTCCTGGACTCGCCAAGACATTATTAGTAAGCACCATCGGCCGTGCTTTAGGATTGTCGTTCAATAGAATTCAGTTTACACCCGACCTCATGCCTTCCGACATACTCGGAACAGAGATTCTTGACGACACACGACAATTCAAGTTCGTCAAGGGAGCGGTTTTCTCTAACATCGTTCTTGCTGACGAGATAAACAGAACACCTCCTAAGACTCAGGCTGCTCTCCTCGAGGCGATGCAAGAAAAACACGTCACCATCTCAGGCAAGACATATAAGCTAGACGAGCCTTTCTTCGTCCTCGCAACACAAAATCCTATCGAACAAGAAGGTACATATCCCTTGCCGGAAGCTCAGCTCGACCGTTTCATGTTCAACCTCCAACTCGATTATCCTACATACGAGGAGGAGATTGAAGTCGTTAAGAGTACAACATCAGCAAAAGTCACCGACATCAATCCAGTGATGAGTGCGGAAGAGATATTATATTTCCAAAATCTTGTGCGCCGCGTCCCTGTCCCTGACAACGTCTACGAATATGCCGTCAACTTAGTGTCACGCACCAGACCTAACACAGAACGCGCTCATGAATGGAGCAACAAATACCTCAGCTGGGGAGCAGGACCTCGTGCCTCACAATACCTGATAATAGGTGCCAAAGGCAACGCCCTCCTCAAAGGAAAGTTCTCACCCGACATCGAAGACGTTCAGGAGGTAGCGCTTCCGATATTACGTCATAGACTCGTAAGAAACTACACAGCTGAAGCCGAAGGAGTCGACATCAGAATGATTGTGAAAAGACTAATGGCTAAAGACTAAATTATTTTTATTATATTTGCAAAACTAATTAAATCAACAAAACTATGAAGAAATCATTACATGTTTTACTTACACTTTTATTGTGTGTTACATTCAGCTCTAACGTATGGGCTTGCGATCCTCCGACAAACTTAAGATCATTGGTTGAACAAGATGTTCCTGGTTACGGATATACTTTCAGAGTAACTCTGAACTGGGATGCCGTTGAAGGAGCCGACTTCTATTCAATCTATTTCTATTCAGACAACTATCCAAACGGAATGTGGTTGGGCGACACCGACGGACTCTATTACGTTGCAGGAGCTAACACAGAAGCTATCTTCTATTTCACAGTGAAGACACACTGTAGCGACGGTTCGACATCAGAGGAGTCTGAACAATGCGCGGTAGTAATTCAAAATGACGCTACTCCATGCAGAATGCCTGAGAACCTCACAGCAACAGTAGAGGAAGACCTTCCTAACGCAGAGTTCAAATATACCATCACCCTCAACTGGGACGCTGTCGAAAATGCGGAGAAATATGAACTTTACGTCAATGGCGATATGTTTACATACACAACAGAAACAACATACGTCACAGGAACCGACGTTCCACAAGAACTCTATTTCGCTGTAGCGACAATATGTGAAGACGGAAGCGAATCAATAGTGTCACCAAACGTATATGTCAACGTCGACCCTTGTATGCCTCCTACCAATTTCCAGGCTAATGTGGAACAAGACGTTCCTGGCTTCGGATATAAGTATAAAGTCACTTTGACCTGGGACGAAAATCCTGATGCAACATCATATACCATCTATGAACAAGGAACATGGAAAGGCTATGCTACAGGAACATCATACGAGTTAGGTTACGACACTCCTACAACAACTTATTTCAACGTGACATCGTCATGCGAAAACGGAGAGTCTGAAATGTCAGAACCATTGACAGTGGTTGTTGGCGGCAACGACGGCCCTTGTCTCGCTCCTACAAACTTAGGCGCAACAGTAGAACAAGACGTTGCAGACTACGGCTATAAATTCAAAGTAACTATGACATGGGATGCCGTCGATGGCGCAGAAGCTTATATCGTTTATGTCAACGGACAAGAGTTCGGAGCAACAAGCACAAACTTCTACATCGCAGGTTCAGACGCAGAAGGAACATTCGACTATACAGTAGTTTCTGTATGTGCAAACGGCGAATCAGAAGAATCAGAACCTTACACAGTAGTTGTTCAGGAAGTATCTTTGGAAGAATACGCAAACAGATTCGAAATATATCCTAACCCAGCAGAAAGCAACATTACTATCAACACCAACGAGAACATAAATGAAATTAACATTTATAATATTATCGGAATCAACGTTTACAGCGAACAAGTATCTGTTGACCGTTGTCCGTTGTCTATTGACCTCAGCACATTCAATAGCGGAGTTTATTTCATCAAAATCAACACAGAAAAAGGCGACATCGTAAAACGTTTCGTAAAAGAATAAAATGCTTCTTTTCTGAAAACCTTAAGATCTGAGAATATGACAAATTTTGGAAGAGACGTCACATATGTGGCGTCTCTTTTAGTGTTTTAGAACCTGTGAAAGCGTGGCATATGTAACTTCTACATTTTTCCTGTCAAAATTTATTATAACGGAGAATTTATAGAAGTCCACTATATGCTCATTATGATTTTATCATTATTTTTGCAGACAGAATTGCATAGGTTCTAATAATCGTATTATGACAAAGAAAATAGTTGTTGAATAATAATTGGTTTAAGGTTTAAAGCTTAAGGTTTAAGGTCAGATGATCTTTTCCTTAAACTTTAAACCTTAAACTTTAAACAAAATAATTATGAAAAAAACTTTACTACTTACAATCGCATTATTGCTTAGTACAGCGATGTACGCTCAAAGCAGAACAGTCTTGTTAAACGAAACTTTCGATAGTATGACTATGCCGGAAGGCTGGTCGATAATAGGCGACGGAATAGAGAACTGGCACATGTCGGAGACTAACAATGCAGGCGGAGAGGCTTGCGAGATTTATCTCCACTATCATCCGATATTCTATTTCGGACAATCACGCCTCACGACACCACCGATAGACCTGACTGGAATATCAAGCGTGACAGTATCATTCAAACATTATTTCGACAATTTCTCCACATGGGTCTCTTCATTGGGCATCGCCACATCATCAGATAACGGCAACACATGGAATACTGCCTGGACGCAGGAATACTCAACCGACGGTCAATATTCTATCAACCAAGTTGTCGCTACCGACGATATGGGAAAAGACAACGTCATGTTTTGCATCTACTTCGACGGCAGCACCTCCAACATCGACTACTGGTATTTCGACGACATCAGCATCAGCACTGAAACAGAACTTGACCTTGAATTGGTAAGCAACGACATGCAAAATGATTTGGCAACAGGAGATAATGAAGTCGTGTTTACAGTACAAAATTTAGGAGGTGAAAGCATAACTTCTTTTGAAGCGAGATACGAAATCGGCGACATCTCGATTAGCGAGACTTTCTCCGTTGACATGGCGCAGTTTGAATCGCAGCAGCTTACGTTTGAAAATAAAGCCAATTTATTGCCTGGCAATTATAATGTCAAGATAGAGATACTCAGCGTCAATGGCGGAGAAGACGGCAATCTTTCCAACAACGTAATTGAAAAAGAGATTAATGTCGCGCTCGGCGTCACGCAGAGAATACCTATGATAGAACATTTCTCGAGTTCTACCTGCGTACCTTGCGTAGGTATCAACGGTCAGATGCATCAGCTCACGGAGAACAACCCTGGCAAATTCGCATACACAAAATATCCTACTGATATACCAGGACTCGGCGACCCTTATTACACAGCTGAAGTCGAAATAAGAAAAAATTACTATAACGTAAACAGCGTCCCGCAGGTGATATTCAACGGAACAAACTTAGGTTCTTCGGCATTATCGCAATACCAGTTAGACGAAAGCTACAACACTAACGCTCACGTCAACATAAAAGGAGCTTTCGATATTGATGGAAGTACAATAGATGTAACAGTCGATGTGATGTCTTTTATCGATATTGATAATGCGAAAATGTTCGCCTCTGTCAACGAGAAACATACGACAGGCAACGCAAGTTCTAACGGAGAAACAGACTTCTACCATATAATGATGAAGATGCTCGGCAATGCCAATGGTAACGACATTTCATTGAAAGCCGGCGAGTATCAACGTTTCGAGTTCACCTGCGATATGTCACAGACTCATGTAGAAGAGATGAACGACCTTGAAGTCGCGGTATGGATTCAAAATAACACGAAAGAGATATTCAACGGCAGCTTCTTGTATGAATACACCGGACATAAATATCCCGCACAAAACCTTAAGATGACTGAAAACGGCGACGCTATCGATGTCACATGGGAAGCACCGGAAGAAAGCGAGCCATCAGGATATGATGTGTATATCAATAACAGCTTGGTCTTGGACAACACATCAGAACTCTTCTATTCTTTTGAAAAAACATCAGACTTCTATGTGGCGGAAGTCGTTGCATTGTACGAAGAAATGGAATCTGTCGGGATTGTGACAACCGAAGTCAATGAAGTCTCAACAGAAGAAACTATATCCGATGAACAAAGTTTTACTGTCTATCCTAACCCGGCTAAAGACTTTGTGAAAGTGTCAACAGACAACGGACAACAGACAACAGTCAAGATATACAACACAGTTGGAATGTTAGTAGGGACGCGGCTTGCCACGTCCGCAACAAATGAAATAGAAATCAATGTTTCAGAATACAATCCTGGAGTTTATTTCATCAATATCAGCAATGAAGAATATAATGTAACAAAGAAGATTGTTATTGAATAATTTTTGGTTTAAGGTTTAAAGCTTAAGGTTTAAGGTCAGATGATCTTTACTTTAAGCTTTGATCTTTGATCTTTGAGTCAAGACTTGTAGTTCGCAGTTTATAAGGTCGCAAGGTCTTAAGCAATTTTCTAATTATTTCTCGCAAAGACGCAAAGGAACGCAGAGTGCGCAAAGAAAAAGCCGAAAACAAAATCTCTGCGTTGTTCAGCGTCTCTGCGCGAGATTGTCGTAGTATCTTAGCAATTGCAGAGCGTAACTCCCTAGCCCATCCCTAAACCCCGTCCCAAACACCTCTGTCCCTTCGGTCTCACTAATCCCTTTACGGCGTACCCAATACGCCACTACAAAAAAATCTTTCGTCTTTTGTCATTTGTCTTTAGTCTTTTATTATCTTTGTAAACTTGTAAAATATTCTTTAAAATCAAAATAACAAGAAGAAAATGAAACGTACTAAAACAATGTTATTGTTGGCTTTGGCTTTCGTCATCTCCATGCCAATGAGTCTCTTAGCTCAAGAACGCGTTTATCAAATCACCGACGATGTCGTCGTTCCACACACTTCGGTAAAGAATCAGGCACAGTCGGGAACATGCTGGTGTTTCGCTGGCGTAGGTTTGATAGAAGCTGAAATCCTCAAGAAATACAACGTCGAAATCGACCTCTCTGAGATGTATCTCGTACGTTGGGCTTACGCTAACAAATTCGAGAAATACGTCAGAATGCAAGGCGTTTGCAACTTCAGCCCTGGTGGAGAAGTATTTGACGCTCTCTATGCCATCAACGAAAACGGCATGATGACAGAAGAAGCTTACAACGGCTTGGTTTTAGGCGATAAGAATCATAACCACGGTGAGTTACACACTGTCCTCGCTGAATACGGAAAAATCGTCAACAAACAACATAACGGCAAGATAAGCAAAGCATGGCCTGAAATGGTTCAATCTGTATTAGACGTTTATCTCGGCGAAGTCCCTGCAACATTCAACTTCGAAGGTACAGAATACGACGCTAAATCATTAGCTGAAAAATATCCTCTCAATATCAACGACTACGTACAAATCAGTGCGTTCACAAATCACGACAATTACAAACCTTACATCATGCCTATCCAAGACAACTGGACTAACACAATGTCATACAATATGTCACTCGATGAGTTGATGAACGAATTAGACAACGCTTTGAAGAACGGTTACACTGTTGGTTGGGCACAAGACGTCAGCGACAAAGGCTTCAGCCGTAACGCAGGCGTAGGTGTCGTTTTAGAAGACGACATCGAGAAAATCAGACAGTCAGACCCTAAGAAATACAAGAAGATGAGCGACGATGAAATCAAAGCTTCATTATACAAATTCGAAAGCGTGATGCCTGAGAAAGAAGTCACTGAAGAGATGCATCAGGAAGCTTACGAAAACGGTCAGACAACCGACGACCACAGCATGCTCATCGTTGGTATCGGCTACGACCAAAACGGAACAAAATATTATAAGGTGAAAAACTCATGGAGCGAAAGACACGGCGTTGACGGTTACTGGTACTGTTCAGACGCTTACGTACGCCTCCACACCATGTTCTTCACTCTCAACAAAGCAGGTTTGACATCAGACATGAAAACTAAATTAGGATTGTAAAATATTATTAACATTTAATTAAAAAACTATGAACTTTAAAAAATTCTTAGCAGCAACAGCAGTAGCATTCGTAATGCCATGCTTAGCTAACGCACAAGAAGCTGAACAAGCTCCAGAAAAAGAAGGTTGGATCTTCTCAGAAGAAGTAAGACTTCCTATCACATCAATGAAAGACCAAAACGCAGCAGGTACTTGCTGGTGCTATTCAACATTATCATTCGTTGAAGCTGAGTTGTTACGTACAACAGGAAAAACATACGACTTCTCAGAAATGTTCATCGTATGGAACACATACATGGACCGCGCACAAGCAACAGTACGCACACACGGTGACATCTCCTTCTCACAAGGCGGTTCATTCTACGACGTACTTTACGGCATCAAACATTATGGTTTGGTTCCAGATTCAGAATTGCCAGCAGGTGTTAAACATGGCGACACATTATCAGACTTCTCAGAATTCTCAAGAGTATGTGATCCATTCGTAGAAGGTATCGTAAAAGGTAGAAAATTACAAACAGATGCTAACGGCAATCCATTATGGAAAGAAGCTTTGGCAGGTATCTTAAACGCTTACATCGGCGAACGTCCTGAAACATTCGTTTATGAAGGAAAAGAATATACTCCAAAATCATTTGCAGAATCAACAGGCTTCAATCCAGACGACTATGTGAACTTGGCTTCATTCTCACATCATCCATTCTATGAACCATTCATCATCGAAGTACAAGACAACTGGCGTTGGAGCACAGCTTACAACCTCCCTATCGATGAACTTATGGAAGTCATGAACTACGCTATCGACAACGGTTACACATTCGCATGGGGTTCAGACGTAAGTGAAAAAGGTTTCTTAAGAGGCGACAACTTCGGCGTTATGGTTCTTCCTGACTTAGACGCAAAAGAAAACAACGACGCTGCAACAGACAAAGCACGTTGGGCTGGCCTCAGCGCAGAACAAAGAGCTAAGGAAGCTTATTCACAACCAACTCCACAACGTTGGGTTACACAAGAAGAACGTCAGATTGCTTACGACAACTATGAAACAGGCGACGACCATGGTATGATCATCTACGGTAAGGCAAAAGATCAACTCGGCAACAACTATTTCGTTGTTAAGAACTCATGGGGCGTAACAGGTAACTACGACGGAACATTCTACGCTTCAGAAGCTTTCGTACGTTACAAGACTATGAACATCGTTCTTCACAAAGACGCTCTTCCAAAACATATCAAGAAAGCCCTTGGTATCAAATAAGAAGATACAATGAAATAAAAAAGCGGCCATTTTGAATGACCGCTTTTTTTGTTTATCTAAGAGGACGTATGCGATACGAACCTACAAATAAACTTTATTTGTTTTTCATCGCGTCGAAGCCTTTTCCATAGACTCCCATAACGGTGTTGACAGAAACGAAAGCCGCTGGATCTTGTTGTTTCACTATTCTGATAACACGCTGCGATTCTGTCTTACGAACCACCACCATCACAATATCAGACTCTTTCTTAGAATACCAGCCTGTTCCTTTTATCATTGTTACGCCACGATGCACCTCGTCTCCTACCCTGTCGGCAATTTCCTTAGGTTTTGAAGAGAAGATAAACATCTGCACCGACTGCTTACTCCCGTTCATCGTCAGGTCCATAGTATAACTCGTAATCATAAGGCCGACATAACTGTAGATAAGAAGTTCCAAATCTTTAAAAACGAAATACGAACATGAGATAATCACCACATTAATAAATAAGGTGAGACGACCTAATGTCACGTTGCGGTATTTGTTAATCATAATCACCACGACATCGGTTCCGCCTGTGCTGCTGCCTTCGAGGAAGATGAGGCCGCAAGCGACACCGTTAAGACCAGCGCCTAACACTACAGCAAGGAATTTATCTTCAATCAAAGGAACGTCGCCGAAATAATTCTGAAGGAAATAGAACGACACCGAAGTTATGATAACAGAATAGATGGTACTTAAGGCGAATCTCCTTCCTAACGACTTGAAAGCAATAAGGATTAGGATAGCATTAAACACGAAGATTGTTATACCCGTAGGTATATTTAAGGTCCAATAAACAATTGTTGAAAGACCTGTGACACCACCGCCCAACATATTATTAGGAATAAGAAAAGCCGTCCAACCTATAGCTGAGACGATGACGCCAAGCGTGATAATAAGGTGACTTTTAATCTCTTGCCAAATAGAAATATTAGTTTTCATAATTATAATGTTTTGTAGTGCAAAGATAATAAATCATCATAATGATAACAATCGTTTAGAAAAAAAGTCTGAGAAATTGAGAATCTCAGGACCTTAGAATAATTTTTTGAAAATCTATCAAGTGATACAGAATAATCTTTAGATCTTAGTCTTTTACCTTTAGACATTATTTCCTATCTTTGCATCCGCGTTTAAAATCAATAATCCTATGAGAAAATATTTATTATTAGCTTTAGTACTTCTATCATCATCAATGATTTTTGCTCAGAGCAGAGCCATTCTTTTAAATGAAACCTTCGATTCTTCTTCATTGCCAGAAGGCTGGACCACCTCTGAAGAAGGCGCAGAGAACTGGGTCATCAGCGAGACCAATTATGCAGGAGGCAGCGCCAACGAACTCTCCATCTCATGGTGGCCAATCCTAACAGGAACAACACGCGTCATCACTCCTGCCATCGACCTCAGCGGCATAAGCGAAGTCGTGGTCAACTTCAAACATTGTTTAGACAATCAAATCAACGCCTATACACTCGGCATAGCCACATCGACAGACGGAACAAACTGGAACACTGGCTGGTCGGACTCATACACCACTTCCGGACAATATGAGGTCTATCAGATAATTTCGACACCAGATATGGGAAAAGAAAACGTCATGTTCTGTCTTTTCTACGAAGGTGCTTCATACACTATGAACGGATGGTATTTCGACAACTTCCAAATATCGACACAAGACAACCTCGACCTCGCCATCATAAGCGTCGATGTTCCTGAGATGATAAACTACAACTCACACGAAGTCAGTTTCACTGTACAAAATTTGGGTTCAGAGACTATCAACTCGATAGAAGTCAAGACTAAAGACTTCTGGAACGATGAAGATGTAATCCATACTTTCGACACCGAGATACAATCTTTAGAGACAAAACAACTCACTTTCCCGGCAGCCATCTATTTCTCACCTGGAACATATAACCTACCTATAGAAATAATATCTGTCAATGACGAAATCGACAGCGACGACACAAACAACTCATTAGAGAAAGAGATAAATGTAGGTATGGGTTACGCGCAGAAAATCCCTATGATAGAACACTTCTCAAGCTCGACTTGCTCTTACTGCGTAGAAGCTAACACCCTGATGGAAGAACTCACCGACGCTAACCCAGGCAAATATACTTACACAAAATACCCTGTCAACTTCCCTGGCACCGGCGACCCTTATTACTTCAACGAAGTCGCTGGCAGAGCAGGTTACTATCAAGTCAATAATGCTCCACAGTTATACCTTGATGGAATATTACTAGAGTATTCCGTTGTAAGTCAGGATGATTTGGATGCGAGTTACAATAGTCCAAGCTTCGCCAACATAAGAGGAGCGTTCAACATAGAAGGTAACACAATCAACATCACAGCCGACTTTATGTCGTATATCAAGATGGAAGACGTGAGAGCGTTCATCTCTATCAACGAGAAAGTCACTACAGAAAACGTTGGTAATAATGGTGAGACAGAATTCCATCACATTATGATGAAGATGTTAGACTCGCCTATCGGAAACGAGATCGACATCGAAGCAGGCGAATATCAGAGATTTGAGTTCTCTTACGATATGACATCTACAAACGTTGAAGATATGAACGACCTCGAGGTTTCTTTATGGTTGCAGAATTATGAGACGATGGAGATTTACAACAGTCATTACGCTTACGAATACACAGACCACTGCTATCCTGTTCAGAATCTAAGGTCTGCCATCGTCGGTGATTGCATTACTCTTCATATAGATTGGGACACTCCGGAACAAGGCACACCTGTCGGATATAATATCTATGTCAACGGAGAACTGATTGAGGAAAATTTCACAGACAATTCATATTCAGATGTAACAATAGCCGGTGATTTATATGATGATAAACATGTCCATATCGCTGAAGTAGTCGCTGTTTATGAAAACGGTATGACATCGGTAGCAGCTACAGCAATCATCGACAATAACTGGACAAACGTCACTGAGACAGAAGATGCAAATATTGAGATATATCCTAACCCAGCAAAAGACGTTGTTAGATTGTCAATGGTCAACAGTCAACAGTCAGCAGTTAGGATATATAACATCTTAGGTATGATGATAGAAGAAATCGAAATCAATTCTAACGAAACTGAAATCAACATTTCTGACTACACACCTGGCATTTATTTCTTTAATATTGAAGGAAAGACTGTTAAGGTGATAAAGAATTAAAAATTGACAACAGACTTTGTCCATAATGTTAATTTATTTAAAACATTCCACACTTGCATTCCTTCGGTTCCTTATGTCACTTCGGACCCTCCGAACCCTTTACGGCGTATGCGATACGACACTACAAAAAAATCTTTTGTCTTTAGTCTTTCGTCTTCAGACTTTTCCTATCTTTGTTGACCGATATTAATTTAATAAATCAATGAAGAATATTCTACTATTAGCTTTAATGTTTTTGTTTCCGTGCTTGGTTTCTGCACAGAACAACGTTTATGTCATCAACGAAAGTTTTGATGGAACGTCATTGCCGACAGGATGGTTTTCAATGGGCAACGGCATAAACAACTGGTATATCTCACAGAGTAACATCTGCGGCGGTAAACCTAACGAGGCTCGTCTCTCATGGAGTCCTCCGTTCAATGGAGTGTCGCGTCTTGTATCAACACCCGTCGATTTGACAGATGTCAGTTCAGCAGTCTTGGCATTGAAACACTACCCTTCATTTTTTGGAATGAACCAAGCTATAGTAGGTGTTGCCACATCATCCGACAACGGAAGCACATGGAACACAGTGTGGTCGGAACAATATAACGCCAACGGAGCTTATAGCATACTCGAAAATATAACAAGTCCCGACATGGGAAAAAGCAGCGTGCTCTTCTGCATATATTTCGAAGGCAACTCCTCAGCTATCAGCGACTGGTACTTCGACGACTTTGAAGTATATACCATCGAAGACATCAGCGTGGAACTCACAAGCATCGACATGCCAGCTTACATCAAATACGGAGATCACGAGATTAGTTTCACTATAAAGAATACAGGCAACGCAGCAATACAAACATTAAAAGCTAGTTACACTATAGACGGTGACAAGGTAGAACAGACATTCTACGCCAACGTCCCATCGATGGAATATCAACAATTTACATTCAATACCGACTTCGCTTTTGAAGCCAACAAGAAACACGAACTCAGCGTAGAGATAACATCCGTCAACGACAGCAACGACGATAACTCCGACAACGCTCTCTCGATGAACGTCACCGCCGCCATGAGCCAGACGCAGAGAACTCCTATGATTGAACACTTCTCCAGCTCGACATGCGGTCCTTGCGTGGCTGTCAACACCGCCATGAAAGCACTCACCGCAAACCATCAAGGTGAGTTCACCTACACAAAATACACCTCCAACGGCCCAGGCCTCGGCGACCCTTACTTCACAGAAGAAGGTGGAACAAGAATGACATACTATAATGTACTCGGTGTCCCACAAACATTCTTAGACGGGACAGATCAAGGTTATGTCGCTGTGACAGAAGACAACTTCGTCGCAAGACGTAACGAGACGGCTTTCGCTAATGTAAGAGGCGCTTTCAATATTGAAGGCAACGTAATCAATGTGACAGCAGATTTCATGTCATATTTTGATATGGAAAATATTAGAGCTTTCGTCACCGTCAACGAGAAGACCACGACAGAAAACATAGCCAACAACGGCGAGACTGAATTCCATCATGTCATGATGAAGATGTTGGAAGATGCTGAAGGCAACATCATGAATATCAACGCTGGCGAATACCAGAGATTAGAGTTCACTTACGATATGTCGTCAACAAATGTAGAAGAGATGAACGACCTCGAAGTATCATTATGGCTTCAAGATTATGAGACAAAGGAAATCTTCAACAGTCATTACGCCTACGAATATACAGAACATTGTTATCCTGTCCAAAATTTCAGCGCTTTATTAAACGACGAAAGCGGCGTACTTACTTTAAGCTGGGACGCTCCTGAACAAGGCGCTCCTTCAGGATATAATATCTATATTGATGACGAACTCATCGAAGAAAACTACCAAGAAAATACATTCAACGATTTAACTATCAACGACAACAAAACACATATCGCAGAAGTCGTTGCTGTTTATGAAGACGGAAAGACATCTGTAGGAGCAGCGAAGATAGTTGAGATATGGAATGATGTGATTGAGAACGACGAGACTTCTTTCAACATTTATCCTAATCCAGCAAAAGACATCGTTATGATTTCTACTGTCGGAAGTCTGTCTTCTCTTGTTAGAATTTATAACGTTATGGGAATGATGGTCGAAGAAATAAAAGTCAATTCTAACAATATTGAAATCAACATCTCAGATTACACTCCCGGCATTTATTTCTTCAACATTGAAGGAAAGACTGTTAAGGTGATAAAAGACTAAAGACTAAAGTCTAATGTCTAATGTCTAAAGATTAAGGAGTTCTTAGAAATAGGAACTCTTTTTTTTATTGTCAACAGACAACGGACGAGTCACATGTCCGTGTGACTCTACATGAAATTTCTTAATCTCTCAGCAACTCAGTTACTCAAAAAAATCTTTCATCTTTTGACTTTAGTCTTTAGACTTTTATTATATTTGCGCACTTATTTAATAATAATAAATCAATGAAAAAATCTTTACTTTTGTTTTTAGCACTAATGCTTTCGTATTCATTATTCGCGCAAAGCAGAGCATCGTATATCAGAGAGACATTCGACACAGACGAGATACCTTCCGGATGGACGACAACAGGCGAGGGCGCGGGAAACTGGTCGATATGGCCCACACACCAAGCCGGCGGCGACCCAGGTGAGATAAAATTATACTGGCGACCTTCATTCGTAGGTACTTCACGTCTTGTGTCACCTGCCGTCAACCTCACTGGAATAGATGAGATAGTGTTCTCCTTCAAAGGTTTCCTCGATAACTATATGGACGTGCCACATCAGATAGGCATCGCCACGACTTCCGACGACGGAGCAACATGGAACGTCGCTTGGGAAGAGACATTCTCCACATCAAATCAAGGTCAGCACAGCTTCATTCAAAATGTCAATACAGCCGACATGGGAAAGGAAAACGTCAGGTTCTGCATCTTCTACAGCGGCGATTCCAACAACATGAACGGATGGTATTTCGACGACATCGAAGTATATACCTTAGACGAACTCAACCTCAGCATGCTAGACATCAACTTCCCGAGCATAGTCGGAATCGAAGCTAACGAGGTAGGCTTCAAAGTACAGAACACCGGCATCAACAACATCACCTCCTTCGAAGCTCAATATCAGATCGAAGGAAAAAGTCCCGTCGTCGAGACTTTCTCCACCGATTTAGAATCGACAGAAAAAGCCGATTTCACTTTCCAGACACCTTTGACATTAGCACCCGGAACATATAATATCTCTGTCACAATACTGAAAGTAAACGACAGCGAAGACGTGTCATCCGACAACGTCAAGGATATGACGATAGACGCCGCCATAGGAATGACGCAGCGTATCCCGTTGATAGAACACTTCTCTAGTTCAACCTGCTCACCTTGCGTCTATGTCAACCAAAGCATGAACATACTCACAGAAAACAATCCCGGCAAATATGCATACGTCAAGTACGCCATGAACTTCCCTCTCGAAGGCGACCCTTACTGCACGGCAGAGGCGTTGGAAAGAAAGAACTACTACAATGTTGTCGGTGCGCCTCAGATCTTCTTCGACGGCGAAGACTTCGGAGCAGCGGCAATATCCAATAACGACTTCTACGCAGAATATAACAGACCGGCCTACGTCGACATCAAAGGCGCGTTCGAAATGGAAGGCAGCGTAATAAATATCACTGCCGACGTGATGTCGCTCGTCAACATTCCTAATATAAGAGTCTTCGTGTCAATAAATGAGACAACGACAACAGGCAACGCCAGCTATAACGGAGAGACGGAATTTCATCACATCATGATGAAGATGTTAGAAAACCCAGAAGGTAACGATGCGACTTGCAACGTAGGCGAATACCAACGTTTCGAATTCTCTTACGATATGGATACCACCTTCGTGGAAGAACTCGACGACTTGGAAGTCGCTGTCTGGGTACAGAACTACGACACTTACGAGGTCTTCAACAGCACATTCCTATATGATTACACATCGCATCCTTATCCAGCACAAAACCTTCAGCTTAACGGCAACGAGGAAGATGAATCCATCGACATCAGCTGGGAAGCACCAGAATCGGGAGAACCTACAGGATATGACTTATATGTCAATAACGAATTAGTCTTAGAAAATACGACGGAGATGTCTTATCATCTCGACAACGCAGCCGGACTTCATACCGTGAGCGTAAAAGCAGTTTATGAAGACGGCAAGACTTCGGTAGGTTTAGCTGACTATATAATAATAGGTGAAGAAGAATTTCCTTGCAACGCTCCAACCAACCTCAACGCTACAATTGAACAAGACGCAGAAGGTTACGACCATAACTTCAAAGTAACCATGAGTTGGGACGCCGCTGACAACGCAAGTCAGTATGCGGTTTATCTTGACGGAGAGTTGTTAGATAACACTAACGAGACATCATACGTCAAAGGTTTCGATGAAGAAGGCGTGCATCATTTCGCAGTGGCGACGATATGCCCTGACGGAGAATCGGAACAATCAGAAACATTCGAATTTGAATTAATCGGCGTCTCATTAGATGAATACAAGAACCATTTCAAAATCTATCCTAATCCTGCAAACGACGTTGTTAGATTGTCAATAGACAACAGTCAACAGACAACAGTCAGGATTTATAATGTAATGGGAATGATGATAGAAGAAATCGAAATCAATTCCAATGAAACTGAAATCAATGTTTCAGACTACAATCCTGGTATTTATTATATTAATATTCAGACTGAAGAATTTAATGTAACTAAGAAAATTATTGTTGAATAATCGCTTTGAGCTACGGGCTATGAGCTATGGGCAAACCTCCATGGCTCACGGCTCGTGGCTCATGGCTCATAGCTTATAAATCATGAAAAACACATTATTACTTACAATCGCATTATTACTTTCAGTAGCGACATTCGCTCAAGACAGAGCCATCATTTTAAGAGAGACATTCGATTCCACAACGATGCCATCAGGATGGTCGGTGACAGACAATAGCACCGACAACTGGGGAATCTCAGAGACTAACAAAGCTGGCGGAGATGCCAACGAACTTAAACTCAGCCCTAACCCTCAGGCTGTAGGTTTCATACGCGTGATAACAAAAGCTGTCAATCTCACAGGATTAGACAAGGTAACAGTCTCGTTCAGACATTATTTCCAGAAAAAATCGATGAGTGCGGTGATAGGTATCGCGACATCATCCAACAACGGAACCACATGGAGCTCGGCATGGACCAAGACATATTCAGAAGAAGGAGTCTATTCCATCGTTGAAGATATAAGCACTCCCGATATGGGAAAGAACAACGTCAAGTTCTGCATCTATTACCAAGGCAACACCACTAACATCAACGCATGGTACTTCGACGACTTTGAAGTGGTGGTGACAGAAAACACCGACGCAAAACTCGAAAGCATCGACACCCCGACTTTCATAGCAGCAGGAAAAAACGACATCACCTTCACAGTACAGAACAACGGTCTCGACAATATAACATCTTTCGAGGCGACATACAGAATTAATGACGTAGAAATCAGCGAGACTTTCACATCCGACTTTGCTCAGTTTGAAAGACAACAGTTTACATTTAACGAGAAAGCTTATCTCATCCCTGGTGACTATAATGTAGAGATAGAGATAAATTCCGTCAACGACACCCAAGACCAGAATCTCACCAACAACATTTCAAATAAAGACCTTACAGTGGCTTTAGGCGGCGTAAGGAGAATAGCGATGATAGAACATTTCTCGAGTGCTACCTGCGCATCATGTATGCCATTGAATTTAGTGATGAAAGAACTCACCGACAACAACCCAGGCAAGTTCACATATACCAAATACGTCATGAATTTCCCGGCACAAGGCGACGACTATTATACAGCGGAAGCCGGCGTAAGAAAGAACTATTATAATGTGTCAGCCGTCCCTACTATGGTGCTTAATGGCAGAGACCATACTTATCTCGCAGTGACACAAGAAGAGATCGACGAGAATTACAACTCGATAGCGTTCGTCGACATCAGAGGAGCTTTCAAACTCGACGGAAATAACATCAATATCAACATCGACGTGATGCCATATACCAATTTAAATAATAAAAGACTTTTCGTCACCGTCAACGAAAAGACAACCGTCGAGAATGTAGAGGTGGTAAACGGAAGCAACTCGGAGTTCCATCATATCATGATGAAGATGATAACAGGATCACAAGGCGAGACCATAAACCTCACTGAAGGCATACACCAGCATTTTGAATACAGCTACGATATGTCGACCACTTTCGTGGAAGAGATGAACGACTTAGAAGTGGCAGTATGGATTCAGGATTATGAAACGAAAGAAATTTATAACAGCCGTTTCCTCTATGAATATACCGAACATCCTTATCCTGTCGAAAACCTTACGTTAAATAATATTAACAATGACGTTGAAGCCACATGGGAAGCACCATCGAACGGAAATCCTACAGGATATAATGTTTTCGTCAATGGAGACTTGACTTTAGAAAACACATCGGCAACATCATATACCGTTGAAAACGCTGAAGGATATTGCAGCGTGGAAATCGTTGCATTATATGAAAACGACAAGGAATCGGTCGGCATTATCGCCACACAAGGACTTTCTGTTACGGAGGATAAGGATATGAACATCACAATATATCCTAATCCGGCGAAAGACGTTGTGAAAGTGTCAACAGACAACGGACAACAGACAACAGTCAGAATCTACAATATCTTAGGTATAATGATAGAAGAAATAGGAATCAATTCCAATGAAATAGAAATCAATGTTTCAGACTACAATCCTGGAATTTATTTCTTTAATATTCAGACTGAGAATGGAAGTGTGACGAAGAAGATAATTGTTGAATAATTGCTTTGAGCTACGAGCTATGAGCTATGGGCAGATTTCCGTAGCTCGCTGCTCGTAGCTCATGGCTCATAGCTTATAAATCATGAGAAAGACATTATTACTTACAATCGCATTATTGTTCAGCGTCGGTGTTATGGCGCAGGACGAAGAAGAGATAACTTACATCATCGACGAGCATTTCGATTCGGCGACCATACCTGAAGGCTGGACTACCATGGGTCCCGACGGATACGAATCAAGCAACTGGTCGATCAGCAATACCGACTATTCCGGTGGCGAAGCTAACGAACTCCGACTGAACTGGAGTCCTCAGTTCGCTGGGATGAACTGCTTCGTATCACCGCCTGTCAACCTTACAGGTATTCAGAATGTGGTGCTTACACTGAATCATTATTTCGAGAATTACAACTCGGCTTACAGCACCATCGGCGTAGCGACATCGTCAGACTTAGGCTACACATGGCACTCGGTATGGGAGAAATCATATTCGCAGACCGGACAATATCACGTCGAGGAAAGAATATTGTCGCCCGACTTAGGTTATGAAGACGTGGTGTTCTGCATCTATTTTGACGGCTCATCCATCAACTTCAAGAACTGGTATTTCGATGATTTCGTAGTCAAGATTCAGGAAGACCTCGCCGTAAGTCTGAACAATATCAACATCGACGAACGTCTCGGCTCGGGTCCGCTCAACGTCAGTTTCGAGTTGCAGAATATGGGCAGCACCGCCATCACCAATTTCGAAGCGACATATCAAATCGATAATCAGGAACCAGTGACAGAGGCTTTCTCCGTTTATATGACAACATTTGAAACCAATAGCGTCTCTTTCAGCAATACCGAGACCTTACTTCCAGGAACATACAACATCACGTTAAGTATCAATACTGCAAACAGCTGGGAACTTGAAGACGAGTACACACATTCGCTCAGCAAGCAGTTCAGTATTTCCATCGCACAAACACAACGTATCCCAATGATAGAACACTTCTCGAGTTCTACATGTGCTCCTTGCGTCTTGATAAATATGCTGATGCATAACCTCACCGAAGCCAATCCAGGAAAATTCACCTACGTGAAATATCCTGTCAGTTGGCCAGGAATGGGCGACCCTTACTTCATCCAGGAAGCATACGACAGAGTATTATATTATAATGTGTCGACAGCACCATTGGTATTTTTGGATGCCGTAGCACAAGTCTCGAATCAAACGGCTCAGCCTGTCACCAATTCAGCCTTGATGGCAAGATATAACACACCAGCCTTTGCCGACATAAGAGGAGCATTCAACGTAGATGGAAACACGATAAACATAACCGCCGACGTGATGTCGTACATAGATTTAGATAACGCCAAGACTTACATATCTATAAATGAAAAGACAACAACAGGCAATGTCGGTTCTAACGGCGAGACAGAATTCCATCATATTACGATGAAAATGTTAGACGAAGGTGAAGGCTTCGACACCAACATCGCTGCCGGTGAACACCAACGCTTCGAATATTCTTTCGATATGTCGGAAACCAACGTCGAGGAAATGGACGACTTGGAAGTCGCTGTCTGGTTACAAGATCTTGATACAAAAGAAATATTCAACAGTCATTTCTTATATGAATATGACGAACATCCATATCCAGCTAGAAATGTAAGATTTACATCGGGCAACACATTGAAAATATCATGGGATGCTCCAGAGATGGGACAGCCGACAGGATATGATTTGTATATCAACAATTCATTGATGTTAAGCAATACAACACAGACATCCTTCAACGTTAACGCAGCTGACTTCTGTCTCGCTGAAGTCGTCGCTTTATATGGCGAGAAGAGCTCGGTAAGCGCAGTGAAGATTCATTCGTCACAGTTTGAGATTCCTCAAAACCTGACAGCAGAAGTCAGCGATGGCTGCATCACAGTGTCGTGGGATGCAACAGAAAATGCTTCAGGATACAATCTCTATTGTAACGGTGTTAAGGTAACTGACATCAATTCAAATACAACCGAGTACGTATTAGGTAGTGTCGAAAACGGAGTAGAATATTGTTTCCAGATAAGCGCAGATTACGACAATTACGAGTCTGCATCTTCGGAAGAAGTTTGTGTCGTTTATACAGACATAGATGAAATTGAAAGCAAAATTTTCATCACTCCAAATCCGGCATATAACTTTGTGAGAATCTCAGGCAACAATGTCAAGGAAGTTAACATCTATAACAGCCTCGGTGTTTTGGTAGACAGATTCGAAGTTGAAAATAACACCATTAATATTGATGTTGAAGATTATAATTCAGGTATATATTTCGTCAACATTCAGACTGAGAATGGAAGTGTGACTAAGAAGATTGTTGTTGAATAATAATTGGTTTAAGGTTTAAAGCTTAAGGTTTAAGGTCAGATGATCTTTACCTTAAACTTTAAACAAAATAATCATGAGAAAAACTTTACTCCTTACAACCGCATTATTGCTTAGTACAGCGATGTTCACTCAAAGCAGAACAGTCTTGTTAAACGAAACTTTCGATAATATGACGATGCCATAAGGCTCGTACCCAAGGTGATTTTTGGACTGATTATTTCTGTTAGAATGCAAATACAACAAATTATTTACCAACCCTATAACAAAAAGCTTTGTATTGTTTTTTAAAACAAAAAAGGACGCATTCAATACGTCCTTAAATTATTAATTGTCAATTGTAAATCACTTACTCAACGCTGCAATCTGTTGCTCTAAGACTTTAATCTTTACCTCGGCATCGGATTTCTTCTTTCTTTCCTTATAGACGACAGCAGCTGGCGCGCCGTTGACAAACTTCTCGTTAGAAAGTTTCGCCTCGACAGATTTCAAGAATCCTTGTGCGTATTTCAACTCTTCTTCCAACTTCTTAAGCTCGGCTTCGGTGTCGATATTGTCTGTCACAGGAATGAAAAACTCTACAGCCTTCACTAAGAACCCGAATGCGTCTTGTGGATTTTCTGTCACGTAATTCACTGAACTTACATTACATAACTTCATGATGACAGAGTCGAATTCCTTATTTACATTTCCTTCTTTATCAACTACGATAAGCTCTATCGCTTCTTTCATCGAGATGTTCTTCTCAGCTCTAATCTTACGTATATTGTTGATGACGTCTTGTGTAAATATGAATTGATTTAAAATCTCGTTATCAACGTCTTGTTGTTTTGGTTGCTGAGCTATGATGATGTCGTCGCCGTCCTGACGTTCTTGCAAGAGATGCCAGATGTCTTCAGTGATGAAAGGCATGAACGGATGTAATATCTTCATCAGATTCTCGAAGAATGAAACTGTTGTGTTATATGTCACAGCGTCGATTGGCTGATTCATAGGAGCTTTCACCATTTCTAAATACCAAGAGCAGAAGTCGTCCCATACTAATTTATATATTCCCATCAAGGCGTCGGAGAGACGATATTTGTCTAAGTTGTCGTTTGTTTCTTGAAGAACCTGATAGAATCTCTGTTCGAACCATTTCACTGCCATCTTAGCTGTATCAGGTTGAGCTATGTTTGCGTCAACGTTCCAGCCTTTCACGAGACGGAGGGCGTTCCACATCTTGTTGCAGAAGTTACGTCCTTGTTCGCAGAGAGCTTCGTCGAAAGGAAGGTCGTTGCCGGCAGGAGCTGTGAGCATCATACCTACTCTCACGCCGTCGGCTCCGTATTTCTCTATCAACTCGATAGGATCTGGTGAGTTGCCGAGCGACTTGCTCATCTTACGGCCTAACTTGTCGCGGACGATACCTGTGAAATATACTTTCTTGAAAGGAACTTCTTTCTGATACTCTTCACCTGCCATAATCATACGGGCGACCCAGAAGAAGATGATGTCTGGACCCGTGATGAGGTCGTTGGTTGGATAATAATATTTGAACTCTTCGTTGTCAGGATTTAAGATTCCATCGAACAATGAGAGAGGCCAGAGCCATGATGAGAACCAGGTGTCTAAGCAGTCCGGATCTTGTTTTAAGTCTTCCATTGTGATGTTGTCGCCTGCTTTTTCTTTAGCGAGACATAAAGCTTCTTCTGGAGTCTCTGCCACCACATAGCCGCCTTCTGGGAGGAAGTAAGCCGGTATTCTGTGACCCCACCAAAGCTGACGACTGATACACCAGTCTTTGATGTTTTCTAACCAGTGACGATAGAGGTTTACATATTTTGAAGGATAGAACTGAATCTCACCGTCGAGGACAGGTTTAAGAGCTATCTCAGCGAGATGTTCCATTCTGAGGAACCATTGCATAGAGAGTTTCGGCTCGATGGCGACGTGAGTACGTTCCGAATATCCTACCTTATTATTATAGTCTTCAACTTTTTCTAAGAGACCGGCAGCGTCTAAGTCTTTCACTATCTGCTTACGTACAGCGTCACGGTCCATGCCTACGTACATTCCGGCAACCTCGCTGATAGTAGCGTCGTCGTTGAAGATGTTGATGCTTTGGAGATTATATTTCTCGCCGAGCATATAGTCGTTCACGTCGTGAGCCGGAGTTACTTTAAGGCAACCTGTACCGAATTCAATATCGACGTATTCGTCTTCTATGACAGGTATGGCGCGACCTACGAGAGGCACTATGACTTTCTTGCCTTTAAGATGTTCGTTTTTAGGGTCGTTAGGGTTGATACACATAGCGGTGTCGCCCATGATAGTCTCAGGACGTGTTGTTGCCACTATAGCGTATCCGTCTTCGCCTTCTATTTTATAACGTAAGTAGAAAAGTTTGCTATGTTCTTCTTTGTAGATCACTTCTTCATCGCTGAGGGCGGTGAGAGCTTTAGGATCCCAGTTGACCATGCGGACGCCGCGGTAGATGAGACCTTTCTTATATAAGTCGCAGAACACGTGGATGACGCTTTTGCTACGAGTCTCGTCTAAGGTGAAGGAGGTGCGTTCCCAGTCGCAGGATGCGCCGAGGCGACGTAATTGTTTCAAGATGATGCCTCCATGTTCGTGAGTCCAGTCCCAAGCGTGTTTGAGAAATTCTTCGCGGGTGAGGTCTGTTTTCTTGATGCCTTGTTCGGCGAGTTTTGCCACCACCTTAGCTTCTGTAGCTATAGAAGCGTGGTCGGTACCTGGAACCCAGCAGGCGTTTTTGCCTTGCATACGAGCGCGACGGATAAGGACGTCTTGTATAGTGTTGTTCATCATGTGCCCCATGTGAAGCACGCCCGTCACGTTCGGTGGAGGGATTACTATTGTATAAGGTTCACGCTCATCAGGTGTTGAGTGAAAATAATTCTTATCTAACCAATGCTGATACCATTTATTTTCGGTATCCTGCGGACTGTATTTACTGCTGATTTCCATTGTCTAAAAATATTTAAGGTGCAAAGATAAGAAAAGGCAAAAGACGAAAGACAAAAGACAAAAGATTTTTTTTGTTGATGATCAAAAGTTCACAATTTTGTTGTCCATAAAGTTGTGAACTGACAAAAAAAAAGATTATCTTTGCATCAAAGATGATGATTTGATTGTTAGTATGTAGAAAATACAAGATGGATAATAGAAACAAAATAGAGTATATTGTAATCTTTATCAGCGAGTTTGCTCAGCGTTATGAATTATCGTTACAAGAGAGTTATCGCTATCTTAAAAAATACAAGGCTCTTTTGTTTTTAGAAGATCAGTATGAGATTGCACATACTATGAGTTATCAGTATATGATAGAATCAATGTCGGCTTTCTGTAGAAGAAATGGAGGAAATTTATAATGATCCTTTATCATGGAACATATTTGAATTTTGACAGAATAGACCTTTCTAAATCTAATAAGGGAAAAGATTTCGGGAAAGGTTTTTATTTGTCAGATAGTTATGATCAAGCTTTAAAGTTGGCGACATTTAAGTCAATTCAGTATAAAACCGATCCTGTCGTTATATCCTACGAGTTTGATCATAATGTCCTTTTTGACGGAAATTTGAATTTTCTATCATTCGAGACTTATTCTGTCGAATGGAGCGATTTTATTCTTAGAAACAGAATGAATGAAACTGACATAAACATTCATGACTATGATATTGTATACGGTCCAATAGCAAACGACAAAATAGGAGTCCAAATTCGTAATCTTTTAGAAAACAATATTGACATTGAAATATTCAGAGAAAGGTTAAAATATATCAAAGGTATTACTTTTCAATATTTCTTTGGGACAGAGAAAGCAATATCAAAACTAAACAGAATATGAGTGAGATTGAATATATGAATGAGTGCACTATTCGAGATGTCATTACCATGCTCGTTGAAAAAAGAAATATGTCGGTTTCCGATGCAATGGATGTGTTCTACAATTCACAAACTTTTGTTAATCTCAATAATACCGAAACAGGCTTATATTTTCAAAGTCCGGTATATATATATGATACGTTAGAAAAGGAAATAGGATGATACAGTTTTGTTATTGATATTTAAACGATAAAAAAAAACATTAAAAATCTCAGAAATTTTATTATCTTTGCCCTGCTTTTTAAAGACGCAATGTCTGAGAGACGCAGAGACTCAAAGTTGTGATGACAAGAGCTTTGCGATATGCGACTTTGCGACTTTGAATCTCTATTGAAAACGAACTAAATTTATTGTATAATTAAAAATTAAAAAACATTATGTTAAAAGGACATCCAAAAGGTCTGTTAGCCGCTGCTCTCAGTAACATGGGAGAAAGATTCGGTTACTACATCATGAACGCGGTTCTCGTGTTGTTCCTCTGTTCAAAATTCGGTTT